>JAZLHR010000133.1:0-2655 GCA_045616945.1 Lachnospiraceae bacterium | reverse complement strand
ATCATGGCTCAGGTAATGGAATACGTAGCCAAGATGGAAGAAATGAACGGCAAGAAGTTCGGCGATCTGAAGAACCCCCTGCTGGTTTCCGTTCGTTCCGGCGCACGTGCTTCCATGCCCGGTATGATGGACACGATCCTGAACCTCGGCCTGAACGATGACGTTGTTGCTGCCATGATCGCCGGCAACCCCGATCCCAAGTTCGAGCGTTTTGTATATGACTCCTATCGCCGTTTCATTCAGATGTTCTCCGATGTTGTTATGGAAGTCGGCAAGAAATATTTCGAGCAGCTGATCGACCAGATGAAGGAAAAGAAGGGTGTTACCTTCGACGTTGAGCTGACTGCTGCCGACCTGAAGGAACTGGCTATCCAGTTCAAGGCCGAATACAAGAATCAGCTGGGTGAGGATTTCCCTTCCGATCCCGTTGTACAGCTGAAGGAAGCCATCAAGGCCGTATTCCGCAGCTGGGATAACCCCCGCGCCAACGTTTATCGCCGCGACAACGATATCCCTTACAGCTGGGGCACTGCCGTTTCCGTAATGCCCATGGTATTCGGCAACCTGAACGACAATTCCGGTACCGGCGTTGCCTTCACCCGTGATCCCGCTACCGGCGAGAAGAAGCTGATGGGCGAGTTCCTGACCAATGCACAGGGCGAAGACGTTGTAGCCGGCGTCCGCACCCCCATGCCCATTTCTCAGATGGCAGAGAAGTTCCCTCAGGCCTATGCCGATTTCGTAAAGGTCTGCGGCCTGCTGGAAAATCATTACCGCGATATGCAGGACATGGAGTTCACCGTTGAAAACGGCAAGCTCTACATGCTGCAGTGCCGCAACGGCAAGAGAACCGCTCAGGCTGCTCTGAAGATCGCATGCGACCTCGTTGATGAGGGCATGATCGATGAAAAGCAGGCTGTTATGATGATTGATCCCCGCAACCTCGACACCCTGCTGCATCCTCAGTTCGATGCTGCTGCTCTGAAGGCTGCCAAGCCTCTGGGCAAGGGTCTGGGTGCTTCCCCCGGTGCTGCCTGCGGCAAGGTCGTATTTACCGCTGACGATGCCGTAGAATGGAAAGCCCGCAAGGAAAAGGTCGTTCTGGTTCGTCTGGAGACCTCTCCCGAAGATATCGCCGGTATGAAGGCTGCCGAAGGCATCCTGACCGTTCGCGGCGGTATGACCTCTCACGCGGCTGTTGTTGCCCGCGGTATGGGCGAGTGCTGCGTATCCGGCTGCGGCGACATCAAGATGGATGAAGCCAACAAGGTATTCACGCTGGGCGGCGTAGCCTTCCATGAAGGCGATGCTATCTCCATCGACGGTACTACCGGCAACATTTATCAGGGATTGATCCCTACCGTAGATGCTTCCATTTCCGGTTATTTCGGACGTATCATGGGCTGGGCTGACAAGTATCGCACCCTGAAGGTACGTACCAATGCCGATACTCCCAGAGATGCCAAGAAGGCTCGCGAACTGGGTGCAGAAGGCATCGGCCTGACCCGTACCGAGCATATGTTCTTCGAAGCTGACCGTATTGCTGCATTCCGTGAAATGATCTGCGCCGAGACCGCGGAAGAACGCGAGAAGGCTCTGGCCAAGATCCAGCCTTATCAGCAGAACGACTTCGAGCAGCTGTACGAAGCTCTGGAAGGTACGCCTGTTACCATTCGTTTCCTGGATCCGCCTCTTCATGAGTTCGTTCCTCACACCGATGAGGAAATGGAACTGCTGGCCAAGGCTCAGGGCCGTGACATTTCCTACATCAAGAACCTCGTTGCCGGTCTGGTCGAGGTCAACCCGATGATGGGTCACCGCGGCTGCCGTCTGGCTGTCACCTACCCTGAAATCGCCGTGATGCAGACCCGTGCGGTCATCCGTGCTGCCATCAAAGTGCAGAAGAATCATCCTGAATGGAACATGAAGCCCGAGATCATGGTTCCGCTGACCTCCGAGCTGAAGGAATTCAAGTTCGTAAAGAGCTATATCGTCAAGACCGCCGATGAAGAAATCGCTGCAGCCGGCGTTAAGCTCGAATATGAAGTCGGCACCATGATCGAGATCCCTCGTGCCGCTCTGACTGCCGATGAGATCGCCAAGGAAGCTGATTTCTTCTGCTTCGGTACCAACGATCTGACCCAGATGACCTACGGCTTCAGCCGTGACGATGCCGGCAAGTTCCTCGGAGCTTATTACGACACCAAGATCCTGGAAAATGATCCTTTTGCCCGTCTGGACCGCTCCGGCGTCGGCAAGCTGATGGATATGGCTCTGAAGCTCGGCAAGCCCGTCAATCCCGCTCTGCACTGCGGTATCTGCGGTGAGCACGGCGGCGATCCCAGCTCCATCGAGTTCTGCAATGAGATCGGTCTGGACTATGTATCCTGCAGCCCGTTCCGTGTTCCGATTGCAAGACTTGCAGCAGCACAGGCAGCTATTCGCGATCAACACTAATCAGAATTTCTGCTTAGTATAAAGCGAAGATAAAACCAATAAGTACGGTCACATCACTTAAAAAGTGGTGTGACCGTTATTTTTTTGCTTGAGATAAAGCGTAGATTTAGCCGGTTGTCCTATTCGGATGACCGGCTTTTTTTATTTTTCGGACAAGGAGGAATTTTTTTTGAGAAATTTTGAAATTTGGTTTAGTTT
>JAZLHR010000132.1:0-34485 GCA_045616945.1 Lachnospiraceae bacterium | reverse complement strand
CCGTCAGAGGGATCTTGTTCGGGTCGGTGGTCGCCAGGATAAAAATCACATACGCCGGCGGCTCCTCCAGCGTCTTCAGGAGCGCATTGAAAGCGCCCGTGGAAAGCATATGCACTTCATCGATGATATAGACGCGGTAACGGCCCTGTGCCGGACGGTACTGGACCTCGTCCCGGATCTCCCGGATACTGTCCACACCGTTATTGGAAGCCGCATCGATCTCGATCACATTGACGGAATTCCCTGCCGCTACCGCCTCACAGAGGCTGCACTTTCCGCAGGGAGAACCGCCGACCGGCTCCAGACAGTTGACTGCCTGCGCAAAGATCTTCGCGACCGTCGTCTTGCCTGTTCCGCGGGAACCGCAAAAAAGGTAGGCATGCCCCACCCTGTCGGCTGTGATCTGGTTTTTCAGCGTCGTTACGATGGCATCCTGCCCCTTGACTTCGCCGAAATCGTGGGGGCGCCATTTCCGGTACAATGCGATATATGACATAGCGGCCCTTCTGAAGATCTGCCTCCTTGCCGGAAAGCATACTCCCAGACTTATTGTAACATAACGAATATTTCTTTGCAATAAAAAAACGGCGGGTTGCCCGGGTTCCCTGCGGCACAAGCAGGTATCTGCTTAGTGCTGCTTCGTTCCCGACCTGACACGGTTCACAGCCCCGCATTGCGCAGGACCGGGCCCCCATTTCCGTCTGTCTGCTATTATACAGGACAGGAACATACTTGTCAATTCCCAGCTGTCAGAAAGCCGGGGCGTATATCCCCGCCGGAAGCCGGGCGCTGCCCGGCCCGGCTTATTTTCGGTTCACCCACAGGAACTCATAGGTCTCCCGCAGATCTTTTTCCAATTCTTCCAGCGGCACCTTGGAGGTCTTCCCGCCGGCAGAGCTGTAGATCACCGCATTTTCACGGTCATAACCGATGATCCACCGCACGGAACCGTTCTGACTGACCCACTTCACGGGCGTCCCCTCATTCAGGAAATAGGTCAGCGCGCGGAAGGACATCCCCGTCACATTGCGCAGCTGCCCGTCTTCGTTCTTCCGGTCCACGCCCTCCAGGCTCAGCTGCAGGGTCGGCTGCTTGGTGCGCCAGCTCCACTCCCGCACGCCGCTCTGATCCGTCACATAGCCGTAATCTCCCTCGGCAGCCCGGACCGCGGCCCCTAACGTCGGGTAGATCCCCTGCATCCGGCCTCTGCCGTAGGCAAGGAAGCGTACCGTTTCTTTGCCGGAGGTCCCGTAAATCGGCAGTTCAAAAGCAGTATTCAGGAGCACATCCGGCTTTGCGCCGGTATTGAGACGCAGGAAGGAAGGCAGCTTGCCGACCGGCAGCACCGTTTCCCGCAGCAGAGTCTCGCTCTGGTAGGAAGTAAAAATATCGGCGGAGACATCTGTCTGCTTTTTATGCAGCAATACGTCATCGTTCAGATTTCTGTAAACCGAACCTTCCTGCGTGCAGCGATGCACCGTCACCTTTTCGCTGTCCGCCTCCACGCCCGTGACGCAGATATCATCGTAAGCATAATACAGAAGGCAGGCTCCGTCCTCCGCGAGGATCTCCAGGCGGTAATACGGCGTAACGGATTCGTCCTCTCCGACGGAGACGGACGGCTGATAGCTGTGTCCGTAGCCCAGGAGGATATCTTCCCGGATAAAGCAAAGGACATCCGCGAAATCTTCTGCCGCCGGGCGGATACGTTCGTCGCTGTGCTCCTCCAGGTCCATCAGGCGGATAGCCCCGTCCGCGGTCTTCCAGGCCAGTCTGGTGCCGGAGCGGCTCACGCGCAGGGTCTTCATTTCGTCTTCCGTCACCAGCACGGTAGCTTCCCCGGAGCCGCGGTCGTACACATATACTTTGTTTTCAAAGCAAAAATACAGGAAACCGTCCTGATTCTCATACAGGAGCGTATCCACGTCCTCTTTCAGCAGATCAAAAGGCTGCCCGGAGCTGAGGAACAGGCGTTCCGTCAGCAGATTCGCGGCAGGGCTGTACTGGAAGTAGCTGATACCGCTGCTGCCTTCCCGGTCTCCGCCGCCGTTCATATAACCGTAAAGCAGGAAGCTCACATTGCCCTCTTCGTCCAGATTCAGCAGCTTGATCCCGTAATGGCTGCACAGGCTGCGCACGTCCTCCTCGCCGTCGGTGCGGTACGAAAAGACGCGGGTCAGCCGCTGCGGTTCATTTTCATACAGATACAGCTCGCCCCCGACCGTAAAGGCCGATACCTTCTCATTGGACAGGGCCGCTATGCGGTCCTCCTCCTGCACGCCGAGCATAATGCCCCGGCCGAACAGATTATCGGCGGAGGCCCGCCACAGTTCTTCCATATGACGTTCATATCCCAGCAGATAAGTCACATCGGTGTACATCTGCAGGCTGATATATTCCTCCACGCGGAAGGTGGCTTTGGTGTCTTCCCCGGTCGGTGCTTCCACCAGGTAAGTCAGCAGGAACTGCCCGTAGATCCCCTCCACGGACAAAAGCCGCACCCAGGTATCGGAGATCTGCACCGCCCCCGAATTGCCCCAGGACACCTGCGAAAAGCTGCTGCCGATATTCACATACGCCAGCGTGTTCTTATCGGTCAGATCCGAGACCTCCAGCTTGGCCGCGTACGGGAGCGCCCGTTCCGGATCGAACAGAGCCTCATGCATGGTGAGCGCATAATCCAGCAGGCGCTCCAGCGGCGTATCCACCGGCTGGAAGATCTGCATGTAATAATAGGCTTCCTTTTCGCCCCAGCGCAAAGTAAAGCACAGACGGTATACCGTCCCTGCTTCCCAAAGATCTTTCAGATTCAGTGTAAAGGACAGGCTTCCCCGTCCGCCTTCCGCATCGTCGGCCGTGCCGCGTTCCAGCAGCCGTCCGTCCTCCAGGCCCCTCACCTCATAACCGATACTGTCCGGCCTTTGGCTGACGCCCGTCAGAAAAAAAGGCAGCGTCAGTTCTTCCGAAAAAGGCAGCAGATGTTCGCTGCCGACGCCGTCATCCATCTCTCTCGTATATCCGAAAACAGGCCCCAGCCGGGCCCCGTTCCATTCCATGTACATCACAGGCAGTTCCGCCGGCTGGAGGGTCCCCTCCGCAGCGGCGCTCCTGCTTTTTTCTCGGGGAAGGAGCATACCGCAAAGCAGTGCCGCCGCAAGCAGCACTGCCATACATATGAGTCTTTTTCCGATCCCTTTCATGTTTCTCCTACAGTTTCAATTCCACTTTTCTGCCCGTGGGCTGGTACGCATAATACCGCACGCCCGCCGCATTCAGCATACGCTTGGAGGCGCGGGTGGCCGGTGTATCGGCGTATTTGTCGCTGGCGTAGATCAGGGTCCGGATCCCGGCCTGAATGATCGCCTTGGCGCACTCATTGCAGGGGAACAGCGTCACATACAGCTTGCTTCCCTCCAGACTGCCGCCGCGATAGTTCAAAATGGCGTTCAGTTCGCTGTGCGTCACATAATAATATTTCGTATCGTAGGGCTCGCCGTTCCTCTCCCAGGGGAAGTTGTCGTCGGAGCAGCCGCGCGGAAAACCGTTATAGCCCATGGACAGGATCTTATTGTCACTGCTGACGATGCAGGCGCCGACCTGCGTGTTCGGGTCCTTGGAACGCTGGGCACTCAGGTAGGCAATTCCCATAAAATACTCGTCCCAGCTGATAAAATCGTCTCGTTTTCCCATCTTTTACTCCTTTTTGCAGTTCAGACCGCTTCCTCTCGCGTGCATTATATACCAAACAGCCGCGGCCGGGCAAGCCGCTTTTATCCGATTCGGATCCCTAGGCTGATTTTTCCACATCCAGAACGTCTCTGAGGCCGTCCCCCAGCAGCTGAAAAGCCAATACGGTCAGCGTGATGAATATTCCCGGGAACAGAGACAGATATCCGCTGCTGCGGATAAAACCGCGGCCGGCTGCCAGCAGTGCGCCCCATTCCGGGATCGGCGCGCCGAGGCCCAGACCCAGAAAGCTGAGGGAGGACGCGGCCAGGATCGCCGAACCGACACGCAGGCAGAACTGGATCAGTACCGTGGGGAATATATGCGGCAGGGTGTGCGTCACCAGTATCCGCCACGGGCCCGCACCCATGCAGCGAGCCGCTTCCGTGTAGGCTTCCACATAGCTTTCCATGACAGCCGCACGGCTGACGCGGACAAAGAGCGGCACGGCGGATATCCCCACCGCCAGGATCAGATTCGCTTCACTGCCGCCGAGGAGTGCCGTTACGGCCATTGCCGTCAAAACGGAAGGAAGCGCGGAAAATACATCCGTCAGGCGCATGATCAGCTGCCCGGCGATCCCGCCGAAATATCCGGAAACGGCCCCCAGCGGTACCCCGATCAGCAGGGAAAGCAGCGCGGATGCGAAGCCGATCAGGAGCGAATAGCGGCTGCCGTACAGCACGCGCCAAAGCATCTCGCGGCCGGTCTCATCCGTTCCGAAGGGATGCTGCCGCGAAGGCTTCTGCAGCCGCTGCGAAATATCCTGTCCGATGACCATGTCTTCGGAAATGAACAGATTTGCCGTTACTGCCAAGATCAGCAGCAATGTCAGGAAGCACAGCCCCGCCGCGGCAGTCCGGTTTTTCAAAAGCCTCTGCAGGAAATTCGGTTTATTCACGGCCGCCTCCTTCCCCGCCCCGGCGGCTGCGCAGCTTCGGATTGACCGCGCCGTAAAGCAGGTCTACCGCCAGCTGCACCAGTGAGATCATCAGGGCAGTCATAAGAAGACAGCCTGCGGCCAATGCCGCGTCACGCTCTTTCAGGGCATCTACGAGCAGGCGCCCCGTTCCCGGCCAGGAAAACACGCTCTCCGTAACGGCGGCGCCGCCCATGACGGCCCCCAGCTGACTGCCCAGCACCGTGAGGACGGGGATCAGCGCGTTCTTGAAAGCATGCTTGCACAGGACCGCCATCCGGGGCAGTCCCTTGGCCCGGGCCGCCTTCAGATAATCCGTTCCCATCACTTCCAGCATACTGCCGCGGGTCGTACGGACCAGCGCCGCCGTCAGACCGCTGCCGAGCGTCAGAGCCGGCAGGATCAGGCTGCGCAGCCCCTGCAGATTGCCTCCGGAGGGCAGAAGCCCCCATTTGTGGGAAAAAAGCAGCAGAAGCAGTACACCGAGCCAGAAATTCGGCATGGCAAGGCCGAGGACCGTCCCGACGCGGATGGCCCGGTCCGCCGCGCGGTTCTGACGCGCCGCGGAAAGGATCCCGAGCGGCACGGACACCAGCACGGAAAACAGCACGGCTGTCCCGGCCAGCGCGAGCGTCGCCGGCAGCCTCTGCAGATACAGCTGCAGGACGGGTTCGCCGTACACGGAAGAACGGCCCAGATCCCCCCGCAGCATTTTTTTCATGTACAGGTAATAACGGTAAAAAACAGAGCGGTCGTACCCGCGTTCGTGATACAGCTCCGCCAGCTGCTCTTCGGAAAGATCCGTTCCCAGCATATCGAGTTCATTGCCCGGCGCCAGATCCAGAAAGATATAGACAAGCAGCGAAACCGCGAAAAAAACAGGAAGGAACCACAGTATGCGCTTCAGAATAAACTTCGCCATCCCGTTTCCCTCCTGTTCTCTTTATTGCCTTCCGCGCAGAGCTTTATTCAGACACCCGCAGATACGTAAAATCGTGGCGGGCATTGTCCGCGACGATGCAGCCCTCCGCGCCTTTCTGCCAGGCAACGGCGCCGCTTCCGTAAAACAGCGGAATATACCAGCAGTGATCATGTACCAGTTCCTGCACCTTCCGGTAGCAGTCACGGGCCGCCGCGGCATCGCCGACAGTCACTCCCTGTTCCAGCAGACCGAGTACTTCCCCGTCTGTCAGGACTGCCTTATTCGTGCTGATGCCCGGAGTCAGCAGCCGGGAAATGTCACTGTTATATTCGTTCAGATAGATCGTATAAATCAATGCTTCGTGCGTCGCACTTGAAAATTTGGAAGCCGCCGTAAGGCCGGAAGCATCCACCTCGTCCAGCGTCACGCGGATGCCCGCAAGGCGGCACTGTTCCTGCAGTACCTCCGCCATGGTCTTATACGACTGCAGCGTCGTATTGACGGTCAGGCGGAAAGCCGCGTCATCACCCAATTCCGCCGCCAGGGACGCCGCGCGTTCCGGCTGACAGCTCATATCCGTTTCGAAATCCGTACGGTAGGCCGAAGCACCGCGGGCAAACAGGCTCACCGCAGCTTCTCCGGCAGGGTCTCCCACGGCCCGGATCATGGCTTCGCGGTCCAGTGCATAGGCGACCGCCCGGCGCAGCTTTTCATTGCCGCCCGCCTCCGAGCAGGTATTGAAGGCCAGATAGTTCAGGCCCGTGCCGACATAGACCTGCACATTCAGATCCCCGTTCTTCTGCGCGGCCTCCAGTTCCTGATAGGACAGAGTCACCGCCAGATCGATCTCCTTATTTTCCAGTGCCATCAGCCTTGCGGAATCGTTGCCGATATAACGGAGGATCATTTTTTCCGTCACGGGCTTTTCCTGCCAGCTGTCCTCAAAACGGACCAGCGTCACATGATCTCCCGCGGCGCTTTCCTCCGGGACATATTTCCACGGGCCGCTGCCGCAGCAGGCATCTGCTTCCGGAGCCGCCTCTGCCGCCGCCCTGCTCACCACGGAGGTCGTGCAGGCCGCCAGATGGTACGGAAAGTCCGTATTGGTCCCGGTCAGATAGATCAGCAATTCATAGTCGCCCAGCACCTCGCAGCGGTCATAGCTGCCCTTCACGGTACTGTTGGTGATACGGTCCATGGTGAACGCCACATCCGCCGCCGTCAGCTTCTCGCCGGAGTGGAAGCGGACATCGTCGCGCAGCCGGATACGGATCACGCTGCGGCTTTCGTCCGTCCATTCCCATTCCCGGGCCAGTTCAGGCTCCAGTTCTCCCGTCTCCGCATTTCTGTGCAGCAGCCGGTTATACATCATCTGGAAAAGCTGATCGTGCGCCGCATTGGAGATCTTCTGCGGGTCCGTGGTCTTCAGCGGGCCGTCCGTACCTACAGTCACGGTCTTTTTCCAGTTCACCGGCTGTTCCGTGCTTTCGGACGGATGCCTGGCGCACCCGGCAAGACACAGGAGCGCGGCAGCCGCGGCAAGGACCGCTGACAGGATCGTTCTTATGCGTTTTTCCATCTTGTACCTCCCGCTATATGCAAAAGCGCCGAAATAACTTCGACGCTTCCGCAGGGTCCGGCCCGACCCGCGCCGTTCCGGAACAGATAAAATCAGCCTTTCTTCCGCAGCATATCGCGCTTGCGGAGCAGAGGATCTAAAATACGTTTGCGGATACGAAGATGCTGAGGAGTCACCTCCAGCAGCTCGTCCGTGTCAATAAACTGCATGCACTGCTCAAGACTCATGATCTTGGGCGGCGTCAGCTTCAGTGCTTCGTCCGAACCGGACGCACGGGTATTGGAAAGATGCTTGGTCTTGCATACATTGACCTCCACATCCTCGGCTTTACCGGTCTGACCGATGACCATGCCGGCATACACCCGCTCGCCGGGGCCGATGAACAGCGTTCCGCGTTCCTGCGCGTTGAACAGGCCGTAGGTCACGCTCTCGCCGGTCTCAAAGACGATGATGGAGCCCTGATTGCGGTAATGGATATCTCCCTTATAGGAAGCATAGCCGTCAAAGAGCTGGTTGATGATACCGTTGCCCTTCGTATCGGTCATGAACTCGTCGCGGTAGCCGATCAGGCCGCGGGAAGGGATCATGAATTCCAGACGGGTACGGCCCGCGCCGAAGGGGCGCATCTGGGAAAGCTCGCCCTTGCGGAGGCTCAGCTTTTCAATGACCGTGCCGGAAAATTCATCCGGAACATCGACATATACCCGCTCCATCGGCTCCAGCAGACGTCCGTCGGGACTGCGCTTGTAGATCACCTCCGCCTTGCTGACGGCGAATTCGTAGCCCTCGCGGCGCATGGTCTCGATCAGGATGGACAGATGCAGCTCGCCGCGGCCTGACAGCTTGAAGCAGTCAGGAGAAAGCTCCTCGATCCGCAGGCTGACATCCGTATTCAGCTCACGCATCAGCCTGTCGCGGATGTGGCGGGAGGTCACGTATTTGCCTTCCTGCCCCGCGAAAGGACTGTCGTTGACCATCATCTGCATGGAGATGGTCGGCTCGGAAATTTTCTGGAAAGGCACGGGAGCAGGGGAAGCCGGATTGCACAGCGTATCACCGATATGGATATCGGAAATGCCGGAGACTGCTACGATGGACCCGATCTGCGCCTTTTCGACCGGCACCTTGCCGAGTCCGTCAAATTCGTAAAGGCTGCTAACCTTCACACGGACCTTCTTTTCGGGAGCATGGGCATTGACGACCAGGACTTCCTGATTGACCTTCAGCTCGCCGTTATCCACCTTGCCGACACCGATGCGGCCCACATATTCGTTATAGTCGATGGTACTGATCAAAACCTGCAGCGGTGCCTCGGGGTCACCCTGCGGTGCGGGGATATATTCTACAATCGTATCCAGCAGCGGGCGCATATTGACGCGCTCCTCGTCCAGATCCTTCACGGCCCAGCCGGATTTCGCCGAAGCGAAAATGAAGGGGCAGTCCAGCTGCTTTTCGGTTGCATCCAGTTCCAGCAGCAGATCGAGCACCTCGTCCACGACTTCCTGCGGACGGGCCTCCGGACGGTCGACCTTATTGATGCACACCAGCACATCCAGATTCAGTTCCAATGCCTTGGAAAGCACGAAACGCGTCTGCGGCATGGGACCCTCAAAGGCATCCACGACCAGGATAACACCGTTGACCATCTTCAGAACACGTTCCACCTCGCCGCCGAAATCCGCATGGCCGGGGGTGTCGATGATATTGATCTTCGTGTTTTTATAACGGATAGCCGTATTCTTGGACAAAATGGTAATACCGCGTTCGCGTTCCAGCGCACCGGAGTCCATCACGCGGTCCGCGACCTCCTGATTGTCGCGGAATACACCGCTCTGCTTCAGGAGCTCGTCTACCAGCGTGGTTTTGCCGTGGTCAACGTGAGCAATAATGGCAACGTTTCTGACATCTTCTCTGATCATAGATTTCTTCTTTCTCTCCCATCCTCTGCCGGCTCCCCGGCCGGCAGCCTGTTTTCAAAAGCAAGAGGGGCGGACAGTATCTGTCCGCCGCCTGCTGTATTTTCCGCTGCGGCGGTATGCATATTCATCCTGCCGCAAGCCTTTTCCGTCAGCCCTGTGCCTGCAGAGCGGTAATGGCAACCACGCCGACGATATCATCGGCGCTGCAGCCGCGGCTCAGATCGTTCACGGGTGCAGCCAGACCCTGGCAGATAGGGCCGTAAGCTTCGGCCTTGGCGAAACGCTGTACCAGCTTGTAGCCGATATTGCCGGCATCCAGGTCGGGGAATACAAGTACGTTGGCCTTGCCGGCAACGGGGCTGCCGGGAGCCTTGGAAGCGCCTACGGAAGGAACGATGGCGGCATCGAGCTGCAGCTCGCCGTCGATCATATACTGAGGATATTCGGCCTTGGCGATCTTCACGGCCTCAACGACCTTGGTGATATCATCATGTTTGGCACTGCCCATGGTGGAGTGAGACAGGAGCGCAACTCTGGGTTCCGCACCGACCATCTTTACAAAGGATTCCGCGCTGGAGCCGGCAATGGTCGCCAGTTCTTCGGGAACGGGATTCTGTACCAGACCGCAGTCGGCAAATACGAAGGTGCCCTTCTCGCCGTATTCGCAGTTCGGAACGATCATCAGGAAGAAGGAAGAAACCGTCTTCACGCCGGGAGCCGTCTTCAGGATCTGCAGGCAGGGACGAAGCGTATCGGCCGTCGTGTGGCAGGCGCCGGAGACCATACCGTCGGCATCGCCCATCTTGACCATCATAACACCGTAGTAGGTGTAATCCTTTTTAATGATATCCAGAGCCTGCTCATAGGTCATGCCCTTCTTTTTGCGAAGCTCGGCAAAGGTCTCCGCATAAGCGGTGGTCTTTTCATAGGTGGCAGGATCCACTACCTTCACGCCGGTCAGGTCATAGCCTGCACCGTAGGCGGCAATATCCGCCGGGCTGGCGATCAGGACCAGATCCGCGAAGTTTTCTTTTACGATCTTTTCGATAGCCTCGTAGGTTCTCTTGTCGTTGGACTCGGGAAGTACGATGGTTTTGCGGCAGGCAGCGGCCTTCGCTTTGACATCATTGATAAAGCTGCTCATGATAATCATCCTCCTGATATAGTATACACAATATATGTGGCATAACCCGACTGTTGATTTTATCAGCATTCTCCCTGCTTGGCAAGTATAAAATCCTTTCCGCAGATTTTTTCTTGCCTGTTTCTGGCTAACTTTTCTGTTATGCAGGCATTATTCTGCCCTTTCTTTCGATTATCTGCTTTCCTTTCCGGAAAAAACAGCTATAATATCCTCCGGGATTTTTCCCGAAGGAGATATTATGAAAAAAGAATCACTTGCAGCCTACAGCCGCGGTCTGCGCGACGGTCTGCCGATCGGTCTGGGGTATCTGGCTGTTTCCTTTTCTCTGGGCATCACGGCCCGAGGCGCAGGACTGAATGCAGTACAGGGCTTTCTTGCCAGCCTGTTCACCATTGCCTCTGCCGGTGAGTATGCCGCTTTTACGGTCATTGCCGCCGATGCTGCCTATGTGGAGATGGCCCTGATCATCCTGGTCGCCAACTGCCGCTATCTGCTGATGAGCTGCGCACTGAGCCAGCGCGTCCGTCCCGGCACCGCCGGGATCCACCGCGTGGGGATCGGAGCCTTTGTCACAGACGAGATCTTCGGTGTCAGCATCGCACAGGAGGGCTGGCTGAAGCCGGCCTATACTTACGGCGTCGCCAGCACCGCGGTCCTGCCCTGGGCCATCGGCACCTCGCTCGGCGTCATCGCAGGCAATCTGCTGCCCGCACGCTTCGTCAGTGCGCTGAGCGTCGCGCTGTACGGTATGTTCATCGCGGTCATCATCCCGCCCTGCCGCAAAAAGCCCGTCATCGCCGGGCTGGTGCTGGTCAGCTTTCTCACCAGCTGGATCGTGGGCAGGTTATCGTTCCTGAGCAGCATCAGCGAAGGCGTGCGCATCATCATCCTGACCATTCTCCTGGCCGGTGCGGCCGCTTTGCTTTTCCCCGTCAAGGAGGACGAAAATGCAGCATAACATTTACGTTTATATTCTGATCATGGCCGGTGTTTCCTTCCTGATCCGTGTCCTTCCCATGACGCTCATCCGCCGGCCCATCCGGAACAGATTCATCCGTTCCTTCCTCTACTACGTTCCCTATGTCACGCTGGCGGTCATGACCTTCCCCGCCATCATTTATGCCACGGCGAATCCGATCGCCGGAGCGGCAGCCCTGGTCATCGGCATCGCGGCCGCGCTTCTGGGTGCAGGCCTGCTGCCCGTGGCGCTGGTATGCTGCTTCACCGTATTCATTCTGGAATTATTCCTGTAAGGAGGCGCTGCCATGAGCCGCATCAAAACCTTCCTGGCCGATCTGTTCCGTCAGATCTTTCATTTCACCAAAAAGCAGCTGCTTCTCATGCTGCTGGGCAATATCATCCTGGCGCTCGGCCTTGCCATGTTCAACATGACCGGCAGCAACCACCCGCTGCACAGTATGCTCTACGCCATCGAGGCAGCTATCGGCGGCAGGATCTCCTATGCGAATCTGCTTCCGCTGCTCAGCCTGTTCCTGCTGGTGATCGAACTCATCTGGGGCAGGAAATTCATCGGCTTCGGGACCTTCATCAACATGTTCCTGCTCGGCTACGCAGTCACCTTCTTTGACGGCTGCCTGGCCCGCCTGGGGCTTCCCGCCGGCCGGACCACGGAGCTCCTGATGCTCCTGCCCGCAACGCTGGTCGTATCTCTGGGCCTTTCGGTCTATACCGCCGGCAACATGGGGATCGCCCCCTACGACAGTGTGCCGATCATCGTATCCGAGCGATGCGGAATCCGCTATTTCCTCTGCCGTATCGCTCTGGACGGGCTTTGTCTGGCCGTCACTCTGCTGCTTCACGGCAAATACGGCTTCGCCACCTTCGTCACCGTGTTCTGTACCGGCCCCTTCGTTCAGTTTTTCAACCGGATCCTGTTCGGCAAAACAAAATAAGATATAGGACGCAGCGTGTTTGTCAAGGACCGCAAAAAGCTTTATGGAATAAGGCTTTTTGCGGTCCAAACTTTATTGGGGAGGCTTGCGGGGAAATGCGCCCCGCCGGAGATCGGCCGAAAAAGAGCGGCGCGCAGCCCTGACTGAACTGCGCACCGCTCTCTTTTTATCTTCTTTTCCGGAAACGGCCCTCTGCGCCTTACGCAAAGGCCCGGTAGATCGCACGGACCGCATTTGCATAGTCCGCATCGTCCACACCGATGATGATGGTCATCTCGCTGCAGCCCTGGTCGATCATGCGGATATTGATATTCGCGTCCGCCAAAGCCCGGAACATGCGTGCCGCGCTCCCCTTGGCGCTGACCAGCCCGTGTCCCACCATGGCGATCATCGAAAGGCCGTTTTCCACCGAAATGAACTCCGGATTCAGATCGTGACGGATCTGCTGCAGGACGGCCTCCTTGCTTTCGCGGAACTCCGCGCTGCTGACGACGACGGACATGGAATCGATCCCGGTCGGGCAATGCTCAAAGGGTACGCCGTGCGAGGCGATGATCCCGAGCAGTCTGGCTCCGAAGCCGACCTCGCTGTTCATCATGGACTTTTCCACCAGGATGCTCGAAAAGCCGCTGCGCCCGGCAATACCGGTCAGATTCTGCAGCGGTACACCTGCGGGCAGCTCCGCAACGATCATCGTTCCGGCATCTTCCGGGCGGTTCGTATTGCGGATATTGATGGGGATGCCGGCCTTCCGGACCGGGAATACGGCGTCCTCATGCAGCACGGAGGCGCCCATATAGGAAAGCTCCCGCAGCTCACGGTAGGTGATATATTCGATGGTCCGGGGATTATCGACGATGCGCGGATCGGTAAAGAGCATGCCGGAAACATCCGTCCAGTTTTCGTAGAGAGAAGCGTCCGCGGCACGCGCGACCAGAGAACCGGTCACATCCGAACCGCCGCGGGAGAAGGTATGGATCTTCCCCGTTTCATCCGCGCCGTAGAAGCCGGGCAGCACCGCACGCTCCACCCCGGCCAGCGCGCCGCGCAGGGCACTGTCCGTCCGGGCATCGTCAAAATGCCCGTCCGCGGAAAAGCATACAAGCGGTGCGGTATCCAGGAACGCAAAGCCCAGGAAGGCCGCCAGAATCTTTGAATTGAGATATTCGCCGCGGCTGGCCATATAATCCCGCTGCGGCCCGTTTTCCAGGTGGGCACGGATCACGGAGATCTCCGCGTCCAGATCGAAATCCACTGCCAGATCCCGGATGATCTCTTCAAAGCGTCCCCGGATCTGTTCCAGTACGGCACTGTAATCCGCTCCGGCGGCTGCCGCGTCATAGCAGCGGTAAAGCAGGTCCGTCACCTTGATATCACTGCCCGTGCGCTTGCCCGGCGCAGATGCCACCACAAAGCGGCGTGCGGGATCTGCCTTGATAATAGCGGCGGCCTTACGGATCTGGTCCGCATTGGCCAGAGAACTGCCGCCGAATTTTGCTGTGATCGTATTCATATCCATCCCTCTTTTTCTTATATGTCCAAACTTACCAGATTCTCAAGCGTTTCCCGCTTCACGGCGAGATAGCTTTCTCCCTCCCGGAGCATCACGACAGGCGGGCGGGGGATCCGGTTGTAATTCGACGCCATGGAATAGTTGTACGCGCCGGTGGTGCAGACCGCGACCGTATCTCCGCGGGAAATGCTCGCCGGGAACATCACGTTTTCCTGGATGATATCGCCGCTTTCGCAGCAGCGTCCGACCAGCGAGGCCTCCAGCGTCCGGGGCTCGTTCATCTTATTCGCGGTCAGGCAGGTGTAGCGGGAGCCGTAGAGCGCAAAGCGCGGATTATCGGACATGCCTCCGTCGATGGAAACATAATTCTTGTATCCGGGGATCTGCTTCAGCGTGCCGACCGTATAAAGCGTCATGCCCGCATCCGCCGCGATGCTGCGCCCCGGTTCCATCATCACAGCCGGCTCGGGGTAGCCCAGACGCGCACAGGTCATGCGCAGCGTATCTGCCACGCTCTCGATCTTCCGTGCGATATCGACTGTCCCGTCACTTTCCGTATACGGGACGCCGTAGCCGCCGCCCAGATCCAGGATCCCGGCCGTATAGCCGTATTTTGCCCGGAACGCGGCCATAAATTCCAGCATGACCACGCAGCTGCGTTCGAATACATCCTCCGAAAATACCTGCGAACCGACATGACAGTGAAAGCCGGCCAGTTCCACGTGCGGCTGCCGCAGCGCAAAGGCAGCGGCCTCCTCTGCCTGGCCCGTCTCGATGGCGGTCCCGAACTTGGAGTCCACCCGCCCGGTATCCACCGCGGCATAGGTATGCGGGTCGATGCCCGGTGTCAGGCGCAGCAGCACCTTCTGCCGGATATCCTGCGCGGCCGCTTCGGCCTCGATCGCACGGATCTCCTCCGCGCTGTCCGCCACGAAATATCCGATCCCGTGTCCGATGGCATAGCGGATATCCTCGTCCGTTTTATTATTGCTGTGAAAGAAAGCATTTTCCGGGTCAAATCCGGCCTGCAGCGCGGTATGGATCTCGCCGCAGGAAACGACATCGATCCCCATCCCTTCGGACTGCACGATACGGTACATCTGCTTGAAGGCACAGGCCTTGCCGGCATACAGCGGCATGGAACCCGCGCCGAAGCACTTGCGGAAGGCATCCGTATAGACCCGGCAGTTCCGGCGGATACGGTCCTCGTCCATCAGATAGAGCGGTGTGCCGTACTGCGCGGCCAGGGCAACGGTATCCTGTCCCGCGAAGCCGAGATGTCCCGAATCGAGCTGGGAAATATTGCCGCAGATAAAGCTTGCGCTTGTATTCATTCAAAAAACTCCTTACAGAAGATGGGCCCGGAGTTCTTCCGGAGAAAGCGGAGACAGGTCGGACGGTGCAATATCGAACACGGTCTTGCAGCCGATGTCGCCGCGGGAATACATCTTATATACGGCGCGGGCCAGCGCGGCAAGCACGCCGGAGGTGAATTCCGGATTGGAATCGAGCGTCAGTGTATATTCGATCCTGTGCCTGTGTTCCCCGTTCAGTCCGGTCGTGCCGGTGCGGATGACCGTACCGCCGTGCGGCAGTTCGCTGTGATCGCGGCGCATCTCCTCCGCCGTGATAAAGGTCACGGTGGTATCGTAGTCCGCGAAATAATTCGGCATCGTCTTAATAGCGGTCTCGATGGCGGCTTTATCCGCCCCTTCCTCCGCCACGACATAGCACTCACGCAGATGCTTCTGCCGGGCCGTCAGCTCCGGCGCGGCACCGCTGCGCACGGCTTCCAGAGCCGCCTCGATGGGGACGGTATACTGCCGGGCATCCGCGACACCGGGGATGCGGCGGATGGCATCGGAATGGCCCTGGCTGACGCCGCGGCCCCAGAAGGTATAGTCCTGTCCTTCCGGCAGGATCGCTTCCGCGTACAGCCGGTTCAGAGAGAACATCCCGGGGTCCCAGCCGCCGGAAATAAGGGCGGTCGTATGCCCCTTCTTCGCGGCCGCATCTACCGCGGCAAAATGAGCAGGGATGCGGGCATGGGTATCAAAGCTGTCCACCACGCAGAAATGTTCCGCCAGCGCGGGCGTCATCACAGGCAGATCCGTGGCGCTGCCGCCGCAGATCACGAGCACATCGATTTCGTCCCGGTGGGAAAGCAGTGAATCCGCGGCAAATACGGGGACGCCCGTCAGCGTCTTCACCGTTTCCGGATCGCGTCTCGTAAAAACACCGGTCAGCTGCATATCGGCATTCTGACAGGCCGCCAGCTCCGCGCCGCGGCCGATATTTCCGTAGCCGTAAATCGCAATTTTCATGAAATCACCTCAGAAAGAGATCAGACTCTTCATATCGTAAAGGCCGGCCGGCTTGCCGCACAGGAACTCGGCCGCCGCCAGGGCACCCTCGGCAAAAAGAGCGCGGCTGTGCGCCTCGTGCTTCAGGGTAATGGTCTCGTTCTGCGTGCCGATCATGACCTCGTGTTCGCCGACGATATTGCCCATCCGGATGGAGGCAATGCCGATCTCCTCCGGCGTACGCTTCGCCTGGCCGCTGCGGCCGCAGTTCAGGGTCGCGGCAGGGCGCACCTCCTGGATCGCTGAAGCGATCGCCAGAGCCGTACCGCTGGGGGCATCCACCTTGCGGTCATGGTGCTTTTCTATGATCTCGATCTCCGCGCCCGGCATGGAGGCAGCCGCCTTTTGGGCCAGCTCCACCAGCAGCGCGACGCCGAGGGAATAATTTGCCGCAAAGAAAAGCGGGATCTTTTCCGAAGCCGCCATGATCGCGGCACGTTCTTCCGGGGTCTGACCGGTCGTGGCCAGCACCAGCGGGATCTGATGGCTCACCGCGAAATCCAGCAGCGCATCCGTGCAGGAGTGATGGGAAAAGTCGATGATACAGTCCACATTCGTTTCCGCTTCACGGATATCGGCCGCGCAGGGCACGCCGAATTCGCTGCCGCCCTTGACATCGGCCCCCGCAGCCAGTTCCGCACCGCGGCACCCCTGCAGCGCCAATTTGGCGACTTCACGGCCCATAAATCCGTATAATCCGTTAACCAGTATTCTCATTCCGTCCCCTTTCTTTTCAGATCAGGCCGTGACCGCGCATGATCGCATAGAGCTTTTCCGCGTGGGCTTCTTCCATCTCGGTCAGAGGCAGCCGCAGATAATTCGCGCACCAGCCCATAGCTGCCATCGCCGCCTTGACGGGAACGGGATTGACTTCGCTGAAAAGCGCATTGATGAGCGGCAGATACTGATACTGAAGCGCCGCGCTGCCCGCGATATCGCCGCGGAACCAGCGGTCGCAGATCTCGACCGTCTGTGCCGGCATCACATTGCTGAGCACGGAAATAACGCCCTGGCCGCCCAGCGAAAGGATCGGAACGATCTGGTCGTCATTGCCGGAATAAATGTCCATTTTATCGCCGACCAGAGCCGCCGTCTCCACGATCTTGGAGATATTTCCGTTTGCTTCCTTGATGCCGCGGATATTGGGATGATCGGCCAGCTTTGCGTAGGTGGACGGCTCGATATTCACGCCGGTACGGGAAGGCACATTATAAAGGATGAGGGGCTTCGTGACCGCATCCGCGATGGTACTGTACATCTTGACCAGGCCGTTCTGGGTACACTTATTGTAATAAGGCGTCACGACCAGCAGTGCATCCGCGCCGACCTCGCAGGCATAGCGGGAAAGGCTGATGGCGTAGGCGGTATCGTTGGAGCCGGTCCCCGCGATAAAGGTCACACGGCCGGCGATGCGGTCTGCCGCGTAGCGCAGAACGCTGCGGTGCTCTTCATCGGAAAGCGTGGAGCCTTCACCGGTAGTGCCGGCGATGACCAGGGCGTTGATCCCCTGTTCGATCTGCCAGTCGATGAGCTTACCGAAAGCTTCGTAATCGACGCCGTTTGCATTCAGAGGGGTGATGAGGGCGGTGGCTGCACCGCGGAAGATGGGATCGTTTGTCATGATATTTCTCTCCTTTTCGGCAGAATGGAATCTCCTACTGCAATCCCGGAAAAAGAAAAACAGCCAATGCCATCTGCATTAGCTGCGTAAAATCCGTGCGTATCCCTGTCGGATATATCCGGCAAGGTCTCCGCAATCAATACATAGCTCTCCGCAAATGCGACAGTCAAACGGATCTTCTCCGTTTGCCCAGGAAGGATATGCAACGTCCCTCCTTCGGCAGCGGTCCCTTTCGCCCGGGCAACGGCTTTGCCTGCCTATACGCCGCGGGATACTTTTGACAACTGCGCCTCTATCCTTTAATTGCAATATTTGATTTTCCGGCATTATAGCGCTATCTCATGCGTTTGTAAACCGCTTTTTTCGCTAAAGTCCGCTTTGTTTCGGCCAAAAACCGCCCGCGGCACCATTTTGTTCGGCTTTTTTCATGTTTTTCCTCTGTTTTCGGAAGCCTCGCTTCCGCAGAAAACATCTTTGTGCTATACTGAAACGGAAATGATCCGCATGGGGCTGCGGTTTTTCAAGCTGCGGATGGCGGCGGAAACAGAGCAGCCCGGCAGAAAGCTGGACGCAAATGACGATCCCCGAAATCACGCCCGAGCAGGTGAAGACCCTGCAGGATGTCAAATATCTGAAGCTGTACGATATCGAATATGCCGCCGGCAGGCATTATTACGCGGCCTCCCGGCGCTCCCCGGACGAGCTGACCGCTCTGCAGAGCGAAGACGCCGTCAAAAAGCGCGGGGCCGATGCCGTCAGCATCTTCGTGATCCTCACGGCAGCCGGCAAAGAGCCGCGCCTGCTTCTCACCTATGAATACCGTTACCCCGTCGGCGGTTTCCTTCTCAGTATCCCGGCCGGACTGGTGGATCCGGAGGACCGGCTGAGCCGGACCCCGCTCCTGACTGCCGCCGCCAGGGAGATCCGTGAGGAAACAGGCCTGACCGTCGGCCCGGAGGATGACCTGTATGTGGTGAATCCGCTGCTTTTCAGCTCGCCCGGCATCACCGACGAAAGCAACGCGCTCATCGCGGCAGTTCTGAAGGAGCCGGATCTCTCCGCGCTCTCGCAGGCCGGCGCCGTGGGCGGAGAATATTTTGACGGCTTCTGTCCCGTCACGCTGTCCGAAGCGCAGGCGCTCCTGGCGCGCGGTCTGGACGACCGCGGACATTTCCTTCCCATCTTCACGTTCTGCGCCCTGCAATATTTTGTCAGCGGTGTCTGGAAACGTTCATCCGGTGCTTCGGTACCTTCAAAATAATCCTATCAGGAGGCAGTCATGTATTTTGCATTAGTCAACGGTTTCTATTTGGACGGACACGCGGATATGCAGCCGCAGTCCGGCAAAGCCATCATTATCCGCGACGGGATCATCGAATCGATCATTCCGGAGTCGGAGGTGCCGCGCAACTGCCCGCACCGGGATCTGGACGGAAGTTATGTCCTGCCCGGCCTGATCAATCTGCATCTGCATATCCCCGCCGGCGGAAAGCCTTCCAAAAAGCCGAAAAACTACGCCGCTTTGGCGAAACTGCTGAAATACAAGCTTGCCCGGACCGTTGTGGCCGCCGTCTGCCGCAAAAACGTGCAGCAGGATCTGCTGTCCGGCACCACGACCGTCCGTGCGGTAGGCGGCGTGCCCGGCTTTGACATCGCACTGCGCGACAAGATCAACGCCGGCAAGGCGGTCGGCCCCCGTATCCTCACTTCCGACTACGCAGTTTCCGTGCCCGGCGGCCACATGACCGGTTCCGTGGCACTGCCCGCGCACAGTCCCGAAGAAGCCGCAGCCATGGTGGAAGCCATTGCCGCTCAAAAGCCCGACCTGATCAAGCTGATGATCACCGGCGGCGTGCTGGATGCGGCCGTCCCCGGAGAGCCCGGTGTCCTGAAAATGCCGCCCGCCTATGTAAAGGCCGCTTGCGACAAGGCCCATGAACTCGGCCTGCCGGTCGCCGCGCACGTAGAAAGCACCGAAGGCATGCTTGTGGCCCTGCAGAACGGCGTCGATACGCTGGAGCACGGCGGAAAGCCCACGCCGGAGGTCATTTCCTTGATGAAGGAAAAAGGCGCCGTGCTGGTTGCCACCCTTTCGCCCGCCATCCCCTTCGCGGCAGAACCGGGTGAATTCATCGGCGTGACGGAGACCGGACACGTCAACGGACTGGCCCTGTATCACAATATGCTGGAATGTATCGCGGCCTGCCGGAAGGAAGGCATCCCCGTCGGTCTCGGCACCGATACCGGCTGCCCGTATGTCACCCATTACGATTTCTGGCGCGAGATCTGGTATTACAGCAAGCTGTGCGGCGTCAGCCCCGCCGAGGCGCTCCATACTGCCACGGAGGTCAATGCCCGCATCCTGGGCCTGGACGGAGAGATCGGCACGCTGGAGCCCGGCAAGAAAGCCGAACTGATCATCGTCAGCGATAACCCTCTGGAAGATCCGGAAACCCTGCAGTATCCGGAAACCGTTATCTTCGGGGACAGGTTCTTCCCCGCCCGTATCAAGCGCATCAGAAGTGTGGAAAAGAAGCTTTCCGGCTTTATGCGGAAAATTGAACAGGAAGGGCTTGCATGAATTCCCGTCAAAACACATCGCCCTGTCCGGCTGCTGCCCGCTGCGGCGGCTGCCGGTATCAGGGCGTTCCTTATTCGCAGCAGGTAAAGGATAAGCAGCAAAAGCTGCAGAAGCTGCTCGGCGGCTTCGCGGAGCTCCGCCCCATGCTCACGGCGGATGACCCGCTCCGGTATCGCTGCAAGGTACAGGCCGCGTTCGGTTACGACCGGAACGGCAATATCATCTCCGGGACCTACGAGGCTTCTACGCACCGCATCGTTCCCGTGGAAAGCTGTCAGCTCGAAAATGAAGCCGCCGATGCCATCATCGGCGATATCCGGCGCCTCCTGCCGGTCCATAAGCTCACCGCCTACCGCGAAAAAGAATGCCGCGGTTTTCTTCGTCATGTCCTCATTCGCGTCGGCAGCCGGACGGGCCAGCTGATGGTGGTCCTGGTGACCGCGGGACCCGCCGGGCCCGGCTTTCCCGCCTTCCTGCAGGCATTGCTGCAGATGCATCCGGAGATCACCACGGTCGTCCAGAATTTCAACAGCCGATTCACCTCCATGGTGCTCGGTGACCGGGAAAAGGTGCTTTACGGCCCCGGGTATATCGAAGATTCGCTTTGCGGTCTGACCTTCCGCATCTCCCCGAAGGCTTTTTATCAGGTCAACCCGCCGCAGGCGCAGAAGCTCTACGATACCGCCGTTTCGCTGGCGGATCTCCACGGCTGGGAATGGGTCCTGGATGCTTACTGCGGCACGGGGACCATCGGGCTCGCTGCGGCAGCGCATGCCGGGCAGGTGACCGGCGTGGAGCTGAACCGCGATGCGGTAAGCGACGCAGTCTATAACGCCCGCCGCAATCATATCCGGAACGCCTGCTTCGCGGCAGCCGATGCCGGCCGTTTCCTGCAGGAGCAGGCAAAAAAAGGCGCCCGCTACGATGTCGTCATCATGGACCCGCCCCGCACCGGCAGCTCTCCCGCTTTCCTGCAGGCGCTGATCGCCTGTGCCCCGGAAAAAATCGTTTATGTTTCCTGCGGCCCCGATTCCCTGGCCCGCGACCTGAAACAGCTGACTGCCGGCGGCTATTCGGTCCGCACCATCCAGCCCGTAGACATGTTCCCGTTTACGGAGCATATAGAGACGGTATGTCTCTTAGTTCTGAGAAATCCTGTTACGCATATCAACATTGATGTGGATGTGGAAGAACTGGTGCAGGATAAGCGTGGTCAGGCAACCTATCCGCAGATCAAGGAATATGTGTTAGAGCAGACCGGTTTGAAGGTATCTTCCCTGTATATCTCGCAGATCAAGCGCAAATGCGGCCTTGATGTCGGCGAGAATTATAATAAGCCGAAATCCGAAGATGCACATGTACCACAGTGCCCTCCGGAGAAAGAAAAGGCGATTATAGATGCGCTGCGCCACTTTGGGATGGTTTCGTGAGTGAGAGAAAGGGGTACTATCTATGAGCAAACTGATTTCCTGTGAATACATCATGGACACAGCCTGCGTGGAACTGAAATACTCCGATGGCACTAAAATTTCCCTCGACACCATCGCCGTGGAAAATGAAGTTGCCGATAATATGTACCAGCGCTCGGAACTTGATTGGCTGATTTACAACAAGCCGCTGGAATACGCGCAGCTTGTACTTGATGGGGACTTGGATACATACCTAAAAGGCACATCGGAACACAAACTTGCAGATTGATAATGAACATACAACAGCCGGGGAATTGCTCCCCGGCTGTTGCTTTCTACTTTCATCAGTATTTTCCGATACTTGCGTAATCCGCGCCCTGCTCAGCAATGTAATCCGTGGTCAGAGCAGCAAACCATTCGGAGATATCTTCATTTTTCAGATCCTCCAGAGCCAGGACGTTGCAATACAAATCACCGTAACCAACGAAGTATACAATATGCGTTCCGACGTAACTGCCGTTATTATCAATCACTGCAGTATCTCCGGGAGTCCTTTTCTGAGCAAAAAGCCATTCATTGATTCCTTCGACCATTTGTCCGTCATAGATATTTTCATATAATCCGCCGTTTTTGACAGAGCCGCTGTCATCCGTATACTCTTCGGCGAGTGCGGCAAAGCTGTCCTCTGTTTTCTCTCCGGCAGCCCATTCTTCATAGATTTGCACTGCCGTTTCATGAGCTGCGGCTATCGCCGTCTCAGAGTATTCGCCGTCTTCATCTGCTTCTGCCATAATCAAGACATGCCTCATGGCTGTGACGGGGTATTCGTTCTCGCCGTCCTCATAACCCAGTTCGGCATAATGCGCGGTAATTTCATCCTCAGAATAGGAAAGAGAATCAACGTATGTATTGTATGCCTTGTCTGCGAGAGCGGTGTTTTCCAAATATTTGCGGAACATTTCTGCCGATATACCGCTGCTGTAATATTCTGCAAGATATTCCTCTATGGTATCACACCCGGTTTCTTCCGCTTTCTTTGACAAATCAGTCACCCGCTGTTCAATTTCTGCGGTGTCTTCCTCTGTAAGGACAATGCCGTTTTCCGCTGCATAGTCGCAAAGCGCCTGCGCCTGCTGCATGGTCTCAACAGCGGCATCGAGAAAGTAACCGTACCATGTTCCGTCTGAGGAATAGTCACAATACTGCTCGGTCAGACTTTTGATCCCGGCAGAGGTGTCAAGTCCGTAATAGGAGGCGGAATCACCATATTCTTCGGCAAATGTGTAGTACTGATCCGCAAAGCAAACAGTGACCTGTTCGCTTGAATAGGCAACCCCGTGAATTGTCAGCGCAGTATCCCGTGTTGAAAGATTGTCCTGATTCTTCTGAACATGAACACGGATGGAGGCGGAAACACCGCCGCATTCTGCTGTGACTTTCGCACTCCCTGTCTTCTTGGCGATCAGTGTGCATTCTGTGTCGTTCACTGCGCCGATCTTTACGACACCCGCATCATCGCTTGACCATGTAATCTCTCCCTCATAGTCAGAGGGAGAGATTACGGCGCTCAGTCCGGTCAGTTCTTCGCCGTTCAAAACATCTATGCTAGTTATTTCCTCACCGTTATATGTGATGGTGACTCTGTCAGGCGTTTTTGCACTGCACCCGGCAAAGAGGAGAATGCACAGCATGGTCGATAAACAGATCAGAAGTGTTTTCTTCATACTATTTTTTCTCCATCAGCCCAGAATAATGCTGTTGACCGCTTCAATCAGATCGACCACAGAAGACCTGCTGACAAGGCCAAGCGTTTCGCCGTCCACGACGGCAAGGCAGTTTGTGCCGTCACAACGGTAAAGCTCCACCTTGACCTGCGGATAATTCTCGTTTTCCAAATGGAAAATCAGGCTGATCTCTTCTTTGTCTTCCGGCAAATCGCTTGTAAAGCTGTTCACGGTAAGGGCGCTCAATTTGCTTTGGAGATTTGTGACGGTGATTTCCTCTCCATTGTAGGAGTATACGCGCTCAGGATTCTCTTCCTTCGCATCCTCCGGAATCGCGGACGTGATGGTGTAATCTTTACCGTCCAGCACGATATCGATCTGAGTGACATCAGTAAAGTCTGCGGTCAGCACTTCGTTGTGGCGCAGATCGTCGTAGGAGACGGCAGTCAGGGTCTTGTAATCGGTAGCGCTGATTTTATATACAAGCTGTGAATCGCCGACTCTTGCATAAGCTGTGACGGATAAAGTATCGGGATCGGTCTCTGGTTCCTCGCCGACTTCTTCAGCGGCAGCAGCTGCTGCCTCCGCTTCTTCCTTTGCAGTAAGCTCCTCCTGATTTCTGCCGATATGCAGGACAAAGGTTTCCGGCGTTTCGATCTCATTTCCGTCATCGTCTTTATCGTTTACAGTATAGCCCACCGTGACCGTCAGCTCCGGTGTATCCAGTCCCCACGCAGCCAGTTCTTCCTCACTGACGTTATAGCTCACGTAATTATTCAGACTCAAGAGGCTGATGTCGGCACAGTAATCCTCCACACGATAGGTATCCAGCGGCATGGTTTTTCCGTCCTTCTGCGTGAAATAGAGGTCGCTTGCACAGTAGGTGGCGGGGCTTTCTTCTTCATAAGTGATCGTGTAGTTTTCCGCTCCGTCAAAGGTGATTTTCGTGAGCTTGTCAAAGGACGGAGTCACATCGTGCAGGATCGTATCACTCAGTTCAATTTCATAGGAATCAAAGGGATCGGTTTTGACCAGATATACATTTCCGTCGCCGATGGAAACGTAACGCTGCGAGTCCATGGTGCTGTATGCGCCAAGTACGACTTCATATTCTTTTTCTTCTGCGGTAAACCGTATGGTGCAGGTGGGCTTATCCAACCCATATTGGCTGAAATCTTCTACATCTTCAATGATGAAGGCTGCTCCGAAATTTTCAAAGTTTTCAAGCAGATCGTTTATTTTTTCTTCATTGACCGGGAATGCCGCATCTTCATCCCATTGCCAGACGTCGTTTCTGCTGTAGGAAAGAGACGTGCTTTCATATTCCCAGGCAAGAGAAGTTACGGAATCGGGATCTACGGAAATAATGACTTCATCTGTATTTTGAATCTGTTCTTTCTTTTCCTCGATATGTGTTACGATTACTGTTGCAACACACACGACTGCTATAACACCAAGCAGGATAAATACTTTCTTAAACCGCTTCATTTTGCTTCCTCCTTGTGCTTACGAACACATAAATGCCGATTCCGAGATAGGCAAGCGGCAGAATACCAATCAGAACGGCTTTCAGCATGGAGCCTTCGGATTCACTGATGGTCAGGTAATTATAGTTCAGAGATTTGCTGCGGATCGCGATGGCCTCCCGTTCTCCGATAAGAGAAGAAAGCGCGTTCATGCCGAGATCGACATTTGCACCGGAAGAATAGGCATTGTACATATCGTCCAAAAAGTCGGATGCGGCAAACCAAACGATCTTTCCGTCACTGTCCGTTTCCACGGAAACAGCCACAGCAAAGGGCCCGTCGATATCATTCTCTTCTTTTTCGTATGTCTCAAGCGCAAAACCGGCAACCTTGCTGAAAGAATCCGCAGAGGTCGTCAGAAGTTCCGTCACCGTAGCGCTGCTATCCCCGACGGTGAGTCCTGCGGCAATCGGCATGATCGGGTAGTAGTTTTCTTCAATGAGGGAATCTGTAATGTCACTTTCCACCATATCGGGAAGCAAAATATACGGACGCTGGAAAGCATAATGATTTCTGTCTGCCTCAACAACGATTCCTTCATTTGCCGTGATCCCGTAGTCGGCAAGAATACCGTACAGGTTATCGAGAGCCGTATCCTCCGTCGGCCCGGCAACCACAAGCAGCTTCCCGCCATCGGAAACGTATTCTGCCAGCATATCCTTTTCCTCAGTCGAAATGTCGCTCTGCGGTGCATAGATCATAAGTGCGGCTGCGTCTTCGGGAATCTCATCCACCTTCAGGAGCGAAAGCGTCTGTATCTCGACGTTTTCCTTTTCAATCTGATCGGCAAATGTTGCCGGGAGCTCTCCCTCGCCGTGGCCTTCCAGCACATAGACCTGCGGCAGCTCTTCACTGATCACATAGTCAATAGCCGAGGTAATGGCACCCTCGCCGTCAAAGGAAGTTGTGTATGTGTAGGAGTACATATCAGATTCCTGCAGATAAATATCATCATAAGCAATATAGCGATAGCGGTCGCCGCATTCCACGACAAGGGAATTGTTATAGACCGTTTCGTCTGTGTACTGCTCGGCGAAGGTGGGGAAAATATCAGGGTTTTTCTTGACTATGTCAATATGATTGGAAAGACTTTCGTATTTCCCTAAAAGGTTTTCAATTACCGCATCTTCCTGGTCGGCCTGCACGATCCAGTAGATCGTCACGTCCTTCTGGAGATTGTTTACCACGACCTTGGTGTTGCTTGTGATGGAATAGAGCTTCGTAGAGCTGATGTCGTACTTCGTCAGCGCTGTCGGCAGCCTGGAAGCAAAAATATTAACGATCACCAGAAGCACAAGGACTACGGCGGTGATGATCAGCGAATAGGAGCCGCCGCGAAATGCAAGCTGTTTTGTTTTGTTCATCAGTTGTACCTCCGTTTCTCAAGAGACTGCACCGACAGGAACAGGAAGAACGCGATGACCGACAGAAAATAGATGATGGCGGTCAGGTCAAAAATGCCGTTCACGAAAACGCTGAATTGCTTAAACAGGGACAGCTTTGTCATGATATCCGGCAGTAGACCTTCCAGTTTATCCATATCAACAAAATAAGTGATCATCAGGCCGGCTATCAGTATGGCACCGACACCATACCCAAGCCAGTCGTTTTTTGTGAGTTTCTGTATTACGATGGCAAGAAGAACTGCAATCACAAACAGTGCGATAAGAGAGCTGTACGCCGTAGAGGATACATACTCCGAGAGCGTTACGCTGAAATAGTTCAGCAGAATGACGGCAATACCAATACCGGCAGCAAAACCCTGGTTTTCCGTCAGCGAGGAAATGAATACGCCTAAGGCAATCAGAGCCGCACCCATAATGAAAAAGGCAAGAATTGAGCCGTAGGCGGTCAACAGGTAAACCTCTCCGTAGCGTCTGAAAAGCAGCGGGTAAAGAGAGATGATGCAAAGCGGAATCGCGTAGACTACCAGCAGGGCAAGATACTTTCCGAGAATGACCTGTGTGGTAGTGATGGGCAGCGAGTACAGAAGCTGATCGGTCTTCTGCTTCCGTTCTTCCGCGATGACGCGCATCGTCAGGATCGGCACGATCACGACAAAGACGATGCTGCAAAATTCCAGCACATATTCAAAATTGCTTACTGCGGCATTGATGTTGTACATCAGCGCGCCGATGCCGGTGAAGATCAGCAGGAATGCGCCGAACACATAGGCAGTCAACGAGTGGAAATAGGTTTTCAATTCATGCGAAAATACAGCGCTCATGCTTCGTCATCCTCCTTTTCGTCTGCCTGGGCGGGCGTTTCCGGCACGGCGGATTCTTCCGGCGCTCCGGAAGGAGCGGAGTTTTCCGCCAGTTCAATGAAGATATCTTCCAAATTTGCCTTTTTCAGATTCATTTCCAGCAGCGTCAGCCCGCTGCCGGCGAAGGCAGAGAATACCGAACGCGAAAGCTCATAGATATCCGACAGATCAGTTTTGATATGCGCCCGAAGATACGGCGTTTTTTTATCTTCAAAATCGAGTTCTTTCACGGAAGAGTTATATGTAAGCAATGCGCGTACATCAACCTCTGAAGCATCCGTCGTGATAACAATCTCATTGGGAGAAAGCAGCTGCTTTTCCAGATTGTCCGGTGTGTCGAAGGCGACCAGCTTTCCCTTCGCTATCATCAGAATCTCATCACAAATGGTCTGAACTTCGGAAAGAATATGAGAGGAAAAAATGACCGTATGATTTTCACCGAGAGACTTGATGAGGTCGCGAATCTCAATGATCTGCAGCGGGTCGAGGCCGACCGTCGGCTCGTCCAGAATGATCACTTTCGGATTTCCCAAAAGCGCCTGTGCGATACCGACGCGCTGCTTATATCCTTTGGAAAGAGCGGCAATTCGGCGGTTTTTGACCTGCCAGATCCCTGTCTGCTCGATGACCTGTTCAATCTGCTGCGTAAGCTCTTCGCCGCGCAGACCTTTGGCTTTTCCAACAAAAGACAGATAGTCCAGCGGTGTTTCGTTCATATACAGCGGCGGCTGTTCCGGAAGATACCCGATGAGCTTTTTTGCTTCCTGAGGCTCATCAAAAATATCGTGACCGTCGATGAGGATGTGACCGTCTGTCGCGGAAAGACAGCCTGTCATGATGTTCATAGTGGTGGATTTTCCCGCACCGTTTGGCCCGAGAAAACCGTATACATGCCCTTCTCCGATCTCGAAGGACAGATCGTCTACGGCGAGATGATCACCATAATACTTGGTCAGATGTTCAACTGTGATCATAAGCATTACTCCTTATCATAAATTACAATATAATTGCATTGCGCTGCGTATAGTTTACTGACTGCCGCTGAAGCAACGCTGAAATGTCATGTGAAAAATCTGTGAACAAAAAACACAGCCGGAAGATCCTCGCTGGATTTCCGACTGTGTTTTTGCAGTTTTGTTATTCCTGACAGGGTAGCTCCACAGTAAATCGGTTGTAACCGTCTCCGCTGTCTGCCCAGATCTTCCCGCGATGTTCCTCCGCAATACTCTGTGCGATGGAAAGGCCGAGACCGTAGCTGTGATTCATGCTTCTTGCTTTATCCGCCCGATAGAATCGTTTGAAAATGTTTTGCAGGTCTTCATTGCTGATCGGTTCACCTTGATCGGATACCTCCAACAGACAGCGCTTATGCGTGCCTCGGCTGAGCTTCACAAATGTTTCGCCTCCCGGGGAGGAATATTTACCGGCATTGTCCATCAGAATATCGATGAGCTGTTTCAGATGTGCCGAAATGCCGTTTACCCGAATATCTGGCTCAATCTCATACCGCAGCGGCAATCCTTTTTCAAAAAAAACAGGCTCAAACATCATGGCAGCATCCGATACGATGTCGCTGAAGGATACGATGCTGCATTCTTCTTTGACACTCCCATTGTCGATCCTTGCAAGATCAAGAAGGTTTTCCACCAGGCCCCGCATCTGTGAGGACATGGTAAGAATACTTCCGGACAGTGGCTCCCGATCTTCCTCCGGGCAATCCGGTGCGTGAAGAAGCTCGGCGGATGTCTGTATGACCGTCAGCGGCGTTTTCAATTCGTGAGAGGCGTCCGCAACGAACTGCTTCTGCTGCTGCCATGCGCGGTCAACCGGCTTGACTGCCCATCTTGCCAATAGAATACTGATCCCGAGAAAAACGAGAAATGCCGCACTTCCGATCATCAGAAATGTTCGAACCATATTTCGGAGCGTGGACTGTTCGCTTGTCATATCTGTGAACACAATGCACTGTCCCATCGGAAGCTCTTTGAGGGAAAAGCGGAGGTTGTATTCCTTGAGTACGCCTGTGTTTGTGTGTGCATCGAAAGTCACTTGCAGGAGTTCACGCAGGAATTCTCTGTCGGACATATCGAAGAATCCGCCGCCAATCTCTGTTGCTTCTCCGGCGTGATTGATCATCACACTGAAATACGGAAGACGGACATCATCATGAGGCTTATTCGGTGGCCTTAGCTGCATGGGATTTATCGCAATGGATTCCATCATCCGCATACTTTCCCGTTCCAGATTGTGACTGGTGGAATAATACATCAGGCCAAAGATCACGCCGAGCATCAAGGTAACGATGGTCATGTTGATCAGGATAAATTTCAGCCGCAGTTTTTTCAGCATGATTCGCTCACCTCCAGATGATAGCCCTGCCTTCGGATCGCTTCGATCCGGATGTTGGAGCCGATACTCTGCAGCTTTTTACGGAGAAATCCTACATACACCTCCACATGGTTTTCCGTCGCGTTGGATTCAAATCCCCAGATCCGGACAAGCAGAACTTCCTTGGACAGATTACGCTCTCTGGATTGCAGTAGGAAGCGCATCAAATCAAATTCCCGGTCACTGAGCCGGATGCTTTTCCCGCCGCAGGAAAGGATGCTGGTAGACAGATCCAGCGTAGTGTTGCCGAAGGCCATTTCATCCACCTGCCCACCCTGACGGCGCAGAAGCGCATTGATGCAGGCAAGCAGTTCCCGCGTGTCAAAGGGCTTTGTCAGATAGTAGTCCGCCCCGGCATTGAGTCCGGTAATGCGATCTTCCAGCCCGGATTTCGCGGTCAGCATGAGGATCGGCGTGGAGCAGCGCTTCGCCCGGACTTCCCTCGCCACCTGATAGCCGTCCATTTCCGGCATCATCACATCCAAAATCAGCAGATCATATATACCAAGCTCGGCGTACTGTTCTCCGGTTTTCCCATCGTAAACGCATTCTACCTCAAAGCCCTTTCGTTCCAGAAGCATTTTGACGGAATCCGCCAGCAGCTTTTCATCTTCTATTATGAGTATCTTCATACAATTCTCCAACTTATATGGATTCTTTCAATAGTATACTATACCACAAAGCTGAAATGTTGCTGAAAATCCGAAGTTCACACTTCTTTTACAGTTTCATTCAGCGCCTGTTCAGCCAAAAGCGATATGCTTGGCACAGATGACCGACTGTGCAAACAGCGAACATGCTGTGGCTATGTGCAGGTTGATGCTGCGGCAGATGCTACGGATAAGCCGACGATCTGCACATTTGGCAATAGCGTCACAGAGGTTTATAGATAAATTACTCCGGCGCAGCTTAAAATCGGCGAGCTGCGCCGGAGACCATTTTCAACATATTGACACAGAATGTTCGCCGGAGCTTTCAGCGTTGATTCAGCGTGAGCCGATATACTTATGATCAATACCTTATATCGAAAGGCAGAACAAATCAAACGGCGGCTTCCTGTTCGATCAGCCTCCGCTTAGAAAGGAGCAAAAAAATGAAATATCGCCATGAATGGAAGCACGAGATCAGCTATGCGGATATGCTGACACTGCGCGCACGATTGTCCGCCGTAATGAAACGCGATGAGCACGCGATTGACAGCGCATATCAGATACGAAGTCTGTATTTCGATACTCTGTCCGATAAAGCGCTGCGGGAAAAAATCGACGGAGTCAACATCCGTGAAAAATTCCGCATCCGGTACTACAACGGTGACACGTCGTTTATCGTCCTCGAAAAGAAAAGCAAGCTGAACGGACTTTGTGCCAAACAAAGCTGCCGGATTACAAAAGAAGAAGCGCAGAAGATCGTGGACGGCGATCTCGGATGGATGCCGGAGAGCGGAAGACCGCTGTGCCAGGAGCTGTATTCCAAGATGCTGTCGCAGGGGCTCAAACCGAAAACCATTGTCGATTATACCCGTGAACCCTTTGTCTTTGCGCCCGGCAACGTGCGTGTGACCATCGACTACAATATCCGAACTGGGGCGTTCCGAACAGATTTTCTGAATCCGGAGACGCTCACACTCCCTGCCGGAGAATCTCCCATCATTCTGGAAATCAAATGGGATGAGTATCTGCCGGACATTATCAAGGACGCCGTCACCATACCGGGACGCCGCGTCACGGCTTTTTCCAAATATGAACAGTGCCGTATCTACGGTTAAGAAAAGGAGTAAAAAATTATGACATTCAGTGATATTTTCAAATCGAGTTTTCTCGAAAACGTGACCGCTGTCAGCCCGCTGGATATGGTGCTGACCATTGTACTTGCTTTCGGCATCGGTCTGTTTATTTTCTACGTTTATAAGAAGACCTATCAGGGCGTGATGTATTCGTCTTCCTTCGGCGTGACGCTGATCGCGCTGACGATGATCACCTCGCAGGTCATTCTCGCCGTCACCTCCAACGTCGTGCTTTCTCTCGGCATGGTCGGCGCGCTTTCCATCGTCCGTTTCCGTACCGCCATCAAAGAGCCGCTGGATATTGCGTTTCTTTTCTGGTCGATTGCCGCAGGCATTATCCTTGCCGGAGGTATGATCCCGCTTGCCGTGATCGGAAGCGTCATCATCGGCCTGATCCTGCTGTTCTTTGTAAACCGCAAATCCCATAAGAATCCCTACATACTCGTTCTTTCCTGCGTAAATCACGAGGCAGAAACGCAGGCAATGAACTATGTGAATGCACAAGTGGAGCGCTGTGTGGTCAAATCCAAATCCGCGCAGAACGGCATGGTGGAACTGAATATGGAAGTCCGTCTGAAGGACGACAACACCGATTTTATCAACGCTCTGGATGCTATGAATGGCGTGAACAGCGCGGTACTGGTCAGCTATAACGGAGATTATATGGGATAAGGGGAATGGGCCATGTCAACAAGCAAGCATATAGATAAAATCTGTATTGCCGCTGTCTCGCTGACGCTTGTCCTGACGATCCTGTTTATGTGCGGAGGCTCACTCGGAATTGCAGCCGCAGCAAAGTCGATGAAATATGAGAGGACTCTTTTTGACAACTCGTATGTGCATAAGATCGACATTGTGATGGATGACTGGGATTCCTTTATTGAAACCTGTGAGAGCGAGGAATACAGCTCCTGCACGGTGGTGATCGACGGAAAGAAGCATAGTAATATCGCGATCCGCGCAAAAGGCAATACTTCTCTTTCCAGCGTCCGTTCTATGGGAAGTCAGCGATACAGCTTCAAGCTGGAATTCGATCATTACGAGGATGGGAAGAACTGTGACGGTCTGGATAAGCTGTGCCTCAACAATCTGATCCAGGACAACACGATGATGAAGGACTATCTCGTTTATCAGCTGATGGACGATTTCGGTGCGGACGCTCCGCTCTGCAGCTTTGCCTATATCACCGTGAACGGGGAGGATTGGGGACTGTATCTCGCGGTGGAAGGCGTGGAAGACAGTTTCCTCTCCCGCAATTACGGCTCCGATGCCGGTGAATTATACAAGCCGGACAGCATGGGCTTCGGCGGCGGGCGCGGCAACGGGAAAGACTTCAACATGGACGACTTCTATTTTGAGGGATTCGGCGAACAGAACAATACCGAAACAGATTCCGAACAACGCTTCGGTAATATGCCGCAGATGCCGGGCGGTTTCGATCGGCCGGGCGGTTTCCCGCAAATACCGAGTGGCAACGGTCAACAAGGAGGCTTTCCGCAGATGCCGAGTGGCAACGGTCAGCAGGGCGAGATGTCGCAGATGCCGGGTGGCGACGGTCAACAGGGCGAGATACCTCAGATGCCGGGTGGCGACGGTCAGCAGGGCAAGATGCCGCAGATGCCGGATGATAATAATCAGCGGTTTGATTTCTCACAGATGCCCGGAGGAATGGGCGGAGGATTTGGCGGCGGAAGGGGCAACGACGATGTGAAGCTCAAATACATCGACGATGATCCTGCCAGCTATTCAAATATCTTTGACAGCGCCAAAACCGACATATCGTCTGCTGATGAAAAGCGTCTGATTTCAGCGCTCAAAAACCTATCGGAATATTCCGCTCTGGAAGATGTACTGGATATGGAAGAGGTTCTTCGCTATTTCGTGGTACACAACTTCGTCTGCAACGGGGACAGCTATACCGGCAGTATGGTCCACAATTATTATCTGCACGAAAAAGACGGAAAGCTCGGCATGATCCCATGGGATTATAACCTTGCTTTCGGAAGTTTCCATGGAGGAAGTGCCTCCGACACAGTTAACACATCCATCGACAGCCCCGTTTCCGGCGGAAGTATGGATGACCGCCCGATGGTCGGCTGGATCTTCTCCGATGAAGCATACACCGCCCGGTACCACGAGCTGTTTTCCGAATTCATTGAAAAATGGTTTGCGAACGGTGAACTTGTTTCGATGATCGAAGACACATCCGAAATGCTCAGGCCGTATGTGGAAAAAGACCCGACAAAATTCAGCGCGATGGAGGATTTTGAGAAAGGCGTCAGTGCGCTTTCTGAATTTGTCACGCTTCGCGCAGAAGCAGTCAGCCGCCAGCTACGCGGTGATAACACATCAGTTGATACGGCAGATCTGAATTTGTCGGATATGGGTACGATGAATCACGGTATGGGCGGCGGAATGAATCGGAACTTTGATTTTTCCTCCATGCTGACTGTTACGGACAAGGACGGCAACAAGGTCGATGTAGCCGGATTGATCGGTGATATTACTTCCATCGCAAGCGCAACGCTTTCCGACGGAACAACGGTTGATCTTTCATCCCTTGACATGAATGTCATGCGGCAACTTGATTTTACAAAAATCGTATCCGTTACCGATAAAGACGGGAACGTCATGGATCTGTCTGACTATACGATTTCGTTCTCAATGGGCGGAATGCAGAGAGGCAGCAGAACGTCCGGAAACGGTTCAAAGCTATCTAATGGAAATGAAAGCAATCCGCGATCCGATATACCGACGCAGGGAGATGATATCGGCGAAAAAGAAAACACAGGCGGCAGATTTGATTCATCTTCCTTTGGGAAAAGCGACGGGCAAGGCAACTCACGCCCTGGAGGAAACATGAGCTTTGATCCGCGCAGCGGGGGGATGTCAGGTAATCCGACCGGAACATCCGATACGACAAAATGGATACTGGTTGGGGTATCAGTCCTCGTACTGGCAGCAGGGCTGTTTGTCGCAACAAAAATGAAGTATTAACGGCTTCGACATTTTCGGTGAATGCAGCAAAATGATCAAACGTCATATGCATTCATAAAAGAAAAAAGCGCTGTGTTTTTTTCCTCATTTTTCGAGAAAGAACACAGTGCCTTTTTTCATTTTCTGAGCCGGATATTTCTGACGAAATTTTCGGTTTGTACGCACAATCGGCGAAGAAAACGCCGGGTGGTT
>JAZLHR010000131.1:0-15303 GCA_045616945.1 Lachnospiraceae bacterium | reverse complement strand
TCTCCTCTTCTTTTAAAGAAGTTCGGGTTTTAACAACGGTTTAATTTCCCATTCTAAATCCATCTGAAGCTGAATTTACTCCGGGAATTCCTTGTTTCCGGTTTATTTCACATGCAAAAAATCCTTTGATTTTCCCGATTTCCTCCTGTTTTTTCTCCTTTTCCCACACTAAATTCATCGATTTCCCATACTAAATCCAAGCGTTTATCTACTGTGGGATTTACTTTGGGAATTTACGGCCTTCCCCCGCGGGGCGGTTTTCGCTTTCGGGCATTGACGAAACCGCCGCAGGCCGCTAGAATGGCTGGCAGGAGGCGGGCTGCCAGGATGTGCCTCCGGGGAGGCTGTTATGTTTGCGGATTGGACTGCGGCGGACTATATCGCACAGGCACTGGGCATATTGGGCTTTATCTGCGCGACGCTTTCCTACCAATTTAAGAAACATTCGACGGTCCTGTGGCTGCGGACGGCCAGCGAGCCGCTGTTCGGGATCCAGTATTACCTGCTGGGGGCGCCGACGGGGATGGCTATGTGCCTGCTCGGTGCGGTCCGGAACATCATTTTTACGGAGCGGGTCAAAAAGGGCAAGCCGACGCTGGGCTTTCAGATACTGTTCGGCATCATCTTCGCGGTGTCCGGCGCGCTGACCTGGGAGGGCTTCCCCAGTCTGCTCATCATATTGGCGAAATTCATCAGCACCTTCGCCTACGGGCTCAGCGATACGATGAAGCTGCGGCTGCTCGGTCTGCCGGCCAGCTTCCTGTGGCTGGCATACAACCTGATCTGCTTCTCTGCCGGCGGGATCGCCTGCGAGATATTTACGGAGTCTTCGATCGTGATCGGCTTCTTCCGGCTGGATCTGCCCCGCATCAGGGCGGAAAGGGCTGCCGGCAAAGCGGATGCCGCGGAAAAACGTCCGGAATAAGCTGTCCGGCTATGAAAAAAAGCATTCCCCCGGTGTGAGGGAATGCTTTTTGCTTTTACGGGAAAATGCCTGCCGCGGAGGTCATTCGGCCTTCTGCTCCGCCATCAGACGGCGCATTTTCTTCCAGACGATGAAATACATGGCCGTGAAGGTCGCGGTCGCGCCGACCAGTTCGGAAATGACTTCTGCCCAGAACGGACCCATGACACCGAGGCCCCAGCCCGGCAGCAGCAGCGTGAAGGGAACGATCAGACCGATCTTCCGGAGCAGCGAGAAGAAGAATGCGTGCTTCGGATAGTTCAGGCTGACGAAGGTGTGCTGGCCGATATTCTGCAGCGTCATGAAGGGGTAAGCCAGGAAGAATACGCGCATGCAGCGCATGGTGGTGTCGATCAAAGCCTCGTCATCCGTGAAGATGCGGGTGAGCGGCTTGGGAAGGAACATGAACAGGCACCAGCCGATCAGGTTCACGATCAGTGCCGCAAAGAAGGTGAAGCGGATGGTATCGGCCACGCGGTCGTATTTCTTCGCCCCGTAGTTGTAGCTCATGACGGGTTCGGCGCCGCTGACGAAGCCGGAGGCGGGCAGCATGGCCACCTCGCGCAGGGAGTGGATGACGGACATGGCGCCTACATACAGGGTGCTGTCCACACCGCCCCAGGCCTTGAGGGTCACGTTGATGAGGGCCTGCGTGATACTGTTGGTCATGCGGAAGGTAAAGCCGGTGACGCCCAGCTTCAGGATCTTTTTGAAATAGCCCACATCAAAACAGAACCTTTCCAGACGGTTGATGGGCTTGCTGCCGCGCAGGAAGAAGATGACCCATGCCGCGCTGACGGTCTGGGAAATGACGGTCGCGAGGGCAGCGCCTTCGACGCCCATATCCAGCGCATAGATCAGGATCGGGTCCAGGATCAGATTGAGGACGGCACCGATAATGACTGTCATCATGCCGATCTGGGCAAAGCCCTGGGCGTTGATGAAGCGGTTCATGCCCAGACTGATCATGACGGGGATGGTACCGATCACGTAGATGCGGAAGTAGCTGACCGCGTAGGGCAGAGAATTTTCGTCACCGCCGAGCAGAGAAAGCAGCGGCGGCGCGAATATGAACAGGATCACCGTCAGAGCCGCGCCGATGGCGACCAGCATCGTGAATGCGGTCTCCATGATCCGCTGCGCCCGTTCGTTGTCGCCTTCGCCGCGCGCGATGGCTGCCAGCGGGGAACCGCCCATGCCGCACAGTGCCGCGAACGCGTTGATCAGGGTGATCAGGGGAAATACGACGCCGATGCCCGTGATGGCTGCGGTGCCGGTTTCCTCCATGTGCCCCAGGAACATGCGGTCGACCAGATTGTAAAGAACGTGTACGAGTTCTGCCGCCATGATCGGCAGACTGAGTCGGATGATGGTGGAGGAAACGCTCCCCTGTCCGAAATCACCTTTTGCCTGTTTCATACATTTACCCTGCTTTCATTCTGTACAAAGTAACAATAGGAATCTTCTGCTGATTATACACCATTTTGAAGAGAATGGAACGGCTTTTTGCCGGATTGCCGAAAATTGCTTCGGATGCGGGCCGGCGGACGTCCGAAACGCTTGAAATCCCGCGCCGGCCTGTGATAAAATCGCGGCAGCAGGGGGAGACCCCGGGGAGGACATTCCTATGAAAAATAATGATGTGTCGGTAAAAGCGCTGCTTTTCATTCTGGGACTGGCGGCTCTCATCGGCGGGATCACTTCCGTATTCAAATTCAGAAAGTACGGGACCGTGGAGGCTGTCATCAGCCGCGTCGAGATCACAGAGGAGATCGATGAGGGAGACGGCGAGGAAAATGTGACCTTTGCGACCTATGTGAATTATACCGTGGACGGCAAAGCGTACAGCGATGTGAAGCTGGATTATTATGAGAACGGCTACGAGGAAGGCAGGACCATCACGATCCGGTACAACCCGGAAGCGCCCGAAGAGGTCGCTTCCATGTCGCGGGGCCTCGGTGCCTGGCTGATAATCATCGGGCCGGTGCTGATGTTTGCCGGAGCCTATTCGCTCTTCAGAAAACACTGACCGCAGGGCCGGGCGGCGCGCAGAAAGCATTTTTGGCCGATTTCCGCGATTTGCCCTCTGAAAAGGTCCGGGGATGCGTCTCCGGACCTTCTTTTTGCGGGAAAAAGAAAGAAAAAGCCCTCTGGCGGGGATTGAAATCCTAAAAAATGCTTGACAAGATCGGCCCCCGTGCTATAATACTGAGGCACGCTTTTCCGGCGTTTGTTTTTTGTGTGCAAAAAAGACGGAAAAAACCGGCCGGAACGGAAATCCCAGAATGTAAAGAAGGAGGAAAGATATGCCTACATTTAACCAGTTGGTAAGAAAAGGCAGAGAGACTTCGGAGTACAAGTCCACGGCTCCCGCACTGCAGAAGGGTTACAACTCCCTTCACAAGAAGGCTACGGATCAGTCTTCTCCGCAGAAGAGAGGTGTCTGCACCGCCGTTAAGACTGCAACCCCCAAGAAGCCTAACTCCGCTCTTCGTAAGATCGCCCGTGTGCGTCTGTCCAACGGTATCGAAGTAACCAGCTATATCCCCGGCGAAGGTCACAACCTTCAGGAGCATAGCGTGGTGCTCGTCCGCGGCGGAAGAGTGAAGGACCTGCCTGGTACCAGATACCACATCATCCGTGGTACCCTGGATACTGCCGGTGTGGCCAATCGTAAGAAGGCCCGTTCCAAATACGGTGCCAAGAGACCCAAGGTTAAGAAGTAATTCTTAACGACCACATGCTGATTGGATTTTGTGCCGGAAGGCAGGCGTATTTTTTCGTTAAAATATCCGTCCGACCGTGCACGAACACATTATGCACATGTGAGTACCGATGATCTAAAAATTTTTTAAGGAGGGAAGTAACGTGCCGCGTAAAGGACATACTCAAAAGAGAGACGTATTAGCTGATCCTATCTACAACAATAAGGTTGTTACTAAGCTGATCAACAACATTATGCTGGACGGTAAGAAAGGCGTTGCGCAGAAGATCGTTTACGGCGCTTTCGAGCAGGTTGAAGCCAAAGTCGGCAAGCCCGCTCTGGAAGTATTCGAGACTGCCATGGGCAACATCATGCCCGTGCTCGAGGTCAAGGCAAAGCGTGTCGGTGGTGCTACCTATCAGGTGCCTATCGAAGTGAAGCCTGCCCGCCGTCAGGCGTTGGCTCTTCGCTGGCTGACGATGTTCTCCCGTAAGAGAGGCGAAAAGACCATGGAGGACCGCCTTGCTGCGGAGATCATGGATGCCGCCAACAATACGGGTGCATCTGTTAAGCGTAAGGAAGACATGCACAAGATGGCTGATGCGAATAAGGCATTTGCTCATTACAGATTCTGATAGACCGGGAGGGATAGTTCGTGGCTGGAAGAGAATATCCGTTGGAGAGAACGCGTAATATCGGCATCATGGCCCATATCGACGCGGGCAAAACCACCCTGTCGGAAAGAATTCTTTATTACACCGGTGTCAACTACAAAATAGGCGACACTCATGACGGAACCGCTACCATGGACTGGATGGAGCAGGAGCAGGAGCGCGGTATCACCATCACTTCTGCGGCCACCACCTGTCACTGGACCCAGGAGAAGGAACACAAGAAGATCCCCGGCGCCCCGGAGTACCGTATCAACATCATCGATACCCCCGGTCACGTGGACTTCACCGTTGAGGTAGAACGTTCCCTTCGCGTGCTGGACAGTGCCGTGGGCGTGTTCTGCGCCAAGGGCGGTGTAGAGCCCCAGTCTGAAACCGTTTGGAGACAGGCTGATAAGTACCGTGTGCCCCGTATGGCATTCATCAACAAGATGGATATCATGGGCGCCAACTTCTTCAACGCCGTGGAGATGATTCATACGCGTCTGGGACACAATCCCATTCCGATTCAGCTCCCCATCGGCAAGGAAGATACTTTCCAGGGCATCATTGACCTGTTTGAAATGCGGGCCTATTACTACAAGGACGACAAGGGCGAAGTGATCGAGATCACCGATGTCCCTGCCGACATGAAGGAACTGGCCGAAGAATACCGTCTGAAGATGGTCGAATCCATCTGCGAGACGGATGAAGAACTGATGGAAATGTATCTGGAAGACCAGATCCCGAGCGATGAGCAGCTGAAGGCTGCCCTGCGCCGCGCCTGCATCAGCATGGAAGCGATTCCGGTCTGCTGCGGCAGCGCGTACCGCAACAAGGGCGTTCAGAAGCTGCTGGATGCTGTTATCGAATACCTGCCCTCTCCCCTGGATATCAATTCTGCCAAGGGAACGGATCTGGACGGCAATGATGTAGAGATCCCGTCCTCCGATGACGCTCCTTTCTGCGCTCTGGCTTTCAAGATCATGACAGACCCGTTTGTCGGGAAACTGGCATATTTCCGCGTATACTCCGGTACTCTGAATTCCGGTTCTTACCTGTACAACTCTTCCAAGTCCAAGAAGGAGCGTGTCGGCCGCATCCTGCAGATGCACGCCAACAAGCGTATGGAACTGGAAAAGGTGTACTCCGGTGATATCGCCGCCGCCGTCGGTCTGAAGTTTACCACCACCGGCGATACGCTGTGCGACGAGCAGCACCCGATCCTGCTGGAATCCATCGAATTCCCGGAGCCCGTTATCGATATCGCTATCGAGCCCAAGACCAAGGCCGGTCAGGACAAGATGGGCGAGGCCCTTGCCAAGCTGGCAGAGGAAGACCCCACCTTCCGCGTTTCCACCAACAAGGAAACCGGTCAGACCGTTATCGCCGGTATGGGCGAGCTGCATCTGGAAATCATCGTAGACCGTCTGCTGCGTGAGTTCAAGGTCGAGGCCAACGTAGGTGCCCCTCAGGTTGCCTATAAGGAAGGCTTCACCAAGACCGTTGAAGTCGACAGCAAGTACGCGAAGCAGTCCGGCGGCCGCGGACAGTACGGCCATTGTAAGGTACGCTTCGAGCCGATGGATGCCAATGCGGAAAAGACCTTCGAATTCGTATCCGAAGTCGTAGGCGGTGCGATTCCCAAGGAATACATCCCCGCTGTCGGCGCCGGTATCGAGGAGGCTGCCCGTTCCGGTATCCTGGCCGGGTTCCCCGTGCTGGGCCTGAAGGCAACCGTATTCGATGGCTCCTATCACGAAGTCGACTCCAGTGAAATGGCATTCAAGATCGCCGGTTCCATGGCTTTCAAGGAAGCTATGGCGAAGGCTGACTGCGTTCTGCTGGAACCGATCATGCGTGTGGAAGTCACGACTCCGGACGACTATCTGGGCGATGTTATCGGCGATGTCAACAGCCGCCGCGGCCGTGTGGAAGGCATGGAGAACGTAAACGGTTCCCAGCTGATCCGCGGTTACGTCCCGCTGGCCGAAATGTTCGGTTATGCGACCGACCTTCGTTCCAAGACGCAGGGACGCGGTGCCTATTCCATGTTCTTCGATCACTACGATCCCGTACCCAGAAGCGTACAGGAAAAGATTGTCAACAAAAAATGACTTGCACTCGGGATGTAAATCCTTTATAATCGAGGCTGTGCCTTGATTAAAGTCAAGCGAGACTGCCCTTACAAATGGGGCATACAATAAAATTACTCAAGGAGAGAACCAAGATGGCAAAACAGAAGTTCGAAAGAACCAAACCCCATTGTAACATCGGTACCATTGGCCACGTAGACCATGGTAAGACCACCCTGACCGCTGCTATCACCAAGACCCTGGCTGACAGAGTTGCCGGTAACGAGAAGGTTGACTTCGAGAATATCGACAAGGCACCCGAAGAGAGAGCCCGTGGTATAACAATCTCCACCGCTCACGTTGAATATCAGACTGATAAGCGTCACTACGCTCACGTTGACTGCCCCGGCCATGCTGACTATGTAAAGAACATGATCACCGGTGCTGCTCAGATGGACGGCGCTATCCTCGTTGTTGCTGCTACCGACGGCGTTATGGCTCAGACCCGTGAGCACATCCTGCTGGCTCGTCAGGTAGGCGTTCCTTACGTTGTAGTATTCATGAACAAGTGCGACATGGTTGACGACGAAGAGCTGCTCGACCTGGTTGAGATGGAAATTCGTGAACTGCTGAACGAATATGACTTCCCCGGCGATGATACCCCTATCATCCGCGGTTCTGCTCTGATGGCCCTGCAGGGCGATGCTCAGTGGCAGGATAAGGTTATGGAACTGATGGATGCTGTTGATAGCTACATCCCCGATCCTGAGCGTGCTACCGACAAGCCTTTCCTGATGCCTGTTGAAGACGTATTCTCCATCACCGGTCGTGGTACCGTTGCTACCGGTCGTGTAGAGCGCGGTATCGTACACGTTGGCGACGAAGTTGAAATCGTTGGTATCAAGGATGAGAGCCGCAAGGTTGTTGTTACCGGCGTTGAGATGTTCCACAAGCTGCTGGATGAAGGCCAGGCCGGCGATAACGTAGGCTGCCTGCTCCGCGGTGTTCAGAGAAACGAGATCGAGCGTGGTCAGGTTCTGGCTAAGCCCGGTTCCATCAAGCCTCATACCTCCTTCAAGGGTCAGATCTACGTTCTGTCCAAAGAAGAGGGTGGCCGTCACACTCCTTTCTTCAACAACTATCGTCCTCAGTTCTACTTCAGAACCACCGACGTTACCGGTATCTGCACGCTGCCCGAAGGCACCGAGATGTGCATGCCCGGCGATAACGTTGAAATCAAGGTTGAGCTGATTTCCAAGATCGCTATGGATCAGGGTCTTCGTTTCGCTATCCGTGAAGGCGGCCGCACTGTTGCTTCCGGTACCGTTACCGAGATCATCGAGTAATCCGTAAGATCACACATACGGCGCTGTCCCCGACGGACAGCAAAGGGCAGCCCCGCAGGGGGCTGCCTTTTTTGATACGGGTCCGGATCGGCCGCGAAGGCGCACAAGATAATCCCCGCAGCCGCGCTGCGGGGAGGTTCGTGAAGACCGGGTCACGCGTCCTTTTTTCTGATCTTTGCAAGGATCGGCCTGCAGTAGCAGGCCGAAACGGCAGCTACGGCGAGAAGTGCATAGCGAAGGATATATACCAGCCAGCCTTTATCGTTGTTCAGATAAGGAAGACCTTCCATGGGAGGCTTGACGACATACATGAAGTTGATATTGTTCTGGTAGTCGTTCAGTGCGCTGTTGATGTAAATAGCCGCAAAGAAGACCCCGAAAAGCATCAGCAGTGCGGAGATATAATCGCGGAAGGTGAAACGCACCTCCGGGCTGCGATACAGATACAGAGAGAAAACAATGATGGAGCTGTGATACAGGAAATACTGTACGGTGACGACCGGCATATTCAGGGAAGATGAGGTGGGCAGAAGCAGCGCGGCCGCTCCGCCGACCAGACAGGTGGGGAGCATGAACGCGATCAGTACGCGCTTCAGCTTCTCGTTTTCGGAAAGCACCAGCAGTATCATAAACAGGATCTGCACCGAGCAGAGGTGGAAGGGCAGATCGGTCTTCGGCAGATAGCCGCCCATTTCCGCTTCGTTTTTGATGATATAAGAGCAGACCTTGAGCGATTCCGAAATGATCCCTACGCCCAGGAGAAGGCGCACGGCGATCTTCAGAGGGACTTGCTTCTTCTGCAGGAGCAGGCTGACGCCTATGATGTAAAGGAGACAAACAGCAAGGATGATCAGATGTTTCGTGCCGTACATAACAGTCCTTTCTTTTGCGGAAATGATCAGGCTTCCCAGCGGCCGGCACTCCCGCAGGGCAGCACCAGCCCGAGCTTCCTCGCTTTTTCGCTGCCGGTGACGGGCAGACCGATCTCCTGTGCTTCGGTCCTGCCTTCGAAACGGCTTTCGAGTTCCAACTTGAGGAAGTACGTGAGGACGCCGGAGGAAAGTCCTGTGGTGTAGGAATTGATGATGAAGAAAAGCGGCTGCTCGCTCATCAGCGGCACACAGGCACGGATGAGCGGATGCAGGGTATCTTCCAGTTTCCAGAGTTCGCCCTTCGGGCCGCGGCCGTAAGAGGGCGGATCCATGATGATCGCGTCGTAGCGGCTGCCGCGCCGTGCTTCCCGCTCGACGAATTTCATGCAGTCATCCACGATATAGCGGATGGGCGCATTTTCCAAACCGCTGGCCTTCGCATTTTCCTTGGCCCAGGCGACCATTCCTTTGGACGCATCCACATGGGTGACGGAGGCTCCGGCCGCGGCGGCAGCCAGCGTGGCACCGCCGGTATAGGCAAAGAGGTTCAGTACCCTGATCGGTCTGCCTGCGGAGCGGATCTTTTCGGAAAACCAGTCCCAGTTGGCCGCCTGCTCCGGGAAAAGCCCCGTGTGCTTGAATTTGAAAGGCTTCAGACGGAAGGTAAGCGAGCCGTAGCGGATCTCCCATTGCTCGGGCAGAGAGAAAAATTCCCATTCGCCGCCGCCTTTGCTGCTGCGGTGATAGTGGGCGTTCGGCTTTTTCCAGCCGGGCAGCCGGGACGCGGGCGACCAGATGGCCTGCGGGTCGGGCCGGGTCAGGGTATATTCTCCCCAGCGCTCCAGCTTTTCGCCGTCTGCGCATTCCAGAACTTCGTAATCTTTCCAATTATCTGCCAAAAACATACCGTATTTCCCTTTCTGTGACGGGCGGAACGGAAGGGAAGCGTCCGCTCTGTACTAGGTGTACCACGCCCGGCGGCATTTTTCAATGGAATTCTGTATGCGGGCAGAAAACATCTTGTGATTGCGGCAGAAGTAGAGTATCATATATCCGGTAGCGGAGGCCCGGGCCATGCGGCGCGGAAGGGACCTCCGGTGCGGAGACCGTTTTGGCCCGTGCAGGGGAAAGATCATTGCCTGCCGTCAGTTCGAAACCATCCTGACGATAAACAAAACTAAGGAGAATGAAATGAAAAAACGAAACGGGCGCTATATGGCCGAGGTGGGCTGTATCGCGGCGTTCTATACGGTATTGGCACTGCTCGGAAGGCCTCTGGCTTCCGGCGTGATACAGCTGAGGCTTGCGGAGGCCTTGTGCGTCCTGCCTGTTTTCCTGGCGGCAGGCGTGCCCGGCATCACGCTCGGCTGCTTTTTGACGAATATCCTGCTGGTCTGTCCGCTGCCGGATGTCCTGTTCGGGACATTGGCGACCCTCCTCGGTGCGGTGGGGACCAGGCTGCTGCGCCGGCATCGGCTGGCGGCACTCCTCCCGCCGATCTTCGCAAATGCACTGATCCTGCCGTTCGTATTCCGCTATGCTTACGGATTCGCGGGAGAACTGTGGTATTTTGCCGCGGCGGTCGGGATCGGAGAATTGCTCTCCGCCGGCGTCCTTGGCTGGGGAGCGGGACGCATCCTCGATAAAAATAAACAACTATTCTCGGGTCGGAGTAAAGATGAAACAGATTGACTGGAACAAACCCTGCCGTGTCCATTTTATCGGGATCGGCGGAATCAGTATGAGCGGTCTCGCGGAATTGCTGCTGGACCGTGGCTTCACGGTCAGCGGGTCGGATGTGAAGGAATCGGAACTGACGCAGCGGCTGGTCCGTGAGGGCGCGGAGATCCATATCGGCCAGCGCGCGGAAAATATCCGCCCGGATACGGAATTGGTCATTTATACGGCGGCGATCCGTCCGGATAATCCGGAACTGGCTGCGGCCCGGGCGGCGGGACTTTCTGTCCTCAGCCGCGCGGAATTTCTGGGACAGGTCATGGATAATTACGGCAGATCGGTCGCGGTCGCCGGGACGCACGGCAAAACCACGACCACCGGTATGCTGGCGGAGATCATGCTGGCGGCGGAGCTGGATCCGACGGTCTCCCTGGGCGGTATGCTGGACAGTATCGGCGGGAATCTGCGTATCGGGCAGTCGGAATGGTTTCTGGCCGAGGCCTGCGAATATACGAACAGCTTTTGGGAATTCCGGCCGCAGACGGGGATCATCCTTAATATTAAGGAAGATCATTTGGATTTCTTCAAGGACATTGACGATATACGCTGCTCCTTCCGCCGTTTTGCCGGCAATATCGCGCCGGGCGGCTGCCTGATCATGGGCAGCGGCATCGAGAACGGACGCGAATTGATGGAGGGCCTGCCCTGCCGGCTGGTGACGGTCGGTTTTCAGGCAGACGATGATTACCGCGCGGAAAACGCGGTCTATACGGAAATGGGCCACGCAGGCTTCGATATGTACCGTGGGAAAACGCTGTTGGGCCACATCTCCCTGAATATCCCGGGGCATCATAATATTTACAATGCGCTGGCTGCTGCTGCGGCGGCTATGGAAAACGGCGTTCCCTTTGCCGCGGTGCAGAGCGGTCTGGAGGCGTTCTGCGGGACGCATCGGCGTTTTGAACGGAAGGGCGTGCTGCCGGGCGATATCCTGATCATGGACGATTATGCCCATCATCCGGATGAGATCACGGCTACCCTGAAGGCGGCGCGCTGCTATCACAGGCCGATCACCTGTATATTCCAGCCGCATACCTATTCCCGGACAAAGGCCTTGTTCAGCCGCTTTGTCGAGACGCTGGGGATGTGCGACCGTGTATATTTGGCGAAAATCTATCCGGCGCGGGAAAAAGACACGCTGGGAATGAGTTCGGAGCTCCTGGCCGCGGCACTGCGGGCGGAAGGAACGGAAGCATGCGCTTTCGACAGTTTCGAGGCGCTGGAGGAAAAGCTGCTGCAGACATCGCGCAGCGGCGATATGTGGATCACGATGGGGGCCGGGGATGTGTACCTGGTCGGGGAAGACCTGCTCCGGAAGGCCGGCGCGGAGGGAAACGGTAATTGAAATGAAATTTATCAGAAAAGAGGAAACAGGCTTTACGGCGGTCCCGAACCGGTTTATCGATGAAGCCATGCCTGCGGCGGATGGGGAATTCGTCAAGCTGTATCTGCTGCTTCTGCGGCTGCCGGCGGGGGAAATATCTCTGGCGGCTCTGGCGGAGCGCCTGCAGACCACAGAGCCGGAGGCGGAAAGAGGCATCCGCTATTGGCAGCGCCAGAATCTTCTGCAGGCGGAGCGGGATGCCGACGGCAATATCCTGTCTCTGGAAGTGATCGGGGACGGTGCTTCTGCCGCAAAGGAAAGAAATGCGGAGCTGACGCGGGAAGAAAAGCGCGCGGCCGCACTGGAGGCGCTCGGCGGCAAGCCGGAAGCGGTGCAGCCTGCCGAAGGCGAACGGACGCAGGAACGCCGCAGCTATCTGCCCAGCGAGGTGGCACAGATCCGCGATGAAAATCCGGAGTTCCAGGAACTGCTATTTGTGGCGGAGACCTATCTCGGGAAGACGCTGACCATGAAGGAAACGGAGATTTTCGCCTATCTGTACGGCGAGCTGCATTTCCCCGAGCCGGTGCTGGAATATCTGATCGAATACTGCGTGGAAAATGACCATAAGAATATTGCCTATATCGAAAAGACCGCGCTCAACTGGCATGCAGAAGGCAAAATGACTCTGGACGAGGTGAAGGCGGCCGGGACCCGTTTTGCCGAGGAGCATAAGGCCGTGGCTCGGACGATGGGCATCAGCGGCCGTGTGCTGACGGAAGAGGAACGCAGGCAGATCGCTTCATGGCGTCAGCAGCTGCAGATGCCGCTGGAGCTGATCGAGGAGGCGTGCCGGCGCACGATCGAGGCAATCCACGAGCCCAGCTTCCGGTACGCGGAGGCGATCCTGAAGTCCTGGCATGAGCAGGGCGCGGATACGCCGGAAAAGGTGAATGCGCTGCAGCCGAAGAAAAAGCAGGCTGCCGGACGCAAACAGAGCTTTAATTTTGATCAGAGACAGACCGATTATGATGCCTATTTGCGGCAGGAGGGTTGAATATGCCCTTGACGAATCAGCAATACGCCCGCATCGAAAGGGTATATGAGGAGCGCAGACGGCAGGCCAGGAACAGCCAGGCAGAGCGCAGGGAAGAGATCGCCGTGCGGCTGCCGGGCGTTGCCGAGTGCAATGAGAAGCGCCGCAGACTATCCGTAGAGAAAGCCGCGGCACAGCTTGCCGGCGACAGCGCGAAGGCCGAGGCTCTGGAAACGGCGATCCGCCGTCAGACGGTGCTGCGCGACAGCCTGCTGGAAGAAGCCGGCTACCCGAAGGATTATACGGAGATCCGTTATCGCTGCCCGCTCTGCGGCGACACCGGTACCGTCAGAGGAGAGAAATGCCGCTGCTTCCGGCAGGTCATGGTAGAGGTGTTTTACCAGGGCTCGCCGCTGTGGGAGGCGGTCAAGCGCGAGAATTTCGGGACATTTTCCTATAAGTGGTTTGACGATACGACCCCGCTGGAGGAACTGCAGGGCAGGACCGTGCGGGAAAATATGCGCCGCCACGTCCGTACCGTGAAAAATATGATCGCGAAGTTCCCGGAAGAAAAGCAGAACCTGCTTCTGACGGGACCGGTCGGGACCGGCAAGACCTTCCTCTGCAACGCCCTCGCGGACGCACTGATGCAGGAGGGCTATTCGGTCCTGTATATGACGGCAGGCGAATATTTTGACGAACAGGCGGAGATCAGCTTTAAGGGCAAGGACGACGAATTCCGGAAAGCCCTGGCACTGGCCGATCTGCTGATCCTGGACGACCTCGGGATGGAAAACGCCAACAGCTTCGTGCAGACGATGCTGTTCCGGACCGTCAATGAGCGGCTCCTGCAGGGACTTCCGACGGTCATATCCACGAACCTGAGCATGAATCAGATCCTGGAGCAATATTCCGAGCGGGTCGCTTCGCGGATCATGGGAAGCTATACCGTGCTGCGTTTTGCCGGCGCGGATGTCCGCTTCCTGAAAAGACAGAGCGGAAATTGAGAATTTGCCTTGCGAAAGCGGGGCAGAAGGAATACAATAAAACGGCAGGCTGTTTGCGGGGCCGCGGCAGGCCCGATGCACAGCTGCCGCAAACAAATCATTCGAAGCAGGAGATTTCCTATGGAGAGCAAAAAACATTTCGGACCTTTGGGCATCATTGCGCTGCCCGGCTGTGAGGATCTGGCAGACAGTGTTGATAAATATCTGGCAATCTGGCGCAAGGGGAGCAGCAGTTCCCAGGCCGGATATGAAGAGGACAGCTATATCATAGATGTATCTCTGCCTCGTTTCGGCACCGGCGAAGCCAAGGGCTGCCTGAAATCGACGGTCCGCGGCTATGATCTCTATATCATGGTCGATGTGTGCAATTACAGCGTCCAGTATGATATCTGCGGGAAGAAGAACCCGATGTCCCCGGATGATCATTATCAGAACCTGAAGCGTGTGATCGCTGCCTGTACCGGTAAGCCTGCCCGCATCAATGTCATCATGCCCTTCCTGTATGAAAGCCGCCAGCACCGCCGCACCGGACGCGAATCTCTGGACTGCGCCTTGATGCTGCAGGAACTGGAATCGATGGGCGTCAGCAATATCATCACCTTCGACGCGCACGATCCCCGTATCTGCAACGCGATCCCGCTGACCGGCTTTGATAATTATCCGACTTACTATCAGATGGTGAAGACCCTGATCCGCCAGAACCTGCATGAGGATTTCAAGAAGGAAAATGTATTGATCATCAGCCCCGATGAGGGCGCCGTGGAGCGCGCGATCTATTTTGCGTCCATGCTGGGCGTCAATGTGAGCATGTTCTATAAGCGCAGGGATTATACACGGGTCGAAAACGGCCGCAATCCGATCGTGGCGCACGAATATCTGGGTGAATCCGTAGAAGGCAAGACCGCCATCATCGTGGACGATATGATCGCTTCCGGCGACAGCATGGTGGATGTGGCCCGTCAGCTGCGGGCCCGCGGCGCGAAGAGCGTGATCGCCTGCGCCAGCTTCGGCCTCTTTACGGCCGGCATGGGCGTGTTCGACAAGGCGAAGGAAGAGGGACTGATCGATAAGGTCCTGACGACCAATCTGATCTATCAGGCACCCGAGACCCTGAGCCGCGATTATTATCTGAATGTAGATATGAGCGAATATCTGGCCAACATCGTCAATACCATGAATCATAATACGAGCATGGAGAAGCTGGCCAATCCGACGGAGAAGATCACGACGAAGCTGAAGCAAAGCTGACGGACCGCTGCGGTCCGCACTCTCTTGCTGCGGCGCTGGGGCGGGGGCGGCTGCCCCTTTCCCCCGCCAACCTCTGCCGGGGCACGGCTAAACACTGCTTTTCTTCATAATTCTTTTTTCCGGGAGACCAGGGGCGGGGCCTACTTGCGAGGCGCCCCCGCCCCTATCTCCCGGTCCCTCCCACTCTTCCCAGCACGCCTTGAAAGCGATTATCGCCGTCAGGGCTTTTTTTGTGGGTGAAGGCCTCGCCGCTGCGTGCCCAGCCGACCGCTCGCGACTCTGCGGAAACGCCTGATGCGTTTCCGTTCGGCGCTTCGCTGAATGCGCGGTGTTCGGTGAC
>JAZLHR010000130.1:0-37574 GCA_045616945.1 Lachnospiraceae bacterium | reverse complement strand
GGTTTATTTCACATGCAAAAAATCCTTTGATTTTCCCGATTTTCTCCTGTTTTTTCTCCTTTTCCCACACTAAATTCATCGATTTCCCATACTAAATCCAAGCGTTTATCTACTGTGGGATTTACTTTGGGAATTTACGTTGCTTCTTTTCTCCGAAAAAAACACGTCCCTTGGCCGAGGCCGCAGGACGTGCGAAAAGGAGGAGCGATTTTACCGGGATCCCGCAGCAGCAAAGCAGGCAGAGCGGGATTCCTCTTTTCAGCTGATCAAAAAGCGGCTGTCACACAGACAGGGGGACCGCATTCTTACAGCTTGGGCTGTACATAATCCGGCAGCGGGCATTCATATCCGCCGACGGTCTGTGCTTTCCACTCGTCTCTGGCCTGCTGCAGCTTGGCAGGATCGCTCATCAGGCGCATTGCCGTGGAAGCCACCACCTTGGAAGCATACAACGTAGCCATCTTGGCATAGTGACACTTGCCCTGAGAAATAGCCTGCCAGCTGTGGGTAGGCGTGTCCGCGCACCAGGTGGCGATATGGAACTGCAGCGTCGGGCAGTTCCAGCTGACATCCGCGGTATCCGTGGAGCCGCCGTGTGCCTTGGGCGGTGCGGGGGGAAGTACCTTGGTAGGGTAGATCTCTTTCGATTTCTTATCTTCCGCGATCTTGACAGTCGCCTGAATGGCCTTGCCGAAAGCGATATCCTCCTCCGTCGGGACGGGAATCGGGATATCCAGCATCGCCTCATAGCCGGTCTGCTGCATGATCGGGATCGTAATCAGATTGGAATCGGCGCCCTTGACTTCCCAGGTCACCTCGGTTTCGGTCATGTGGGCGGCGCCCTCGGCGCACTTGTTCACGCGCGCCAGGAATTCCTGTACCTCGCGGTTGTCGTTGGCACGGATCAGATAACGGATCACTGCCTTGGCCTGTACGATGTTCGGTGCGATACCGCCGGCATCCTGGAAGGCATAATGCACGCGCCAGGTCGTGGGGACATGCTCACGCAGGAAGTTGACGCCGACATTCATGATCTCGGCGGCATCCAGCGCGCTTCTGCCCCGCTCAGGGGAACCGCCGGCATGGGAGGCTGTACCGGTAAAGGTATACTGCACAGACACATTGGCCAGCGAAGGACGGGTGCGGACCATGAACATCTTCTCGGGATGCCAGCTGACGATCGCATCCGTATCCTTGAATACGCCTGCACGGGACATATAGACCTTGCCGCCGCCGTTTTCTTCGGCAGGGCAGCCGAACAGCGTCACGCTGCCGCCGTTTTCCTTCACATATTCCTTCAGGGCCAATACGGCACCGAGAGAACCGCCCGCAAACAGATGATGTCCGCAGCCGTGACCGTTTTCGGTATCGGTACGCAGGATCGGTTCGGTCTTGCCCGCCTGGTAATTCAGACGGTGCAGCGCATCGTATTCCGCAAGTACACCGATCGCCGGGTGGCCTTCACCGTAAACCGCCTTGAAAGAGGTAGGCAGGCCCGCCAGGTTATCGGTAATGGTGAATCCGTGTTCGCTCAGGATCTTCTTGAACAAAGCGCAGGATTTGAATTCACTGAAGCCCAGCTCGGGATTGTCCCAAAGGGAATCCGTGAAATCACCGATCAGCTGAGCATTCTCATCAACCGTTTTCAAATATTTTTCAAACAGCATAACACCCTCCTATCTGTTGCAGCAAGCCACAAAATGACCCGCGCCCACTTCACGCAGCTCCGGTTCCTTTTCTCTGCAGGCATCCGTAGCATATTGGCAGCGCTTAGCGAAGCGGCATGCATCGGGCGGATCGACAGGGGACGAGATCTCCCCCTTCAGAAGGATCCTCTTTCTGTCCTTTACGATCTCGGGGATCGGGATGGCGGAAAGCAGCGCCTCTGTGTAGGGATGTGTCGGATGCTGGAACAGCTCGTCGGCAGGCGCCTTTTCTACGACCCGTCCCAGATACATAACTGCGATCTCATCGGCCAGATGATGAACAACGGCCAAATCGTGCGTAATAAACATATAAGTCAGTTCCCGTTCTCTCTGCAGCTTGCGCAGAAGATTCAGGATCTGTGCCTGAATGGATACGTCCAGTGCGGAAACAGGCTCATCACATACGATGAACTTCGGATTGGTAGCCAAAGCACGGGCGATACCGATCCTCTGGCGGCGGCCTCCGTCCAGCTCATGAGGGAATACATTGACCAGACGTTCAGCCAATCCGACTGTCTCCATCAATTCCAGTACACGCTCGTTGCGTTCCTTCCGGCCCATACCCTTTTCGAACACTTCAAACGGCTCAGCGATGATGCCGCTTACGGATTTTCTGGGGTCCAGAGACGCATACGGATCCTGGAAAATGATCTGCATGTCTTTTCTGGCCTTCCGCAGTTCCTTTTTGGAATAGGAGGCTACATTCTGACCGTCCAGAAAGACCTCGCCGGAGGTCGGCTCGATCAGGCGGATAATGGACCGCCCCAGCGTAGACTTGCCGCAGCCGGATTCGCCTACGATACCGAGCGTTTTGCCTTTTTCCAGCGTAAAGGTCACATCGTCTACCGCATGCAGCATTCCGGAGGGAGTCTTGAAATACTTTTTCAGATGATTTACTTCCAGCAAAGCGTTAGCCATCAGTCTTTATCCCTCCTGTTGATATGGAAGCCTTCGCGGTCATATGCCAGACAGCTGACGTAATGCGTACCGGACAAGGCTCTTTCCGCCGGTCTTTCCTCCCTGCATCGCTCATCCGCGTAAGGGCAGCGGGGTGCGAAGGGACAGCCGGCCGGAAGACGGGACGGGTCGGGCATCTGTCCGGGAATGGGCGTCAGCTCATCGACACGTTCGTTGATATTCGGCAGGGAATTGAACAGGCCTTCGGTATAAGGATGGCGCGCGTGATTGAATACGTCCTCCAGGGTGCCGCGCTCTACGATATGGCCCGCATACATGACGGCGACCTCATCGCAGATCTCCGCAACAATACCGAGATCGTGCGTTATCATGAGCATGGACATCTTGTACTCTTCTCTCAGCTTGCGCATCAGGTCAAGCACCTGCGCCTGGATCGTTACATCCAGAGCCGTCGTGGGTTCATCCGCCAACAGCAGGCCCGGGTGGCACGCGAGAGCGATGGCAATGACCACTCGCTGCTTCATGCCGCCGGAAAACTGATGCGGATATTCGCCTGCACGGGTGCGGGGGATACCTACCATTTCGAGCATATCGCCTGCCTTCTGCTGCGCCATATAGCGGTTGATGCTCTCATGCAGCATAAAGGTCTCCGCGATCTGATCGCCGACGGTCTCCACCGGGTTCAGGCTCGTCATGGGATCCTGGAAGATCATGGCCACGTCATAACCGCGGTAATGATGCAGCTGACGCTTGTTCATGGAAAAAACGTCTTTTCCGTCCACAAAGATCTTTCCGCTCTCATATATTCCCGGAGGCGTTTCGATCAGCCGCAGGATGGCCTTAGCCGTCGTGGTCTTGCCTGCGCCGGTCTCACCTACCAGACCGAGCGTATGACCCTTTTCGATGGTCAGATTCACATGGTTCACGGAACGGATGACCTGTCCGTCGACCTCAAAGCGGATCGTCAGATCCTGTACATCCAGTGCCAGAGGGGCGCTGTCCGTGCTGACAGAAGCGTTTTCTTGTTTGAATTCTTCAGACATTGCCTACCTCCTTACCGCCGCAGCTTCGGGTCCATACTGTCACGCAGACCGTCACCGAACATATTGAAGGCCAGAACCGTGATAACGATAGCAAGGCCGGGGTACAGAGTCATATACGAAGCGCTCCGCACGAATTTACGGCCGGCGGAAAGCAGTGCGCCCCATTCCGGCGAAGGCACCGGAACGCCCAGGCCAAGGAAGCTCAGGGAAGAGGCGGAAATGATGGCGGAAGCCAGATGCAGCGTCGTATAAACGATAATGGGAGAAAGGCAGTTCGGAAGAACATGCTTCGCGATGATCTCCCACTCGGTACGTCCGACGGCTCTGGCAGCCTCGATATAGTCGGAGTTTTTGACGGTCATGACAGCCGTACGCACAGTGCTGATGAAACCGGGCACACTGCTGACGCCGATGGCGATCATCAGGTTCAGCTTGCTGGCACCGAGAGCCGCTACGATGACGATGCCCATCAGGATGCTGGGCACCGCACCGAGCACATCCCGGACTCGCATGATGACATCCTCCACCACGCCGCCGAAATATCCGGCAAAGCTGCCGAATATCAAACCGCTCGTCAGGCCTACTGCCACGGCTACAAGGCCTACCGACAGGGAAATACGGGAACCGTACAGTACACGGCAGAAAATATCTCTGCCCAGCTCATCTGTGCCGAAGGGATGCTCCTTGCAGGGCTTCATCATACGTTCGGCGATATTCTGACCGATCACATCCGTATCATAATCCATCAGCTGATCGGCAAAGATCGCAATAAAAGCGATGACGATAATAATGGCGAGGCCGACCATGGCGCCGACATTTTTCCGCAGGCGGTGCCAAACCTCTCCCGCCTGACTTCTTGCTGTATAGCCTTCTGTCTTTTTCATTTCTTTTTCCTCCCCCTGGCATAATGAGATTTGAGTCGGGGATCCACAAAGGCATACAGCAGATCGACAGCCAGATTCACCACGCCGATGGCAATCGTCTTGATGATCAGGATGCCGGTAACGGCGGGCACGTCACGTCCGTTGATAGAGTCTATCACCAGACGCCCTACGCCCGGCCATGAGAATACGGTCTCGGTCAGTGCCGAACCGCCCAGAGCCGCTGCCAGCTGACCGCCGAGCACGCTCAGGATCGGGATGAAAGCATTCTTCAATGCGTGACGCATCACGACGCGCTTTTCTCCGGCGCCTTTGGCTCTCGCCATGACCAAATAGTCCTGGCGTATCACATCCAGCATCGAGGAACGCACGGTACGGCACAGAGAAGCCATACGGCCGGTACCGATGGTGATCGCCGGCAGGATCAGACAGAGGATCGTCCCGTCGTCACCGCCGGAGGGAAACCATTTCCGCTGCAGGGAGAACCAGATGATGAGCATCAGGCCCAGCCAGAAGTTCGGAATGGAAAGGCCGAGCAGGCCGAGTACCATGGAGCCGTTATCGATCAGCGAACCGTGCTTGATAGCGGCTATGATACCGAGCGGGAAGGCCATCAGGAAACAGACCAGCTCGGAAGTAAGGGAAAGCTTCAAAGAAGCAGGCAGCTTGCTGAAATATAATTTTGTAACCGGTTCTTTCGTCCGGTAGGATGTTCCTAAATCACCGTGGAAAATAAATCGTCCCATGTACTTGATATAACGGATCAGCAAGGGCTTATCCAGACCGTAGTAGGCCCGGAGCTCCGCCTCCTGCTCCGCCGTCATACCTTCCTCACCGCCTTTGATATCCACGATATCGCCGGGAGCAAGGTCCATGATGCAGTAGATCATGAGAGACACGCCCAGCATGACCGGGATCATGAGCAGCAGTCTCTTAACTACGTATCGCCACATATTTCCTCCTATGAAGATGCCCTTCCGAAGAAGGGCACCTTTGGGCTACGGGAGTCCCGCCGCGGCGGAACTCCCATCCATATTCAGACCGGATCCTTATTCGACTACACAGAAAGCACGGGAGTAGTCAAGATAGCCTCTGGCCTCGAAGTAGCAGCCTTCCACACCCTTTCTGACAGCGGCAGCGGAAGAATTCAGATACATGTTGATGTTCGGGCAATAGTCATGAATCTTGATCTGAACCTGCTTGTACAGATCCAGACGCTTCGCAGAATCGGTCTCGGCCTGTGCCTGGTCAAGCAGCGCGTCCAGATCCGGGAAGGAATACTGGCCCTTGTTGCTGCCGGCACCGGTACCGAAGGTACGGCGGATATCATCACCGGCAGAGGTATAACCGATGGAGGAGATCAGAGCGTTCCACTCCATGCCCTTCTGTACGGCACCGAAACCGGCGGAGTCATACTTCTGAGCGGTAATATTGATACCGAGGATCTGCTTGATCTGATCCTGGATCTGCTGAGCAACCAACAGACGGGCATCGTTGTTTACGGAAATTTCAAAGGTTACGGAAGAATCATACTTACTCTTTTCCAGATATTCCTTTGCCTTGGCAGCATCCTGATGATACGGCTCCATACCTACGGAAGCCCAGTCATCGAAATAACCGAACTGAGTCGGGCTGGCGCAGGCAAGGCTCTTCGTGCCTTCGCCGTTCAGAGCGCCGGCGATGATAGCATCTACGTCGATGCAGTAAGCAATAGCTTTACGGAAATTCACATCGTCGAAAGGAGCTACCTGAGGATTCAGGTACATATAGTTCAGAGAGCCGCTGGCCCACTGTTCCAGAACCAGATCCTTGTTGTCTTTCACATAAGGAAGATCCACGGAATCAACACCGTTGCAGATGTCGATCTCGCCGTTTTCCAGAGCGATCAGACGGGAAGAGTTTTCAGGGATGTAACGGAACTTGATGCTCTTGGTCTTGGGAGCTTCGCCCCAGTAACCGTCGAAACGCTCATACAAAGCATAATCGTTCAGAACATTATCCTTCAGAACATAGGGACCGGTACCGATCGTGCCGCCGTTTGCGGGATCCTTTTCAAAGGCCTTTTTGCTGACCATGACGCCGCCGGCGTTGCAGCTCATCTTGATGATGAAGTCGGGGTCGGCAACCTTCAAAGTCAGCTTAACGGTATCGGCGTCTACGGCTTCCGCTTTTTCCAGCAGCGTCCAGATATCCTTTACGTCGCCATCGACTTCGGCGCTGGCGCCTCTGTCAAGGATGGTGAAAAGAACGTCATCCACGGTAAAGTCACTGCCGTCATGGAACTTCACGCCCTTGCGCAGCTTAAAGGTGAACACCTTGCCGCCTTCGGAAATCTCGTAAGATTCCGCCAGCAGGCAGTCAACCTTCGTCGTTACTTCGTTGTACTTGACCAGATGTTCGTGAGAGCAGCAGGTCAAGATACCGCCGGCCGTACCGTGGTTCTGTGTCGGATCACACGTGGTCCAGGCAGATACAACGCCGACCGTCAGCATGTCCTTATACTTGACTTCCTTCTCGGTAGGGTTCGCTTCGGAACCGACAGGGTCAGTTCCCTTGGTCTCCTCGGGCTTCTCACCGCAGGCAGCCAGTCCCAGTACCATAGCGAGTACCAACAACAATGATAATGCTTTTTTCATTATCGTGCCTCCTGTTTTCTTTTTTTGCCGCTCCTGCGGCATCGTCCTGCACTTATACTACCTTTCCGAACCCATTTTAACAATAATATTTTTCCTATTGCTGTGATAGGTTCTGCCTATACATACTTGTTTTTTCGAATTGCAGCGGGTATAATACAAAAGGAAATAAAAAATCATCCCGGTTTTTTATTGGATTGTTAATTTCATATCAGGAGGTTCCCATGAATATCGACCAGCTCCGTTACCTGACGGAAATTGCGCTTCACGGTTCCATCAGCAAAGCGGCAGACAGCCTGTACCTTTCGCAGCCTTCCGTATCCGAGGCCATTTCCAAGCTGGAAAAAGAATTGGGAGAACCGCTTCTCCGACGGGGGAAAAACGGCGTCACACTGACCGCCTTCGGACTGGAGGTCCTTCCGTATGTGCAGAATATCATCGACCTGATCGAACTGATGCCCAAAAGCACCCTCGGACACAGCAAAAAGCAGCGCCTCACTTTTTCCGTCAGCAACGGTGGCTTCCGCTATTTCACGGAGGCGGTCTCGCTCCTCTATAAGGCCCATGCCGCAGAAGGCATCCACATCACGCTTCTGGACCAGACCCGTGAAGAAGCTCTGCAGGCGGTATCCTCCGGCGACGCGGAGCTGGGCGGCTATGCCATTTGGGACTTCCAAAGTGATCTTCTGTATCCGCGGCTGGAGAAACACAACGTAGCTTTTCATTCTTTGGGCTTCTCTCCCGTTTCGATAGCCGTCGGTCCGAACAATCCTCTGTTCACCAGGGAGGAGGATTGGGTCACGCTGGAAATGATCCAGGCTTATCCGATCCTGTACAGCTCCGCGGAGCATATCGCGCATCTGTTCAAAGCGCTCGGACTGAATGACCGCAGGAACCTGCTGGTATGCCGCGGCAGGGCCGGACGCGGTGAGCTTCTCAACTGGACCGACGCGGTCTCCATCTCCGCCTCGTATTTTTCAATGAGCCAAAAAGCACATTACTACCCCAACCGGCGTCTGTTCCTTCTGAAAGATTCCAATTATATTTCCGAAAAGGGCTATATCAGCCTGAAAGGAGTCACGCCCACGGCACTCGCCAAGGAATATATCGATATCCTGCAGAACATTTCCTCTCACAAAGCCAATGAGGAAAAGTCTCACGCCAATACAGAAGTCCGTTAAGACGGTCCGTACATACAAAAAGAGCTTCCCTGCCGCGCAGATATGCCTCCGTGCGGCAAGAGAAGCTCTTTTTCATATTCATAACGGCCTGTCAAAGCGCAGCAGGCCCTGATATCCCAGCGGGATATATACATACCGGGCCGTCAGGAGCGCGGCATCCGGATTGCCGGGGACCGTATGTTCCTCCAGGAGCACCGGATGCGCCCGGTCGGTGATATCCGCCGCACACACGCTTCCCTTGCCCCGGTTGCAGCAGATGAGAAGTCTGCCGTCCGTCACCGGCCAGCCGTATATTTTCTTATCCTTCGTTCCTTCGACCCACGGCAGAGCCTGATACTCCTCCGGCGACGGGATCCCCCGGAAAATCGTCATGCCCGACGGTCCGATGGCCAGCGAGGCATCTCCCAGGTCCGCGAACCCGGAGCTCACCCCTGCGCGGCTCTTCATGTATTCCGCCGCCTGCACCGGTGTTTCCCCGGAGCAATCCACGACGCACATCCGCCTTCCGCTGCGCCAGCAGGCCAGATACCGCCCGCCCAGCAGGGACGCCAGGTTCCGGTGATACAGCAGATGCGGCCCCCGGTCCCGCCAAACCTTCTGCCGCGTACGGCAGTTCACAAGCTCCGCGGTCGACCCGTCTGTCATCAGCATCGCAAAGCGCGCGCCCGCGGAAAGCCGGACGCCTCTGCACAGCCCGCCGTCCGGCATATAATTCCAAAGCGGCGTCAGTTTTCCGCTGTCCAGAGAATAAGCGGTCAGACCGCCGCTGCCCTCTGCGGCATATAATATACCTCCTTCTATCTGCACATCGAAGGCGCAGCGGCTGCCGTCAAACGGATAGCGTGCCTTTTCTTCCAGATTTTCGTCCAGGACCGCGATCCCGCCGCTCCCGCAGGCCGCATAGATCCATCCGTCCTTTTGGACGGCGGCAAAGACCTGTCCCGGAAGCACTTTCAGCAGCGGATTGCGGAATCCCTCCGTCCCGCGGGCAAAATAATCCGACGGCTCCGGATTTTTCTTTCCGACCTTTCCGGCCGGCGCCGCATGGAACAGCTCCGCATCGCGCAGGATGTGGATATCACTGGCAACGCCCGCCATATACAGGCAGCCATCCGCAGCGGCGATCCCGCCGACCGGGCTTCTGCCGGCCGCTTTCTGGTCGTACTGCACCACGGGGATGCAATGCCTGTCTGTCAGATATTCGTAGCCCGGGTGCGTCGGCGGCAGGGGAATGTCCGTATAGGCCAGCTGTCTGGGAGCTCGCGGATCCGTGATATCGTACACATATACCCCGTTAAAGGTGTTGATCAGATAGGCATACATCCTGCCGTCCGGCCCCCGGCCGAGCGTACTGCCCCAATAATCGTTTTCCAGATAATAATAGCGGCCGTTTATTTTGGAAACGGACTGCAGCACGGGATGCGCCGGATCGGTGATATCGAAGATTTCCAGTCCGTTGCCCTGCCCGTAGTTCAGATTCTCCGGATTTTCCGGCATATGGATCTCGCTGTGATGACCCGTCCCCGCCGCCAGATATGTCCGTCCGTTCTGTTCGTAAACAGAGGCTCCGTCTCCCTTTCCGTCCAGAGGGACCGCAGCCAGAAACACGCCGCTGCCCGGGTCGCTCACATCGTACAGCTTCACCGCGTGTTCGCCCCAGATACCGCAGCAAAGAAGGTGTCTCTCTCTGCCTTCCCCGTCCCGGATGACCGCAAAGCGGCAGCTCTGAGCCTCACCGGAACGAACGACCGACAGGAACCGCGGGGCATCGAGGTCGGAAATATCCACGGTCTCCACGCCGTACTGCCTGTCCGTAATATAGGCATAATCGCCGGAGATATCGATGCCCGTAGCCATTTCCAGACTGTTGTAGAAGCGGCGGATGTAAGGCTTGTCCGGATCCTCTGTATTTACGATAAACACGCCGTTTTCGCGCGAAGTGATCATCACGTGCTTTCCGTCGCGGCACAGAGCCAGCTGCCGGATGCTTTCACCCAATCCGGCCAGATCGCCGCGGACACGCGGATGCGCGGGATCGGAAATATCGCTGATCCGGAAGCATCCATTGCCGATGCTGTACAGAAAATCCCCCTGTTTCTTCAGAGCGATGGACGGTCCGGCGCCGATCCCTTCCGCAGGAACGGGGCAATACCGGCTCTCTTCCGTCACATACTGTCCGCTGCGGCAGGCCAGGGCCGCGAAATCCGCCGGACCGATATTTTCCAGTTCCACCCCGTCCAGAAGGATCTCCGCCTCCGGCGACAGTGCAAAGCCGCGCAGTCCCGCGGCACGGACCGGCAGCACGAAGCGGCTCCACTGCACGGGGACATAATACACATACCGGTCGGGCACCTCCGGGTTTTTGGCTTCCTCGGCCCTGTCGAAGGTCACCGTGAGGGCCCGGCAGGCAGAAGGAGCCTTCGCACGGAAGGAAAGCAGATATACATCCTCCGGGGAGGCATCGTCTTCCAATTCGGCGTGCCAGGGAGAAGCAAGCCTTTTTGCACAGCTTTCTTCACTGTCGGGTTCCCCGGGGATACTGTCATAATAACGGATCGAATACGGCTTGTTCATTCTCACATGCACCTTTCTCGCTTTTGCCTCATTATCCTTAAACGGGGACTTTTTGTCAAGTCTGCGCGCCGAAGCGGCGGGACGGCCGTCATTCTCCCGTTTTCGCGCAAAACAAAAGAGCCGCCCGCACGGGGCAGCTCTTTTCAGTAAAAAGCGCTTATGCTCTTTCCACTTTGCCGGATCTCAGGCAGGAAGTGCAAACATACATCTTCTTGGTCTGCTCGCCAACCTTTACGCGAACGGACTTAACATTGGACTTCCAGATGTGATTGCTTCTTCTATGAGAATGGCTCACATTGTTTCCAAAGTGAACACTCTTTCCGCAAACAGCACATTTTGCCATAACCGCACCTCCTTACTTGTTCGGTGGTTAGATCTTGTTGTAAGCCACAACGGGTAGAATATACCAAATACTGCAGTAAAAAGCAAGCAGATTTTTTCGATTTTCGCAGATTTTTTTCCTGCTTTTTGCTGAGCGCTCTTTTTTCGCCTGTCCGCCGGGAAAAAAAGCCGGAGCAGTGAGGCGAAAATCCGTCAGACCTGCATATTATCGAAGGCTTCCTCGGCCGCCTTGCTGACCTTATTGCCCTTCTTCAGGGACGACAGGATACGGCTGAAGGTATCCGGCAGGCCCTCGATCATGTGTACAAGCTTATCCTGCTCCTGGATATTGATGACTCTGGCGTGACCGTTCTGCACTACCAGCACGGCTGCCGGGCTCATTTTGGCGCCCATTCCGCCGCCGCCCAGGCCCTTGTCCTTCTCACTGTTCACATTGGCGCCTGCCCCCATTCCGAAGGACACATTGGCCAAAGGCAGAATAAAGGTATCGTCGTCTACCTTGATCGGCTCTCCCACGACGGTCTTATTGCCGAAGAAATTTTCCATGCCCTTGAACATGGACTCCATCACCGACCCGAGATTCATCTTTTCTTCCATTTCTGTCTCCCTTCTCAGCCATCCGCTCTCCGCTTCAGGCAGTTGTATCCTGCGCATCCGGCATATCCGCAGCGGCAGGCGCTTCCGACCGCATTTTCAGCAGCTTCACCCAGCCCCGGAAATTCCGGTCCGCCAAAAGCCGCAGGGCCGCTCCGACCGGCACGGCAAGGCGCAGCCGTCCTTTTACTTCCCAATAAATATTCTTGGTATCTCCCGTATAATCTCCGCTGATACGGATATGCTCACCGTACAGAGGATAGAGCGAATAAATTTTTCCGATGATCTGCCCGGTTTTGGCCGGATTTCCCAGGCCCAGTTCCCCTTCCAGCAGGAAGCGGGTCGGCAGCAGATGCTTTCCGATTTTTTTCAGCTGCTTCCGGATCAGGGCCAGCGTTTTCTGATTGGCTGCATCTTCCCAAAAGGCTTTCACTTCTTCCAGCAGCCTCTTGAACTTTTCCCGCTTTTCTGCACCGGCTTTTTTCTTTTCAGCCGATTTTTCGGTGTTTTTCCTGTCTTTTCTCCGATTCTTCTCTTTTCTGCCGCGATTTTTCCGTTCAGCAATACTTTTTCTGCGTCTTTCAGGTTCGGATGTCTGTTTCTTTTCCGCGGAATCCTCTTCTGCCCCGGCAGGTTCCGCTTTTCCGACCGTTTCCGGCTGCGGCACCTCCTCCGGCTGCACGGGAAGCTCTTCCATCACATACGCAGGTCCCTCATACTCCGCCGGTTTCTCCCCGGGCGCTTCGGAGGGCCAGTTTCCGAAATGCAGCTTCTTCACTTCCTTCGGGCCAACCTTTATCCTGCACAGGCCGTAGTCCTCTATCCAGCCGGCAAAGACCCGCAGGAGTCCGCACATCCAGCCGACACGCAGGCGCGCCCGCAATACACCGTCCCGGAAACGAAGCTTCAGATCATAACGAACCGGCACAAACAATACGGTCAGCAGGAGCACCAGAACAAGCCCCACCAGCACCAAAAGCACTATTCCAAGCCATTTCAAAAGCAGAAGAAGGATATGCAGTGCCGTCATTTTTCACTGCCCTCCCATTGCTCGGCCCATTCGCTTTCGGGAAGGGAAGCAAAATAGGCTGCCAGATCGGGCTTCCCGATCCGGAAACACGCATCCTCGGCCATGGAGATCAGCAATCCGCAGGCTTCTTCCCGATCTTTTGCCAGCCCCACGACTTTTTCCGATTTCCGGAGCGCAAAATGCGGTATCTTAAAGGAATAAGCAGGCAAAAGCTCCACGCTGCAGCGCGCATAATCAGACAGGACCAGCACGATACAGCCGTCATACCGTCCCGGTTTCGTTCCCGTAACGGCTGCGGCAGCTTTTCTCCAGTCCCGCTTCATCTTCGTCCCGATATACAAAGGACGCAGCCATTGCATGCGATCTCCTCCTGCCTGTTACATATCCCGGATAATACCCTTGTTTTTGATAAAATAGTCCGCAAGGGACCAGACTGTCAGCAGCAGCGCCGCGGCCATCAGCACCAGTTCCACCCATTTCCACCAGGGCCACTGCACAGGTACCAGCAGCGCAATGATCCATAAGGTCTGCACATTGGCCTTACGCTTGCCGAGCCATCCGGCCGCCAGAACGATGCCCTGCGACGCAGCCAGCATCCGCAGTCCCGAAGCCGCAAATTCCCTTGCCGTGATCAGAATCACTGCCCAGGCCGGCGTCATACCGCGTTCCGCCAGACAGACCAGAACAGAGCAGATCAGCATCTTATCTGCCAGCGGATCCATAAATTTCCCGAAATCGGTGATCAGGTTCCTTTTCCGGGCGATCTTCCCGTCCAGCATATCGGAAAGGGATGCCACGGTAAAAATGACAGCGGCCCACCAAAGAGCGCCGCTTCCCTGTCCCAGTTCCAATACCGCGACCACGGCCGGAACCATCAGTATCCTTGCAACTGTGATTTTATTCGGCAGATTCATAGCTTGCTTCTCCCATCAGATCATACCCGTTGGCTCCGTCAACCGTAATCGTGACAAAATCACCGCTCATATGGGACACACCGTCCCGGAAAAACAGATACCCGTCCACATCCGGCGCGTCCATATATGTCCGCGCAACGTAAACGTCTTCCTCCTCCAGGCGTCCCTCTACCATGACCTCCAGACGGCGGCCTTCCATGGCGTCAGCCTTCTCGAAGGCGATCTTCTGCTGCAGCTCCATCAGCTGCTTCTGCCGACGGATCTTCATGCGCGCCTGTATCTGCGGCTTCATACGGTAAGCAGGCGTGTCTTCTTCTCGGGAATAGGTAAAGACACCCAGTCTTTCAAAACGCATCTCCCGCACGAAATCCATGCTGGCCTGATGCTCCTCTTCCGTTTCTCCCGGGAATCCGGCGATCAGCGTGGTGCGGAGCGCGATATCCGGAACGGCTGCCCGCAGCTTTCCGATGATGGTGCGCAGTTCCTCCGACGTGGTTCTTCTGCCCATCCGCTTCAGGACCGTGTCCGCCCCGTGTTGGATCGGCAGATCCAAATAATGGCAGAGCTTCGGCTCCGTCCGCAGAGCCTCGATGAGCGCGTCGTCGATCTCCTCCGGGTAGCAATACAGAATACGGATCCAGTGCAGGTCTTCCAGCGCGGCCAGCTGACGGATCAGCTCCGGCAGCATCTTCTTCCCGTACAGGTCGGTCCCGTACAGGGTCGTTTCCTGCGCCACCAGGATCAGTTCGCGCACACCGCCGTCCACCAATTCCCGGGCCTGCTTCAGCAGCTGCTCCATGGGAACACTGCGGTAATGCCCGCGGATCTTGGGGATGATGCAGTACGTGCAGCATTTATCGCAGCCTTCCGCGATCTTCAGATATGCGTAATGTCCGCCCGTGGTAACGACCCGCCGGGCAGAGATCTGCGGCAGACGGTCGATCGATTCGTACACAAAAGGGTGCTCCCCGGCTTTCCCGAGCAGCACTTGATCCAATAATTCCACAATATGGTCAAAGGAAGCCGTCCCCAGGGCTCCGTCGATCTCCGGAAGCTCCGTGAACAATTCGTCCTTATAGCGTTCTGCCAAACAGCCCGTGACGATAAGCGCACGGCAGCAGCCGTCTTCCTTGCGTTCCGCCAACCGAAGAATGGTCCGTATGCTCTCCTCTTTGGCGTCCCCGATAAAGCAGCAGGTATTCACAACGATGACATCCGCTTCCGCGTCATCATCCGTAAATTCATAACCGGCATCCCGCAGCAGGCCCAGCATGAATTCGGCATCTGTCAGATTCTTATCGCAGCCCAGAGACTCAAAGAAGACCTTCATAACGGATTATTCCTCCTCCGGCGCGGATGCCTCCCGGACTTCCTCTTCGGCATTCTCTCCCGCTGCTTCAGCAGCCGCGGCAGCCTTTTCCGCACTGAGCGCTGCAGCCTCTTCGTCGGAAATGATACGGATGCGGCCGTCGTTCAGTTCGTCCACGGCGATGGAAAGCGGCTTCACGGAATGATCGTCCAGGGTCATATAACCGTTGTCGACCAGCTGGCGGGCTCTCTTGGCGGTGCCCATCACGATGGAATAACGGCTCTTGACGACTCTGTCCTCTGGGGCAGCGTTCTGATTCACAACATTCATCAACTCCGAATAAGAAGGATGCAGCATACAATAACTCCTTTGAGGCAGCTCTGCCCCGATGTGATTTTATGATTATAGCGTAATATCCCGTTCTTTTCAAGTCCGGGCTTACAGTTTCGGCAGCTTTACAGGCTTTCGATGATGGCAGGCAGGTCGCGGCGGAACTGCTCCGTCATCCGCAATGCCTCCGCCCGTTCCGTCATGGGCCGGCCGCTCCCGGTCGCTATCCGATAAATATCCCACGCACAGCGGCGGCAGTCTTCATTGACCACGATCCAGTCATACTGCGGGACAAGCTCCGCCTCCGCCAGAGATTTTTTCATCCGGCCGACGATCTGCTCGCGGGTCTCCGTCCCGCGCCCCGTCAGACGCAAGCGCAGCGTTTCCGCGTCGGGAGGGATCATAAAGATCAGCTTCGCATCCGGTACCAGGCGCTTCACGTTCAGAGCCCCCTCGGTCTCGATATCCAGCAGGATATGGAACCCCTTTGCCCGCTGCTCTTCGATAAAGCTGAGCGGCGTTCCGTAATAATTCCCGTTATAGCAGGTATATTCCAGCAGATCACCTTCCGCAATACGCTTTTCAAAGGCTTCACGGCTGATAAAAAAATACTCCCGTCCGTCTGTTTCTCCGGGGCGCGGCGCCCGCGTGGTAGCCGATACGGAAAAACGGTATTCAGGATTCGCGCTGCGGAGCGCACCGATAACCGTGCCCTTGCCGACACCCGAAAAACCCGAGATCACGATCAGTTCGCCTTTTTTCATATTTCCTCCCCGCACCTGGCCGCGATGGTTTCCGGCAGCAGCGCACTGAGCATCACCGAACCGTCATCCGTGACCAGCACTCCTTTGGTTTTTCTGCCCTGCGTAACATCCACGACCGTCCCGCGGTCCCTTGCCTGCTGGATCAGCCGCCGGATGGGAGCGGAATCAGGGCTCACGATGGCAACGATCTTATCGCTGTTCACGATATTCCCGTAGCCTATATTGATAAACTTTCCCATAGGTCTTCCTTTCGCCTTTCATTGACACGAAAAAGCCTTTTTATTATAATGCAAAGGTCTTTGTTCGTCAATCCTGACGGACGGAGAATGCATTTTCGGAGGCCTTTTCATGAAAAAATTTCGCAAGGTGATGGCTCTGATCGGGATCGCCGTGCTGGTACTGATGTATGCTGCCTGCCTGGTATTTGCCCTGATGAAAAGCGAGCAGGCGCAGACCTGGTTCCGTATGGCTCTCGGCGCCACGATCGCCGTTCCCATCGTCCTGTACGCACTGCTGCTCATCACCAAGCAATTCCGGCCGGAAGATTCGGCGGATATCCCCGGAGGGCAGGCTCCGGATGCACCCGAAAAACAGGAATAAGCCGAAAAAGCGGATTTACATTTCATCTTTTCTAATATATAATGAGAGCACTCTTGGGGTCTGGGGGCTTATGCCCTTCGGACTGTCCTTTTGTGTCTGAGCAAAGGAGTTTTATGAAGACTTTAGACCTGATCATCCCTTGCTTCAACGAGGAAGAAAGCCTCCTGCTTTTCTATCAGGAAACCGATAAGGTGGCCCGGTCCATGCCGGATTACCGTTTTCACTATATTTTCGTCAATGACGGAAGCCGCGACCGAACGCTGGACATCATGCGCCGGCTGGCCGCCGAGCATCCGGAGGTCAGTTATCTTTCCTTTTCCCGGAATTTCGGCAAAGAGGCCGCCATGTATGCCGGTTTCCGGCACTCGACGGGTGATCTTGCCGCGGTAATGGACGCCGATCTGCAGCATCCCCCCGCGCTGCTGCCTGCCATGGCTGCCGGGATCGAGGAAGGGTATGACTGCTGCGCGGCCTGCAGGTCCTCCCGCGAAGGGGAAGGAAAGCTGCGGAGCCTTTTTTCCTCCGTTTTTTACCGTTTCAGCAATCATCTCACGGAAGTTAAACTGCCCCAGAACGCCGTGGACTACCGCATGATGACCCGTCAGATGCTGAACGCCGTGCTGGAGCTTTCCGAATCGGAGCGCTTTTCCAAGGGCATTTTCGCCTGGGTCGGCTTTGAGACCAAATGGATCCTCTACAGCAATGTGGAACGGCTTGCCGGAACGAGTAAATGGAGCGTCAAAGGCCTCCTGCACTATGCCGTCAGCGGCATCGCCGCTTTTTCCGTGAAGCCGCTTGCTGCCGTGCGCAATACCGGCATTTTTCTGTTCGCCGCTTCTCTGCTTTATGCGCTGTTCCTGCTTATCAGGGTCTGCTGCGGTGCGGATATTTCCGGAAATGCCTCTGTCCTGTGCCTGCTGCTGTTCCTGGGCGGGATCTTGGAACTATCCGTCGGCGTGGTAGGCGAATATGTGGCACGCATCTATCAGGAAGCCAAAGACAGGCCGCTGTATATTCTGAAAGAAAGTAATCTGCCCATGATCCCTTCCGGAGCCAAACGCCCCGCAGACACAGATCGGGAGGATACGCCTCATGATTGAAAAGATCAAAGCCCTGCTGCGGAAATATCTGACCAGAGAGATCATCACCTACCTCATTTTCGGTGTGCTGACGACGCTGGTCAATTATCTGGTCTATTACGGTTCTCTGGCACTCGGCATCGATTACAGGATCGCGGAAGTCGCCGCCTGGGTGATCGCCGTCCTGTTTGCCTACGTCACCAATAAGAAATATGTGTTCGAATCCAAGAGTGCTGCCGGCAGCGGACTGCTGAAGGAGTTCCTTGCCTTTATCGGCGCCCGTCTTCTTTCCTTTGCGGTCGAATTCGTTTTTCTTCTGGTTTCCGTGGAATTGTTCCACCTCAGCGAAAAATGGATGAAACTGATCGTCAACGTGATCGTCGTCATTCTGAATTACGTGTTCAGCAAGCTCTTTATTTTCAAGAAGGAGACAGTACATGAAGAAGCTGACAAACAGGAATAAACCGAGTTTTGAAGATAGATTGCCGTTTATCCTGGCATTTGTGATCCCCATATTGATCATGCTGGGCATTTTTGCCGGCAAGGAACTGTATCCCTTCGGCAAGAACTGCTTCCTGCGGACGGACCTTTACCATCAATATGTTGCCTTCTTCGAGGATCTGGCCAACCGCCTGCGCGACGGCAAAAGCCTGACCTACTCTTTTGATATCGGTCTGGGCAGCAATTATACCGCGCTGTTCGCCTATTACCTGAGCGGCCCGCTGCATTTTCTGGCCTTTTTGATCCCTACCAGGCATATCATCGAATTCGTCACCGGGCTGATCCTTCTGAAGATCGGCCTGTGCGGCTGGAGTATGGCCTTCTTCCTGTCGAAGAAATTCCGGACAAAGCACATGGGCATCGCGTTCTGCGGCATCTGCTACGCCCTGAGCGGGTATCTCGCGGCATACAGCTGGAACATCATGTGGCTGGACGTCCTCTGGCTCACGCCGGTCGTACTGTGGGGTCTGGAACGGCTGATAGAGGAAGACAAGCCTCTTCTGTACTGCCTGTCCCTCGCCTTCGCCATCCTGTGCAACTACTATATCAGCATCATGCTCTGCATCTTCCTGGTGCTGTATTTTATCAGCCGGCTGATTTCTCATAACGGCTGGACTTTTTCCCGTTTCCTGGGTGTCTGCTTCAAATTCGGGCTGTATTCGGCGCTGGCCGGCGGCCTGGCCGCGGTGCTGCTCATTCCCTGCTTCTACTCCCTGCAGATCACCGCATCCGCCGGAAGCACCTTCCCGAAGACGGTCTCCAACTATTTCTCCGTCTTTGAAATGCTTTCCAGACACCTCATGGTGGTGGAAACGGAAACCGGTCTGGACCATTGGCCCAATCTGTACTGCGGCGTGGGGATCTTCCTCTTCCTGCCCCTGTACTACATGAACCGGGACGTGGACTTCAAGGAAAAGATCGTCAATACGGTGCTGCTGGGGATTCTGCTCCTCAGCTTCAACACCAATATGCTCAACTTCATCTGGCACGGACTGCATTATCCCAACTCCCTGCCCTGCCGCCAGTCCTTCCTTTACAATTTCGTCATGCTGACGATGTGCTTCGAAGGCATCCTCGGTATCCCCAAATATACCAAGAGCAAGGTGGTCGGCACCATGTGGGGAGGCATCGGCGTGATGCTCCTCATAGAGGTCATTGCGGATTCCAAAGAGATCCCCTACTATGCCGTTTATTCCAGTATCGTGATGCTCGCGCTGTACGGACTCAACGTATATCTGTATAAAACACGGCGTCTGAGCCGCCTGAGTGCCATCGGCATGGCGATCTGCGTGCTGGTCGTGGAAATGGGCGTCAACACCGCCGTCACCAGCGTTTCCTATGTCAACCGAGATTCATTCACGCGCTATGACGACAGCTACGACAAGCTGATAGCCATGGCGGAGGCGGAATCGCCTTATACGCGTATCGAAAGATATGCGCAGCGGACCAAGAACGACGGGCCGTATTTCGGCTTCCGTTCCGCGTCCCTCTTCTCTTCCACCACGAATGCCTCCGTTTCCCAGCTGTATAAAAAGCTCGGCATGGAGGGCAATACCAACGCTTACAGCTATACCGGTTCCACGCTTCTGGCCTCGGCCATGTTCTCCGTCGGATACCGTCTCACGGAAAAAGAACTGCCGGAAAGTCCCATGTACAGTCTTGTAGGGACCGAGACCGACCATGCGGGCGGCAAGAACTACCTGTACCGCTTCACCTATACGCTGCCGCTCGGTTATCTGGTTCCGGACGATACCGCCAAGCTTTGGAAGATCGATTCCGGAACACCGGCCAAGATCCAGAACAGCTTCGTCAATATCGCTGCCAGTGTCGGCAATATCCTGGATACCTGCTCCGCCAAGACTTCCGACAAAACGCTCAGCTACACCGTCGATAAAGCCGGCTGGTACTACGCGTATATGAACAGTTCTTCCATCACCAAGGTCAATGCCTCCTCCGGCGGGTCCACGCGTTCCTGGTCCAATCTGAACCGCGGCTTTTTCGTGGATCTCGGCTGGTGTGAGGAAGGCGGAAACATCTCGGTCACCGTCACGGACGACGCCAAGATGAACGGAACGCTCTACCGCCTGAACAGTGACAATTTCATCAAGGCGATCGAAAAGCTCTCGGAGCATCCTTTTGAGATCAGTGAGATCGCCGATACGCTGCAGAAAACGGAGATCCGCGGTTCCGTAACGGCAGATGCAAGCGCTTCCATGGTGCTTTCCATCCCCTTTGAGAACGGCTGGACCTGCACGCTGGACGGCAAAGAAGTGCAGATCGGCAAGCTCGGCGACTGTCTGATGACGATTGATGTCACGGAAGGCACGCATGAGATCGTCCTGCGCTACGAACCGGAAGGCCTGCATCTGGGCACGCAGATCTCTCTGATCTGTCTCTGCATCCTGCTGCTCATTCTGGTCCTGAAAATGATGATCCGGGCGATCAAGGCCAACCGTCAGGCCGCATTGGAGGAAAAAGCCCAGGATAATCAGGCCGATAAAAGCCGTGACCGGCTTTACCGCATCCATCAGAAGGACAGAGGCCTGTATGAGCAGGAAGCCAAACGGTCCGGTGCCGCTTCTCCGAAAGACAAGCCCGATCCGAAGGAAAATGCTCCCGCCGAACAGCCGGCAGAAGCGGCCGAAACATCGGACGGCCCTGTTTCTTCGGAAAAGCAGGATGCTGCGGAAAAAGATATTTCCGTTGCTCTCACGCCGGAGACCGAAACGGTCCTGACGGATGCGCCGCAGGCCGACGAAAACGGCTCTGAGGACAAGGAGCTTTGATCTCAACAGAAATACGAGACGGCGATCCCGTCCCTGTTTGAAGAATATAATCCGAAAAGGTATAAAGGAGTCAATACATGAAGCTGGGTATCGTAGGTCTTCCCAATGTCGGGAAAAGCACGTTGTTCAACTCGCTGACCAAGGCCGGTGCCGAGGCAGCCAACTATCCCTTCTGCACCATAGATCCGAACGTAGGCATCGTTACGGTGCCGGATTTCCGCCTGAAGCTGCTGGGTGATTTTTACAACACCAGAAAGATCACGCCGGCCGTAATCGAATTCGTGGATATCGCCGGGCTTGTCAAGGGTGCCAGCAAGGGTGAAGGGCTCGGCAACCAGTTCCTCGCGCATATCCGTGAGGTGGATGCCATCGTACATGTGGTGCGCTGCTTTGAGGACGGAAACGTAGTCCATGTAGACGGCAGCGTCAATCCCGCCCGGGATATCGATACGATCGAACTGGAATTGATATTTGCCGATATCGAGGTCTTGGAGCGCCGCCTTTCCAAAACAGCCCGCTCCGCCATGAACGACAAGTCCGCAGCGGCGGAAGTCAAGCTGCTGAAAAAGCTGCTGGAGGTACTGAATGCCGGCAAGCAGGCCAAGACCTATGTGCCCGAAAACGACGATGAGGCAGCCCTCATCGCATCACTGGATCTGCTCACCTCCAAGCCGGTCATTTACGCAGCCAATGTTGCGGAGGATGACCTGGCCGATGACGGAGCTTCCAATGCCTTTGTTGCCGATGTACGCAAGTTTGCCGCGGAAGAAGGCAGCGAAGTGTTCGTCATCAGCGCCAAGCTGGAAGAGGAAATGGCCGAGCTGGAAGACGATGAGCGCAAGGAATTTCTTGCGGATCTCGGGCTCAGTGCTGCCGGACTTGAAAAACTCATTGCGGCCAGCTACAATCTGCTTGGGCTGATCAGCTTCCTGACCGCCGGCGAAAAGGAAACGCGCGCCTGGACCATCACAAAGGGCACCAAGGCACCGCAGGCCGCCGGGAAGATCCATACCGACTTCGAACGCGGCTTCATTCGTGCCGAGGTCGTCAATTATGAAGATCTGCTGGCTGCAGGCTCCTACGCCGCCGCCAAGGAAAAAGGCCAGGTCCGCCTGGAAGGCAAAGATTACGTCATGCAGGACGGCGACGTCGTGCTGTTTAGGTTCAACGTGTAATCCAGGGTCTGAATCCTCCATTCTGCGATGAGCCAGCTCAATCGCAGGGCGGAGGATTCATGACCCGTCAAAACATTCGTAAAGAGCCGTTTTTCGCAGAAAAACGAGCGGATTACGAATGGTTTGCAGGGATTTCGAGAGCGCGCAGCGCGGAGAAATCCCGTGGATTACACTATCACCGCAGCGCAGAAAACCACCGGTTTTCGAAGGAAAACCGGGATTTTGAGAGCACGCAGCGCGGAGAAATCCCGTGGATTACACTATCTGCGCAGTGCAGAAAACCACCGGTTTTCGAAGGAAAACCGGGATTTCGGGAACGCGCAGCGCGAAGAAATCCCGTGGATTACACTTTCTGCGCAGCGCAGAAATGCAGCTGGTTTTCGAAGGAAAACCGGGATTTCGGAATTTATCACACCCTTTTGATATCAAATAAAGAGAGGATTAATCACATGGAAGACAATCATGAAATGCTGCAGGAAGAGAATATGACCGTTACTCTGGAAATGGAAGAGGGCAGCGAGGAAGAATGTATCGTTCTTTCCGTATTTGAGGTTGACGGCAAAGATTATGTTGCCCTGCTGCCCGCCTCCGAAGCCGAAAAGGAAGATGCAGAGGTCTACTTCTACACCTATACCGTCGGTGATGACGGAGAGCCGGTTCTCGGAGATATCGAAGACGACGAAGTGTTCGACGCCGTCTGCGACCGTTTTGACGAGCTTCTGGACGAAGATGAATTCGACGCAGAAGAAGAAAAAGACAAATAATCACAGGAGGCCCCCTATGGAAGACAAGCAAGCTACCCCCTATGAAGAAGAGGAATTGATCCTCACTCTGGATCTGGACGGCGGATCGCAGGAAGACTGCATCGTTCTTACGATCTTCCCGCTGAATGACAAGCAGTATATAGCCCTGCTGCCTGTCAAGGATGCCGAAAGCGAAGATGCGGAGATCTATCTGTACGGCTACCGCGAGGATGCCGACGGCCAACCGATCCTGGATGATATCGAGGATGAGGAAGAATTTCAGGCAGTCTGCGAGCGCTTCGACGAAGTTGCCGACGAGGAAGACTACACCGAGCTGACCCCGGACGGTCCCGGCGAGCATATCCATCCGTAAATCCTTTCATCTCAAATATGCAATCGGGCAGGGTGAACCATGTCTTTTCCCGCCTGATCGCACAAAAAGAGCAGAGACAATATTGAACGGCCCCCGAAAGTCAGACCATCCATCTAACGATCGGAGGTCGGTTCATTTGTCTCTGCTCTTTTCCTGTCAGCCGCCGCTCTCCTGCCGGGCAGCAGCGGCCTTGATCTTCTATTTCCGGACGGGTCCAAACACCCACCTGTTCCGGCTTCGGTCAGAAGATCTGCGCTTTTTCATTGCCCAGACATTCCATAATGAACCGGGAGGGCAATTCCTTTGCTGCACGCCGATTCGCCAGCCAACTCACTGTCAGCAGTCTGCGCGCCCGTGTCATGGCCACATACAAAAGCCGTCTTTCCTCTTCCAGCCCCTCATCGTCCATCGAACGCCGGTGCGGCACGATCTCCTCGTTGACATCGGGAATAAAAACCGCGTCATATTCCAGGCCCTTGGCGCCGTGCATGGTAGATATCTCCACGCCGGACTTTTCCTTCTTTTCCTGCAGGCGGCGCAATTTTTCCCGCCGGTCCGCGATATCCTCCTGCCAGGCCCGCAGACTGTCAAAGCCCGCGCTCTCCTCCTGCAGATAATCCAAAACATTCATCAGATCCTGCGGGCTGCGGTTCTGCCCCGAAGCTTTCTCTTTGACATAATTCTCATAGCCCATTTCCCGGCGGACATATTCCACCGCCGCAAAGGGCCGCAGCTGCCGCAGAACACGCAGGTCATAATCCAGACGGTCCACGCGGTCCAGCATCCATTCCTTCCCTCTGTAATATTCGCGGAGCGAGAAGATACTGACGGTCTCATCCGGGAAAGCATCCCGGGAAAGATACCGCAGCGGCTTATTGGCGATCTGCAGAAAATCCGCCCGGCTCCGTCCGCCTTCCCCCAGCCGCAGGTAGGCAAACAGATCCTGCGCGATCCAGTGGGAGTGGATATCCTGCACCCGCTCATTCATATGGAAGGGAATATCCCGCCGCAGCAATGCCGCAGTCATTCCCTGTTCATGGAATCCGGTCCGGAACAGAACGGCCATTTCCTCCCAGGGCATTCCCTGCCGGTGCAGCCGTTCCAGTTCCCGCAGGATATAATCGGTCTGCGCCGACTGGTTCTCGAAGCAGCAAAATGCCGGCTTCGGGCCGTCTTCCGCCTCCGACTGCAGTTTCTTTTTGAAGCGCTGCGTATTATGACGGATCAGCCGCTCGGCGGACCGCAGGATCTGCGGCGAACAGCGGTAGCACTGCTTCAATATGACCTTTTCCGCACGCGGATAGTCTTCCGCGAATTGCCGCATGAAGCCGGGGCTGGCTCCCCGAAACCGGTAGATCGACTGGTCGTCATCTCCGACGATGAACAGGTTGTTTTCCGGTGCCGCAAGAAGCTTCAGCACCTCATACTGCGTCCCGCTGATGTCCTGGAATTCATCCACCAGGATATACCGAAAGCGTTCCTGCCAATATTTCAGCACGCCGGGGCGCGTCCGGAACAGCTGCAGGCACAGCTGCGCCATATCTTCGAAATCCAGGCGCTTCTCGCTGCGGAGACGCGTCCGGTAATAGGCATAGGCGGCCCCGAACAGGGCGGTGCTGCAGCATTTTGCCTCGTAGCCCTCGACCGGCAGCCCGCGCATCTTCACGGATCCGATCTCCTGTGCCAGTTCTTCCGGGAAGCCGGCTTCCTCGGGGAAAGCCTCCTTTTGAGAATACAAAAAAGTCCGTAACCAGGCAGACTGCTCCGCCGCTGAGACAACGGCGTTCTGACTGAAATTACAGGCTTCGCGCAGGATGCGGTAAAAGACCGCATGAAATGTTCCGAAAAGAACGCCTTCCGCGCTGCCGCCGGCCAGACGCTCGAAGCGCGTCTTCATTTCGCCGGCAGCGGCACGGGTGAACGTAACCACCAAAATATTCGTCGGGGGTATGTGATAATTCTCAATAAGTGTCTTGATTCGCTGTGTGATTACGGTCGTGTTTCCGGAACCGGGGCCGGCCAAAACCATTTCCGGCCCCCCGCAGTGCATGATCGCTTTCTGCTGTTCCGTATTGACTGCCATTTACGCTTCCGCCTCCAACATCGCCATGCCCTTACGGATGCGCTGCAGAGATTCCTCTTTGCCGAGGATCTCCATGATCTCATAGGCACCGCCGGGGGTCATTGCCTGACCGGATACGGCAATACGCAGGGGCCACAGCACCTGGCCGGTCTTGCGCCCGGATGCGGTGATAAATGCGCCGATGCTCTCCTTCAAGGCTTCCAGAGAGTAATCCTCCTGCGCTTCCAGCAGCGGCAGGAACTCCTTCAGGACGGTCAGGGACACCTGGCTGTCCGTTTTCATTTTCTTATGGGTGTATAGCTCCGTTTCGTACGCCGGCAGTTCCTGGAAGAATCCGACAGGCTCTGCTGCTTCCGGTAAGATCTCGATACGGGACTTCATCAGATCGGCGATTTTTTTCAGGTCCAGAGGCTTCGTGATCACCTTCTGCAGTTCCGGAAGCACTCTCTCATAGTAGCGCTCGTCATCCATGGCTTTGATATACTCGCTGTTCAGCCAGCGAAGCTTCGCCATATCGAACACAGCCGGGGACTTGTTGATCTTGCGGAAATCGAACTTTTCTACCAGCTCGGCCAGAGAAAACTTCTCGTTATTGTCCTCGGGGCTCCAGCCCAGCAGCGCCACATAGTTGACCACGGCTTCGTCTACAAAGCCCTGCTCGATCAGATCCTCGTAGGAGGAATGGCCGCTGCGCTTGGACAGCTTTTTCTTGAATTCATCGGTGATCAGCGGGCAGTGGACGTAGATCGGTTCCTTCCAGCCGAAAGCCTGATACAGTCTGGTATATTTGGGAGCGGATGAAAGATACTCGTTGCCGCGCACGACATGCGTGATCCCCATCAGATGGTCATCGACTACATTGGCGAAATTGTAGGTCGGGAAACCGTCGGACTTGATCAGGATCATATCGTCCAGTTCCGCGTTGGGAACGGTGATATCCCCGTACAGCTCGTCGTGGAAGGTCGTCGTGCCTTCATTGGGCGTATTCTGACGGATGACATAAGGCATACCGGAAGCAAGCTTTTCCGCCACTTCTTCCTTGGACAAATGCAGGCAGTGCTTATCGTAAACGGTGATCTCCTTCCCGTCTACGACCGTCTGCTTCAGGCTGGCCAGACGTTCCTTGTCGCAGAAGCAATAATACGCCTCGCCTTTTTCCACGAGCTGCTTCGCATATTCCATGTAAATGCCGGCGCGCACACGCTCACTCTGCACATAAGGGCCTACGCCGCCGTCCTTATCCGGGCCTTCGTCATGAACCAGGCCGGTCTTTTCCAGCGTTCTGTAAATAATATCCACGGCGCCTTCCACAAGACGTCCCTGGTCCGTATCCTCGATTCTCAGGAGGAAATCGCCGCCCTCATGCTTCGCAATCAGGTAGGCATACAAAGCAGTCCGCAGATTGCCGACATGCATACGGCCGGTCGGGCTGGGGGCATAACGTGTACGAATCTTCATCGCATTTCTCCTTTTATTCGTAGTATTCAAACACATGTCCGTACATCCGGACGGTATCGCCTTCCTGCATTCCCATTGACTTCAGGCGGTCGATCACGCCGCGGTCCTTCAGGAAATTCTGGAAGAAAACGAAGCCCTTTTCGGACTCCAGATTGGTATAGCCCAGCATTTTTTCGATCATAGGGCCCTCGACCACGAAAACATCCTTTTCCTTCGTGATATCGTAGGGAAGATCCGGCGAGACCGCATCGGCCCAGCTGAATTCGCGCTCGAAAACCACCGGCTTTTTGTCGATCTTCTGCAGCATTTCTTCGATCTTCAGCAGCAGCTCACGGATCCCCTGTCTCGAACCGGCGGAAATGGGCAGCACGGGCAGCCCATGCTCCGCTCCGTAAGCGCGGATCCGTTCCAGATTATCGCTTTCGGGATCCATGATATCGATCTTGTTGGGGACAATGATCTGCGGAAGCTCTGCCAATTCCGGATTGTACTTCTCCAGTTCCGCATTGATCCTGCGGATATCCTCAACAGGGTCTCTGCCTTCCAGACCGGCCGCATCCACAATATGCACCAGAAGGCGGGTGCGCTCGATATGACGCAGGAAATCGTGTCCCAGACCCACACCGTCCGCCGCGCCTTCGATCAGGCCGGGGATATCCGCGATCACGAAACCGCTCCCACCGGGAGCATCCACCACGCCCAGGTTCGGGGAAATGGTCGTGAAGGGATAGTCCGCGATCTTGGGGCGGGCATTGGTCACGGCTGCCAGGAAGGTGGACTTGCCCACGTTCGGATACCCGAGCAGCCCCACATCCGCGATACATTTCAGTTCAAGCGTTACATAACGCTCCTGCCCCGGCTGACCGGGCTTCGCGTATTTAGGTGCCTGCATGGTCGTGGTGGCAAAGTTCATATTGCCCAGACCGCCCCTGCCGCCGAACAGGATCGTTTCGCGCGAATTATCACCGGACATATCCGTAATGATCTTACCGGTCTCGAAGTCCTTCACCACAGTCCCCTCGGGCACCTTGATGACCAGGTCTTCCCCGCTGCGTCCGGAGCAGCGGCGCTTGCCGCCCTCTTCTCCGTCGCCCGCCGCATATTTCCGCACATGGCGGAAATCCGTCAGTGTATTGAGTCCCGTGTCCACCTGAAAGATGATATCGCCGCCCTTGCCGCCGTTGCCGCCGTCAGGACCGCCTGCCGGGACGAATTTTTCCCGGCGGAAGCTGACATGACCGTCGCCTCCCTTTCCGGATCTGATATAGATTTTTGCATAATCCGTGAACATAGTATTATTCCTTATCATTGAAAAAGACATTCGGCCGCGCCGCACAGCTGTCCTTTCGGTGTCAGAAGATAAAAGCCGGCGCATATGCGCCGGCTCTTTTCCGATTGTGTCGGTTTATTCGATGGTAGCCTTCGGATATACGGAGCACTGCTTGCGATCCTTGCCGAGTCTCTCAAAACGAACAACACCGTCTACCAATGCGAACAGGGTGTCATCACCGCCGCGGCCAACATTCACACCGGGGTGAATCTTGGTGCCGCGCTGTCTGTACAGAATGTTGCCTGCCAGAACGAACTGACCGTCCGCTCTCTTTGCGCCAAGTCGCTTCGCTTCGGAATCTCTTCCGTTTTTAGTAGAGCCTACACCTTTTTTATGTGCCATGATATTTCCTCCTCGTTCGTCAACGTGATTCTGCCGGCTGTGTGCTTATTTCACGATCGATTCGATCTTGAACTGCGTATACAGCTGACGATGACCCCGCTTCTTGTGATAGCCGGATTTTCTCTTGTACTTGTAAACGATAACCTTCTTGGCCTTGCCCTGGCACATAGCCGTTGCCTTGACAACTGCGCCCTCAACTACCGGCGTTCCGACAGTCAGGGTCTCCCCACCGATTGCAAGTACTTCCGTGAAATCATAAGCAGCGCCGTCTTCAACGTCGATCTTTTCAACGCGGATGATGTCGCCCTCTTCCACCTTGTACTGCTTACCACCTGTTGCAATAATAGCGTACATAGCGTACCTCCCAAATATTGCTCGCCGGAATCGGGCGCCCTAACGGGACTTTGACAGGCCCTCGCCGTGCGGCACTGCGGATAACCCACAGACTCTTGGAGTATACCATATCTCAGCAAAACGTGTCAACCGCTTTTTACTTTCCGAAAACATTTTCCCGCGTGATTTTTCATAGAATCTCAGCTTTTTCGTCCTTCCGAAACCGCAGAGATCCGTCAGATATCCGCGCAGCCGTGTCAGGCCCGCCAGATGCGCAGGACCTCTGCCAGCAGAGCATCCTCGTCCGGGAAAAGGCTTTTCTCGATCCAAATCACATTCTTCTCGCGGCGGAACCAGGTCAGCTGTCTCTTGGCATAGCGCCGGCTTTCCTGTTTGATCTTTGCGGTGGCTTCGTCCAGCGTACACAGACCGTCCAGATGATCCAGCAGTTCCTTATAGCCCAGGCCCTGCATGGAGACCATTCCCCGGCGGCAGCCGCGCTCCCGCAATTTCCGGACTTCCTCCAGAAGTCCCTGCTCCAGCATCACATCCACACGGCGGTCGATGCGGCGGTACAATTCCTCCCGCGGCAGATTCAGCACGAAATATTTGAAATCATAAGGAGAATCGAGCGCTTTCTGCGCCTCATTCACTTCCGAAAGGCGCTTTCCCGTCTCACGGTAATATTCCAGCGCGCGGATCACGCGCTTAACGTTATTCGGATGGATCGCCGCCGCAGAAGCCGGGTCGACCTCCGCCAGCCGCGCGTGCAGGGCCTCATTTCCCTCTGCCGCGGCCAGGTCCGCCAGCTGCCTGCGATATGCCTCATCGCGGTCGCCTTCCGAAAAATCGATGCCGCGCAGCACCGCCTGGATATAGAATCCGGTCCCGCCCACCAGCATCGGCAGATGTCCGCTTCCGTATATCTCTTCCGCTGCCGCCGCAGCCATCGCCACATAGGCAGCCACATCAAAGCTTTCCTCCGGCTCGCATACATCCAGCAAATGGTGGGGGACGCCCCTGCGCTCTTCCGGAGGTATTTTGGCCGAGCCGATATCCATCCCGCGGTAAACCTGCATGGAATCCGCGCTGATGATCTCGCCCTGCAGAGCCTCTGCCAGCCGTAGGGACAGCTCCGTTTTTCCTGCTGCCGTCGGCCCCGCCAGCACCAGAAGCGGTTTTTTCTCACGCATCAGACGATCCTCTTGAATTTCTTTTCCAGGTCACGGCGGCTCATGCGGATCATCGTCGGTCTGCCGTGCGGGCAGGCATAGGGATTTTCCAGCGTCATAAGTTCCTTCAGGAGGGCTTCCGCCTCCGCGAAGGAAAGAGCCTGCTGCCCTTTTACGGCCGCCTTGCAGCTCATCATTGCGACCTTGGCTTCCAGCGCCGCGGGGTCTGCCGTGCCGCGCTCTTCCGCCAGCCCATCCAGCAATTCCTGGAAGAGATTTTCCGTATCCAGCCCGAACAGATTATCCGGCACCGCCGTCAGGCTGTAGCTGCGGCCGCCCATCGTTTCCGCTTCATATCCGAGGCTTTCCAGGACCGCCCTGTTTTTCTGCCAGACGGCCTCCTGCGCACCGGTCAGCTGCATAAGGCGCGGCGGCATCAGCTGCTGTGCCGTATGTTCCTTCTGGCGCAGGGACTTCATCGTCCGTTCAAACAGGATCTTCTCGTGTACCGCGTGCTGATCGCAGAGCAGGAACTCGTCCCGGTACTCCATCAGCCAATATGTATCGAACAGCTGGCCGATCAGACGGATCTGCTTCTCGCTGCCGGGCTGCAGGATCTTTTCCGCAAAAAGGTCCTCCTGCACGCCGAAAACGGGCTTTGATCCCCCGGACGATGCGGCCGGCTCCGGTGCCTTCTCTGCTGCCGGGAGCGGCGCTTCCTCTGCGATTTTTTCCGCCGGAGCAGCTGTTTCCGCTGCTTTCCGGTCTGCTTCCGCAGCAGGCAGTATGTCATTTGCCTTCACCGCTGCGGCTGTTTCCGCAGGGCTGCCGAAAATATATTTATCCAGCAAACGCCTGTCCGCTTCCGCACGGAAATCATTGCTTTCATGCAGCTGGGCGGGTCTGACCGGGAAACTGTACTCCCGGGCAGAAGCAGGCGTTTCTTTTTCTTCCTTCTCCGGCACGGCTTCCTTCGGAGCCGCGGCGGGCTTTGCCTCTTCCGCGGCCTTCACGGGAACGGGGGCCGCAGCGGGCTTTTCATCTTTTTCCGTTTCCGGGCTGACCGCCGGGATCAGATTCCCGCCGAAAAGCCCCTCTCGCAGCGCATGATATACCGCGTCGAATACATTTTTTTCTTCCCGGAAACGGACCTCCAGCTTTGTGGGATGCACGTTGACATCCAGCAGCGACGGTTCCATTTCAAGCTGCAGCACGACCATCGGGAACTTGTGCTGCATCGTCAGGCCGTGATATGCCTGCTCGATAGCCTTCATCAGCAGCGCGCTCTTGATGAAGCGCCCATTCACGAAGGTCAGTTCTCCGGCCCGGCTGCCTCTGGAAAGAGTCGGCAGGCCGAAATAGCCCTCGACACGGATCCCCTTTTCCTCGTAGGCCAGCGGCTTCATCCATTTGACCGTTTCCCGTCCGTAAAGGGTAAAAAGGACATCCTGGAAGCGGTACGAACCGTTCACCCGCAGCTTTTCCTGCCCGTTCACGATCAAGCGCATCGAAATGCCCGGCCGGGACAGGCACAGCTGTTCCATCAGGGTCACCACATAAGCAGCCTCCGCCTGGGCCGATTTCAGGAATTTCCGCCGGACCGGCGTATTATAAAACAAATCTCTTACCGTAAAGGTTGTTCCCGGTGCCGCCGCAGCTTCCTCCAGCGAAATTTCCCTGCCGTTCTCGATCCGGTAGCGGACCGCGCTTTCCGCATCGGCTGTTCTGGTCAGAAGCTCCACCTTCGCCACCGAAGCGATACTGGAAAGAGCCTCGCCGCGGAAGCCGAGCGTCGTCAGCGCAAAAAGGTCCTTTGCATCCACGATCTTGCTGGTGGCATGCCGCGCAAAAGCGACCGGAATCTGCTCACGTGGGATCCCGCAGCCGTTATCGGTCACGCGGATCAGATCGATCCCGCCGCCCGCCAGCTCCACCGTAATACTGTCGGCACCGGCGTCCAAGGCATTTTCCACCAGCTCCTTGACCACGGAAACCGGGCGTTCGATCACCTCGCCCGCAGCGATCTGATCGATGGTAAAACTGTCCAAGACTCGAATTTCAGCCATTTTCGTTCCTCCGCGTCACTCTCCTGTGTCCGCGCCGGGCCTGTCAAACCCTGTTCTTTAATTCCCCCTGCAGACGGTACAGTGCATTGAGCGCATCGATCGGCGACATGCTTTCCAGCTGCAGTTCCCGCAATTCACGCAGGATATCGTCATCACCGGCGGTGGCCATCAGGCACAGCTGCCCGCGGTCCACTTCATCCGGCCGCTTCACTTTTCTCGAAGATGTCGGCGCCGCAAAGCCGTTTTCCGCGATCTCCCTGGCACGCCGGGTAATATCCGCGTCGGAAAGCTCCTCGGAAAGCTCCGTTGCCCTGCGCAGCACCGTTTCGGGCACGCCCGCCAGCCGGGCCACCTGGATCCCGTAGCTGCGGTCGGCACCGCCGCGCATGATCTTCCGGAGGAAGATGATGGTATCCCCCTGCTCCCGTACCGCAATGCAGTAATTGTGGACGCCCGGCATGCTGCCCTCCAGTTCCGTCAATTCGTGGTAATGGGTCGCAAACAGGGTTTTTGCTCCCAGCAGCTTCGGGTCGGCCACATGCTCCACTACCGACCAGGCGATGCTCAGTCCGTCAAAGGTACTGGTACCGCGGCCGATCTCATCCAGGACGATCAGGCTCTTCCTGGTCGCATTCCGCAGTATGTTCGCGACTTCCGTCATTTCCACCATGAACGTGCTTTGGCCGGAGGAAAGGTCGTCGGATGCCCCCACACGCGTGAAGATCCGGTCGCAGATACCGATATCCGCGCTTTCCGCCGGAACGAACGAACCGATCTGCGCCATCAGGACGATCAGCGCCGTCTGGCGCATATATGTGGATTTGCCGGCCATATTGGGGCCCGTGATGACGGCCACCCGGAAATCGCCGTTATTCAGATAGGTGTCGTTCGCCACAAAGCTCTCGCCCGACAGCATCTGCTCGACCACCGGATGCCGGCCGTTTTTGATGTCGATGACGCCCTTTTCATTGATACCGGGACGCACATAATTCTGCCGGTCCGCCACAAGCGCCAGCGACACCAGCACGTCCAGCTGCGCCACGGCTTCGGCAGTTCTTTTGAGACGCACCACCTCACCGGCCAGGCGGTCTCTTACTTCCGCGAAGAGTTCATATTCCAGGCTCTTCACACGGTCTTCGGCGCCGAGGATCGTATTTTCCAGTTCTTTCAGGCGTTCCGTGGTATAGCGCTCCGCGCCGACCAGCGTCTGCTTGCGGATATAGTCCGCCGGAACCATATCCTTGAACGAGTTCGTGATCTCGATATAATATCCGAATACCTTATTGTATTTGATCTTCAGCGACTTGATGCCGCTGCGCACACGTTCTTCCGCTTCCAGCTGCAGGAGCCAGTTCTTCCCTTCGGTCGAGGCCAGCCGCAGCCGGTCCACTTCCTCGTGATATCCCGTCTTGATGATCCCGCCGTCCTTCATAGCCATGGGCGGATCGTCGTGGATGGCCCGCTCCAGAAGCTCGGTCATATCCTCCAGACCGTCCATCTGCTCACGGATCTGCCGCAGCAGAGGCGCCGTGCGCTGCTCCAGGGCCTGCCGCAGAGGAGGAAGCATCTTCAGAGAGCTCTTGAAGGCGATCAGGTCGCGCGGATTGGCCGTTTTGAAGGCCACGCGCCCTATCAGCCGTTCCATATCATAAATCGGCCGCAGGTATTCCCGCAGTTCTTCCCGGTCGATGACCGCACCGTTCAGCTCCGCGATGACCTCCTGCCGGGCCACGATCATGCTTTTGTTCAAAAGAGGCTGCTCCAGCCAGGTCCGCAGGAGCCGTGCGCCCATCGCCGTAGAGGTTTTATCCAGCACGCCCAGCAGCGAGCCGCGCTTCTGCTTCTCGCGCATGGTCTCGGTCAGTTCCAGATTCCGCCGGGTAGAGGTATCTATCAGCATATAACCGCCGGGCCGGTAGGTCACCAGCGACGTAATATGTACCAATGCGTTCTTCTGCGTATCCTGCAGATACTGCAGCAGCACGCCGCCTGCCAGAGTTCCCAAAGGAAAATCCTTCAGGCCCAGGGCTTCCGTGGTGCGCGTGCCGAAGTGGCTGCACAGGACCGCCGCGCAGGCAGAATCGGAAAAATATCTGCCGGGCAGCGCCCCGAGCGCGATATGCATACGCCCGGTCAGGTCATCCACATTGATCCCGCTCATATACAGAGCATCGTTGCAGATGATCTCCGAAGGGCCGAATTTGCTGATCTCGTCCAGGAGGGCATGGGTGCTGTCCACTTCCGTCACCTGAAAATCGCCTGTGCTGACATCGCTGATGGCTATGCCGAAGGCCCGGTCCTCGAAAGCCACGGACATAATATAATTGTGGCGGCCCTCCTCCAGCGCCTCGGCGCTGACATTGGTCCCGGGCGTCACAACGCGGATCACTTCCCGCTTGACAAGCCCCTTCGCCAGCTTCGGGTCCTCCATCTGCTCGGCGATAGCCACCTTGTGGCCCTTTTCGAGCAGCTTATTGACGTAGATATCCACAGCATGATACGGAACGCCGCACATGGGTGCCCGCTCCGCAAGTCCGCAGTCTTTACCAGTCAGAGTGAGTTCGATCTCCTTGGAAGCGACCTCCGCATCCTCAAAGAACATCTCATAGAAATCCCCCAGCCTGTAAAGCAGAATACAATCCTTGTATTCCTCCTTCGTGGCCATATATTGCTGCATCATCGGCGATAAAGTCATCCTGCAACCTCACTCAGTCTGCTGCCCTGCCTATGTAATAAAACCCGCGGCATTCTTCCAGCCGGACATTCACGATCTTTCCGATCAGCTCCGGGCCGCCGGGGAAATGCACCATCACATTGTTGCCGAGCCTTCCGGTGACACGCCCGGGGACCTGGCCGTCTTCTTCCTCTACCAGCGCCGGCATTGTCCTGCCCAGATCTCTTCCGCTCTGCTCGCTGCCGATCTTCTGCACCAGATCCAGCAGTTCGGCAAAACGCCGGTCCACGACCTCCTTCGGGACCTGATCCGGCATTGCCGAGGCAGGCGTTCCCGTGCGGGGAGAATAAATGAATGTAAAGGCACTGTCAAAACGCACGCGCCGCACCACATCCAGCGTTTCTTTGAAATCTTCTTCCGTTTCCCCGGGGAACCCGACGATAATATCCGTCGTCAGGGAAATACCCGGCATCGCACTGCGGATACGCTCCGTCAGGCGCAGATAATCTTCTTTCGTATAGCGCCGGTTCATGCGGCGCAGGATCTCCGTGGAGCCGCTTTGAAGAGGCAGATGCAGGTGCCTGCAGATCTTTTCGTTGGCAGCCATCACACGGATCAGTTCATCCGAAAGATCCTTCGGATGCGAAGTCATAAAGCGCACGCGTTCCAGCCCCGGAATATCGCACACCTGCTGCAGGAGCTCCGCAAAGCTCATCGGTTTTTCCAGATTTTTCCCGTAGGAATTCACGTTCTGCCCGAGCAGCATGACTTCCACGACACCGTCTGCCACAAGGCCCCGGATCTCTGTCAGGATATCCTCCGGACTGCGGCTGCGTTCGCGGCCGCGCACATAGGGGACGATGCAGTAGCTGCAGAAATTATTGCAGCCGAACATGATATTCACGCCGGATTTATAGGGGATCTCCCGCTTTTTCGGCAGTTCCTCCACGATTTCCCGTTCCTTATCCCAAACCTCGATGACACGCTTTTCCCCCGTCAGGCGCCGCCACAGCAGCTCGGCGAACTGATAAATATTATGCGTGCCGAAGACGATATCCACGAAAGGATACGAACGCCGAATCTTCTGTACCTCATCCGGCTCCTGCATCATGCATCCGCAGATGGCGATCAGCTTATCGGGATGTTCCCGCTTCATACTGTTCAGATGCCCCAGATGCCCGTACAGCCGCATATTCGCGTTCTCACGCACCGTACAGGTATTGAAGACCACGAGATCGGCCGTTTCGTCCGTTCCCTCCGTAAATCCTGCTTCCAGCAGGATGCCCCAAAGCTTTTCTGAATCCCGGGCATTCATCTGGCAGCCAAAAGTCACCACGAAGGCGGAAATATCCCGCCCGCGGGACAGCTTTTCCGCCGCAACGGCACTCTTCAGCAGCGCCAGATATGAATCCGCCTGATAATTTGCCATATTCTGTTCCTTTTCCGGCACCGGATGCACCATGTATGTAAAAAAAAAGGACCTCAAAGCCGAAACGCTTCGGGGTTCTGATATCGATGCGGCCTGGAACTTTGACTAGCTGGGCTAGTTGGATTCGGACCAACGAATGCAGGAGTCAAAGTCCTGTGCCTTACCGCTTGGCGATAGCCCAAGGGAGGGTGGAATGTGGGGCTCGAACCCACGACATCCAGAACCACAATCTGGCGCTCTGCCAACTGAGCTAAATCCACCGTATTACCGTCCATACCCGGGCAAGCCCCAAAGGACAGGTATGGGGAAGCGGGTGATGGGAATCGAACCCACGTGTCCAGCTTGGAAGGCTGGTGTTCTACCATTGAACTACACCCGCGGACGCTTCCCTAACAACGCGAGGAGCATTGTACCCTATTCCCGGGGTTTCTGTCAAGCCCTTTTTGAAACTTTTCAAAAAAAGCCGACACGCCTCACGCAGCAGGAAAGCCTGTTTTTATTCCTTTTTGTCCTGTTCTTCAGCTGCCCCCGCAGCACTGTCGATCCCTTCCCGCCTGCGTTTCAGCCAGGGCAGGATAAATTCCTCATAGGCATATACGATAATGGCAGCCACCGGGATCGCCAGCAGAACTCCGACAATGCCCCACATCCGGCCGAATACGATGATGGAAACGAGGATCAGTACGCCGGGCACATCCAGCACGCCGCCGAAAAGCTTCGGTTTCAGGATATAGGCATCGATCCCCTGCAGCACCAGCGTCAGGATCAAAAACGGCAGCAGACTCGACGGCTTTACCAGCAGGATAATCAGTCCCGCAATGGCGGCACCCACCAGCGGGCCGAAGGTCGGCGCCAGGTTCGTCACGGCCACGAGTACGGAGATGACCAGCGCATCCGGCATACGGAAAATGACCATGACGATAAAGTTCAGGATGCCGATGATCAGCATATCCAATAGTTCGCAGCTGATATACTTGGAGAAGATGGTATTGAACTTGTCCAGGATATTCCTGACCCTGTCATACGCATGCCGGGGAATCAGAAGGCGCATCAGGCCGCCTAGTGTCCGGCGTATCGACTTTTTGGAGAACAGAAAATAGATCGCAATGATGGAGCTGATTCCGACATTCAGTGCGCGGCCGCCGATATCGGAGGTCGTCGCAATGATCGTCTGCAGGTTATCGCTGATCAGCTGTCCCAGACGAGCCAAA
>JAZLHR010000129.1:0-2902 GCA_045616945.1 Lachnospiraceae bacterium | reverse complement strand
GTCAATTATACCATGGGCTTTACCAAGCCGATTGATCGATTGTCAAGATGCGGGAGATCTCCCCTAGAGGGGGACATTCTTCCTCTTTTTGAGAGGAATAAAGAGTAACTATTAACCTTACAAAAACTATTATACGAGGAGTAAAATAGTATGTTCGTAGAAGATTTTGATTATGATCTGCCGGAAGAACTGATCGCGCAGGATCCCCTGGAGGACCGTGCATCTTCCCGGCTGCTGATGCTGGATAGAGACAAGGACGCAGTGCAGGACGGTACCTTCCGTGATATTATCGATATCCTTCAGCCCGGTGACTGTCTTGTAGTCAATAATTCCAGGGTGATCCCTGCTCGCCTTTTCGGTTCCAAAGAGGGAACCGGCGCGGCTATCGAGATCCTGCTTCTGAAACGCCTTTCCGGCGAGACCGATACCTGGGAAACATTGGTGAAGCCCGGCAGAAAGGCTCCTGTCGGAACGGTCATCGATTTCGGGGGCATCCTGAAGGGGGAAGTCGTCCGCGTGACCGAGGACGGAAATCGTTATATTCGGTTCACTTATGAAGGTATCTTTGAAGAGATCCTGGACCGTTTGGGTGAGATGCCTCTGCCGCCGTACATCCATCATAAGCTCGAAGACAAAGAAAGATATCAGACCGTATATGCGAAGCACAACGGTTCCGCTGCGGCGCCGACTGCCGGGCTGCATTTCACTCCGGAACTGCTGGATACTCTGCGTGCGAAGGGCGTCGATATCGCCGAGGTGACGCTGCATGTCGGGCTCGGGACTTTCCGGCCCGTGAAAGCGGATACGGTAGAAGATCATCATATGCACTCCGAATTCTACATCGTCTCGGAAGAAGCTGCGGAAAAGGTCAATCGGGCCAAACAGACGGGGCACCGTGTCATCTGTGTGGGAACGACGAGCTGCCGGACGCTGGAATCTGCCGCGGCGCAGGATGGTACGCTGCCTGCCTGCAGCGGCTGGACCGATATATTTATTTATCCCGGATATCAGTTCAAATTGATGGACGGTCTGATCACGAATTTCCATCTGCCGAAATCTACGCTTGTGATGCTTGTTTCCGCCTTTGCAGGGCGAGAACATGTGCTGGCTGCTTATAAGCATGCCGTAGAGGAGCGATATCGCTTTTTCAGTTTCGGCGATGCAATGGTGATCGTTCCGCATCTGTTCGAAAACAAATAATCCCTTTTATACCGACTTACTGCCGCGCGGCAGAGAGGAAAAGCCATGGAAGAAGTCAGGATCAATAAATATCTCAGTGAAGCGGGCGTCTGTTCCCGGCGTGAGGCGGACCGCCTTCTGGAAGAAGGCCGGATCACTGTCGACGGCAAAAAAGCCGTCATGGGGCTGAAGGTCAGTGACGCCAATGTGATCACGGTCGACGGAAAAAAGATCGCACATAAAGAGAAGCCGGTCCTGCTGGCGGTATATAAGCCCGTGGGTGTCGTCTGCACGGCGGCAGAAGAGGAAAAGAACAATATCGTGATATATGTGGGGTATCCGGACCGGATCTATCCCATCGGCCGGCTGGATAAAAACTCCGAAGGACTCATCCTGATGACTAATCAGGGAGAACTTGCGGAAAAGATCGGTCATGCCAGGGGCCTCCATGAGAAGGAATATATCGTAAGGGTGAATAAGCCCGTTACGGCGGAATTTCTGGAAGCCATGGCCGCCGGTGTGCGGATCCTTCATACCAAAACCAGACCCTGCCGTGTCGAAAAATTGGGCGCGCGGCGCTTCCGGATCATCCTGACGCAGGGCCTGAACCGCCAGATCCGCCGGATGTGCGAAGCCCTGGGTTACGAAGTCCAGGAGCTTTGCCGGGTCCGGATCATGAATATCACGCTCGACGGGCTGCATCTGGGCGAATACAGGCGCATTGAGGGACGGGAGATGGCCGAGCTTATAGCCATGTTGGAAAATACACCGGGGAGAAGAACCGATGGATAAGCTTGAAAGAATGAAGGAGCTGACACAGCTGCTGGGAGAGGCATCCCGTGCGTACTATCAGGAAGCCCGGGAGATCATGAGCAACTTCGAATACGATTGGCTTTATGAAGAACTTCGTTCTCTGGAGGAATCGACAGGAACGGTTCTTGCCGGAAGCCCTACACAGAAAGTCGGCTACGAGGTCCTGAGCGAGCTTCCGAAAAAGGCACATGTTAAAAGAATGCTTTCTTTGGATAAAACCAAGTCTCCGGAGGCTTTGGCTGCCTTTCTCGGCACACAGAAGGGACTCCTTTCCTGGAAACTGGATGGACTTACGGTCGTCCTGACTTATGAAAACGGATGTCTGCAGGAAGCTGTCACGCGCGGCAACGGAGATATCGGCGAGATCATTACGCCGAATGCGAAGACCTTTATCAATCTGCCGCTGCAGATCCCTTACCGCGGACATCTGGTCCTGCGCGGCGAGGCGGTCATCAGTTATGCCGATTTTGAGAAGATCAATGCTGGTCTGGGCAGCGATGAAGAACCCTATAAGAACCCGCGCAATCTGTGCAGCGGTTCCGTCCGGCAGCTGAACAGTGCCGTTACGGCCAGACGCAGCGTACGTCTGTACGCCTTTTCGCTCGTGGAAACGGACAGCCTCACTTTTGCGCATCACAGCGAGGAATTTGCCTGGCTGCAGTCGCAGGGCTTTGAAACCGTATTTTACCGCGAAGTGAACGCGGACACCGTACAGGCGGCTGTAAAGGCATTTTCGGAGGAAGTCGAAAGTAATCCGATCCCTTCTGACGGCCTGGTCCTTTTGATGGATGATATCGCTTACGGAAAATCTCTCGGAACTACTGCAAAATTCCCGCGGGATTCGATCGCTTTCAAATGGGCTGATGAGCTCGCCCAAACGACGCTCACCCATATCGAGTGGAGCGCTTCC
>JAZLHR010000128.1:0-4476 GCA_045616945.1 Lachnospiraceae bacterium | reverse complement strand
CGACCGAATGTTCGCTTTCCAGATATCCGTCGCCGCGCGACATATCTTCGTGCAGCGCCTTCGCAAATTCCTGCGCCACACTCGGTTTTTCCGCAATATATAATGCTTTAGTCATGTATCACCAATTCCAATTTTTTGCTTCTGGGCAGCTGTTTGATGGCATATTCCCGCTGCATGGCTTCCTGCTTGGAGGCATGCTTTTCACTGTAAACCAGCTCTACCGGTTGACGGGCACGGGTATATTTCGCACCGTTTTTTCCGTTATGTTCCGCGACACGGGCTTCCAGATCGTATGTCCAGCCCGTATACAGGCTGCCGTCGGAACAGCGGACGATATAGGTATAGGCAGGCCTTTCATTTTGATTGCCTGATTCAGGTGCTTCCAGACAGCCCATTTGTGCTTCCTTTCCGGTAATGCGGCCGAGAGGCGTGCAGGGACCTCGAAGCCGCAGTTCGATGAAATTTTACCATTTCGGAGCTGAAAAGGCAACGCCGCATTTTTTTGCAGATGCAACATTCATTCGTTCATGATTGTATTATAATTAAAGGGACAGGAAATATACATCCTGTACTGTGAAAGGAGTATCTCATGAAAAAATTCAGCGTAATTTCTTCCGTCCTGATCGTTTGTCTGTTTATTCTATCCGGCTGTGCAGCCAAAAGCGGTGTCAGATCCGATGAATATTATCAGGAATCGCAGGCCCTCCTCAACAATATGCCGAATGAGGAAGGAAATAAAGCCGCCGGAACCGACGGTATCGAGATCGCTGCAGGCGTCCAGGGACAGAAGTTGATCACGACCGTGCAGATGAGCATCGAAACCATGGATTACGAAACCTCTGTCAGCAAGATCCGCGAGATCACCCAGACGCTGGGCGGATATATCGAAAATTCGAAGATCAACGGGACCTCCTACAACCGCGGGACCGCTGCCCGGCAGGCAAGCTTTGTCCTGCGTATTCCCTCCGACAAGCTGGGAGATTTTGAAAGCACCACCGGCGATATCGGCAATATTCTTTCTCACAGCGAAAATGTCAAAGATGTCACGTTGGAATATTCGGACACGGCCAGCCGCATCAAGGCGCTGCAGGCACAGCGTGACAGTCTCCTGGCTATGCTCGCGAAGTCCGAAAATCTTTCCGATATGCTGACGGTACAGGATCATCTGACGCAGGTGGAATATCAGCTGGAAAAATACGAATCCTCGCTTCGTTCCTACGATAACAAGATAGAGTACAGCACCGTCAATATCAATCTGTATGAAGTGAAGCAGCTCACCGAACAGGAGGAAGATCCCGATACATTCGGAGAAAAGCTTCTGTCCAATCTGAAATCCAGTCTGAAAGGCGTCGCCGGATTTGCCAAGAATTTTGTTCTCTTCTTTATCGGCTACCTGCCGACGATCCTCCTTTGCGGCGGATTTGCTTTCCTGCTCTTCCTCCTGATCCGCAAGATCGTCCGCAGAAGCCGTGCGAAGGAAGCTGCCGGAGCGCAGCAGGAATATCCGTCCGGACGTCCGCAGCCGTAACACATTCCGATCTGTTTACAAAACAATACAGCCCTCAGATTCTAAATCGGTCTCTGAGAGCTGTTTTTTGATGCCTGCGGGCATATCTCATCCCGCTGCAGGCGGTTTGGAGGGATCCTGCGTTTCGGCCTGGCTTTCATTCGGAGACGTGTGCATTTCACATATCTTGGAAGAGGGATCCCAGATATATGGCGTATCCAGTGTGGTATCGGGGCCTTTGGTAAGCCGGTAAACGATTTTTTCCTCGGTAGAAGTACAAAACTCACCGGCAATGCAATGACTGTCACTGCAATATTTTACCTTCGTATGTACGTCGCAGTACTCTTTCGGCTCGGTGCCTGCCGCGAAATATTCATAGTAGGTGCCGCAGCCCTGCGGATCATGGTCGCAGACTCCGTTGAGAGCCAATTTTCCGGATAAAGCGCATACTCTCACGAAAGAAACATCGTCAGGTGCCTCAAAGGCTTTATAGGAATACGAGGAATGGATCTGCGACATCACATTGTGCCATATCGCGAAATGATATCCGTTCAGGTCTACATTTCCTTCCAGAGGAACGCTTCCGTCATCAAAGCCGCTCCAGATCCCCATCGTATAATACGGGGTATATCCGACGAACCAGATATCACGCGACTTGCCCTGATTGTCCGTGGAGGTGCCGGATTTGCCGGCCGCGGCCATATTCGAAAGAAATGCCTGCTGTGCGGTCGGATTCAGGCCGGAATTTTTGATATTGCCCTCCCGCATGGTATCGGAAATGGCATTGGTCAGCAAAAAGGCGGTGCTTTCGGACAAAACACGTTCGGACTTAGGAACTTTTTCAAAGATCACGTTTCCGTAATGATCCGTGATATGTGTATACAGTATCGGTTCGCGGTACTGCCCGCCGGAAGCCAGGGTCGCATACGCACCGGTCAGTTCCGTAAGACAGACGCCGTTCGTGATCCCGCCCAGGCAGAGCGTAGGCCCGATATCCGAATACGTTTTCCCGTTGATGACCTCCGAACGGACCAGAGAAGAAAAGCCGAATTTTTCAAGATAGTCAAATGCGGTCTCTGCGCCGACCAGGTCCATAAACCGTACCGTCAGAACATTCATGGAATAAACCATCCCGCTGCGGGCATTGCACCAGCCGAGATTCAGATTTTTATCCCACCAGTTTTTGATACTGTTGTTCTTATAGGTGTAAGGAACGTCCTCCATAACGGTCGCAAGCGTAGCTTTCCCGGAATCGATTGCGGGCGCGAAAGAGCCCAGGACCTTGAAGGTCGAGCCGGGAGAACGGTAGGTATCGGTAGCCCGGTTCAGGGAGCGGCTGAGTTCCTTTTCGCCGCGCCCGCCGGTAAGAGCGACCACATAACCCGTATTCTGATCGATGATGGCTGCCGACAGCTGCGGCTGCAGGATGTAATATACCTGTTCGTCGGCGATGACATCGCCTTCCTGCATCACATCAAATTTGAAGTTGCGGATCAGCTCCTGGATCTCTTCTTTCGTGTTGTAGACCAGATTGGAGAGATTGAAGTGACGGCGGATCGTATATTCCGTATATGTGACGGTCGTTCCGTCTGACAGACGGGCATTCAGCTTGTAATTAAAGGACCATTTGAAGGCATTGTCCGGATAATTATCCGGGTTGTTGACTTCGTTATCCAATATTTTCTGATAAGTGCTGTTCTGAGTCGTATAAATATTGAGGCCGCCGCTATACAGAAGCGTATAGGCATCCGCCTCGTTGTATCCGATCGACTGCAGATCGACCAGCACATTCTCGATCACCGCATCGGTAAAATACGTATAGGGGTACACATTTTCCTTGATGACCAGGTTGTTGTTCTGGATCCGTTCATACAGATCGGCGGTATCCGCAAAAGCCTCCATTTTTTCCTCATAGCTGATGCGGCCCTGTTCTTCCATATAATTCAGGACGATCTCGCGCTTGTCCTGATTATGGGCAGGGAAACGAATGGGATTATAGTAATACGGATTCTGCGTGATCCCGGCAATGCAGGCACACTCGGAAAGCGTCAGTTCACTGACATCCTTCATAAAATACCGGTGCGCGGCGACCTGAACGCCGAGACAGTTCGCGCCCAAATTGATCGTATTCATGTAATTGATAAGGATATCTTCCTTGGAGACGGAATTCTCCAGGACGATGGCAAGATACTGCTCCTGGAACTTGCGGATAAAGCGGGCACCCCAGCCTCTTTCCATACCGCCTTCGAAGATATTGTTTTTGATCAGCTGCTGCGTGATCGTGCTGGCACCGCCCTTGATACCGCCCTGCAGGAGCAAAGCAGACGCGGACCGAAGGATCCCGCGGATATCCACGCCCTCATGCGTCCAGAAGCGCTCATCCTCGATGGCAACGAAAGCATCGATCAGGTTTTTGGGGATCTGGTCGTATGAAACGGGATCCCGGTTAGAGCCGGATGTGACCAATGTTTCCTGAAGCTGCCCCGCGGAATCGTAAATGCCGGAAGCGATGCCCAAAGGCGTGACCGTCAATGTATCCGCCGAAGGAGCCGTATCGACGATGCCCCGAATGGTACCGTAAATGAAAGCCGCAGCAAGGATCACAGCCAGCAGCACAAGCAGGACGGTGATCTTGACCCCGTCCATCACGGCTCTGGAAGACAGCTTTCTTGCCAGATTGTTTTTATGTTCGATTTTATCCGCAACGCTGTCGCGTCCGTAATTCATATCTTTTCCTCTCTCCTGCGCTGGGCACAGAAAAAACATCCGTCTTTGCAGACACAGTCAGTATAACAGATAATTGTGAAAGAAAAAAGTCTTTTTGTTAAGCGTAAATTCCCAAAGTAAATCCCACAGTAGATAAACGCTTGGATTTAGTATGGGAAATCGATGAATTTAGTGTGGGAAAAGGAGAAAAAACAGGAGAAAATCGGGAAAATCAAAGGATTTTTTGCATGTGAAATAAGCCT
>JAZLHR010000127.1:0-62801 GCA_045616945.1 Lachnospiraceae bacterium | reverse complement strand
TCAGCAGCGTGGCGGGCGTCAGATTCAGGCCGGACGAACCGCTCATCTTGCCGGTCGCGCCCTTGATGCCGATGAACTCATAGCCCTGAAAGAAAGCAGCGTAATAACCGAAAATCTTTTCGGAAATGATGCGGCTGTTATCGTAGCTGCCGCCGGGGCTGGCATGATCCTTTCCGCCCGGTTCAAAGTCTACGCCTTCATACATCCAGCGCATGGGGCAGTCGATCTTCCACGCCAGCTTGCAGTCATAATCCGTCCGGAAATCAAAGCTTCCCTTGTGGCCGCAGGCACATTCGTACTCCGCTACGCAGTCATCATCGGAAAGAGAAAGGATCTTGGTCGTATCGCGATTGCAGCAGGGGCAGTAAATGCTCACGGGGTAGTAAGCGTCGCGCTCCCCTTCCTGCGCATCCTGGGTACGGAAGCTGTCAAGGACATCGAAAATCTCCTTGCGCTTCTTCAGGCAGGTCAGAACATGCTCCTTGTAGGCGCCGCTGCGGTACATTTCAGCCTGATATCTGTAATCCAGCTTGATGCCGAAGCGCTCCATGGAGGTCATGAATTCATTTTCGAAATAGGAAGCATACGTACCTTCCTCTCCGAAAGGATTGGGGACGTCCACATACGGATAGCCGATATACTGCTCGTAATCATTGCGGACGGCAGCCACGTTCTTCGGCACCTTGCGGAGACGGTCATACTCGTCCCAGGAGAAAAGAAGGCGGGCTTTCTTGCCGGCTCTTTCCAGGGCTTTCACTACAAAATAGCTCGTGGCTATATCACGGAAATTTCCGATATGGATCGACCCGGAGGGGCTGATGCCGGCAGCGCAGACATATTCCTCTTTATCGGGGCGGCGTGCGATTATCTTCTGTGCAACTTCATCTGACCAATGCATACTATCTCCTTACAGCCCCAAAAGGGCCTCTAAAGTGTTACTATGAACCGTCTCATTTTATCATACTTCAAAAATCTGTGCAAGCGAACTTTCCCGAAAAGCAGGAGGCGCCTCAGCGAATGACAAGTTCGACGGGGCAATGATCGGAGCCGAATATCTCCGAATGGATGGAAGCGGAAACGAGCCTTTCGCGCATCTGATCCGATACGATAAAATAATCGATCCTCCACCCGACATTGCGCTCACGGGCACGCATCCGGTAAGACCACCAGCTGTATGCATCCTTTTCATCCGGATGGAAGTACCGGAAAGTATCCGTAAAGCCGGCTGCCAGCAGCTCGGTCATTTTTCCGCGTTCCTCCGCGGAAAAGCCGGGATTCTGCACATTGGCAGCCGGGTTTTTCAGATCGATCTCCCGGTGCGCCACATTCAGGTCCCCGCAGAGAATGACCGCTTTCTTTTCAGCCAGGCCGCACAGATACTGCCGCAGATCATCCTCGAAGCGCATACGGTAATCCAGGCGCTTCAGTCCGTCCTGGGAATTCGGTGTATAGCTGGTGACGATATATTCATCCGGATATTCCAGCGTGATAACTCTGCCCTCGTGGCTGTGCTCCTCCGCACCGATCCCGAAGGACACCGAAAGAGGCGTTTCGCGCGTAAATACAGCGGTCCCGGAATATCCCTTCTTCTCCGCATAATTCCAATAGCTTTCATAGCCGGGAAAAGTAAGATCGATCTGTCCTTCCTGCAGCTTGGTTTCCTGCAGACAGAATATATCCGCATCCAATGCGGTGAAAATATCCGCAAAGCCCTTTCCGAGGGCGGCACGCAGACCGTTTACGTTCCAGGATATCAGCTTTTTCATTCAAAACTCCTTTCAGGCTGAATAAAGGATGTGTGTTCCATACGGAAAATGCGTCCCTCTCCGATTTCTCGGAAAGAGACGCATTTAATGTTACTTGGCATAATCTACCGTGCGGGACTCACGGATCACGCTGACCTTGATCTGGCCAGGGTATTCCATTTCGTCCTCGATTCTCTTGGCGATATCATGCGCAATCAAAGTCATTTCATCATCGTTGACCTGTTCGGGAACAACCATGACTCTGACTTCACGACCGGCCTGAATGGCGTAGGCATTGCTGACGCCCTTGAAACTGCCGGTGATCTCCTCCAGCTGCTTCAGACGCTTGGTATAGGTCTCAAGCGTTTCCCTTCTGGCACCGGGACGGGCTGCGGAAATCGCATCCGCTGCCTGAACGATACAGGAAACAAGGCTGGTTGCCTCGACGTCTCCGTGATGAGATTCAACAGCATTGATAACGGTGATCGGTTCTTTGTATTTTCTGCAAAGATCGGCACCGATCTGCACGTGAGAGCCTTCCGTTTCATGGTCAATACTCTTGCCGATATCGTGCAGCAGACCTGCGCGCTTGGCCATGCGGATATCCAGGCCCAGCTCACCGGCAAGTGCGCCGGAAAGATGTGCGACCTCGATCGAATGCTTCAAAGCATTCTGACCGTAGCTGGAACGGAACTTCATGCGGCCGAGGAGCTTAACAAGCTCGGGATGAATACCGTGGATGCCGACCTCCAACAGAGCAGCCTCGCCTTCCTGGCGGATGCTTTCGTCGACTTCCTTCCTGGCCTTTTCCACGACTTCTTCGATCCTGGCGGGATGAATACGCCCGTCGATGATCAGCTTTTCAAGAGCGATCCTGGCGACCTCACGGCGCATCGGATCGAAACCGGAAAGAACAACGGCTTCCGGAGTATCATCGATGATCAGATCGACACCGGTAAGCTGTTCCAGAGCACGGATATTGCGGCCTTCACGACCGATGATGCGGCCCTTCATTTCATCGTTGGGAAGCTGTACGACGGAAATCGTGGCTTCGGCAACATGATCAGCAGCACACTTCTGAATAGCAGTCACAACATATTCACGGGCCCTGCAGTTCGCTTCATCGCGGTACCGGACATCGAGCTCGCGCAGACGCTTCGCGATATCGTGTTTGGCATCCTCCTCCACACTGCGGATCAGATACTGCCTCGCTTCTTCGGCGGAAAGACCTGCGATCTTTTCAAGCTGAGCCTTCTGCTGATTCAGGACCTCGGTGATTTCCTGGTCTTTACGCTTCAGGTTATCCTCGCGGTCGGAAACGCTCTGCTCTTTACGCTCCAGCAATTCCTGCTTCTTGTCCAGAGCTTCTTCCTTGCTCTGCACGCGGCGTTCGTTTCTCTGAAGTTCCCCGCGGCGTTCCTTGATCTCTCTTTCGAACTCACTCTTGGCCCTCAGATTATCCTTCTGGGCTTCCAGTATAGCCTCACGTTCCTTTGCTGCTGTTTTGTTTGCCTCATCTATGATTTCGCGTGATTTCTGTTCTGCCGTCCCGGTGGTCTCGGCGTAATGACGTCTCACCTTATTGGCAGACACAAACCACGAAATGATTGCCAAAATAATGGCTACAACTGCTGCAACAGCAATAATCATTTCTTTTGTCACAGGAGCACCTCCTTTATTCAATTTTCATAGTGCAAAAGTACTATACTTTGGGATTTTACTTCATAATTCAACTATTGTCAAGATGATTCGGGCCAGCACAGTTATTTCTTAAGAGAAATCCTGCAATAATTCTTTTTGCCGCGGCGCAGCATAATACCGTCGCCGGAAAGCTGCTCAGCCGTGAAAGAAGCCTTGAAATCCGTTACTTTTTCGCCGTCTGCAGTGACGCCGCCCTGCTGAACGGCGCGGCGGGCATCGGAACGGGTCTCGTTCAGGCCGGAAAGCACCAGCAGCTGAAGGACATCCACGCAGCCATCGGTCAATACGGAAGGATCCAGTTCAAACAGCGGAGCATTATCGGCAGTGCCCTGTCCGCTGAAAAGGGAACGGGAAGCCTCTTCCGCTTTTTTCGCTTCTTCTTCGCCGTGGACCATCTTCGTAAGCTCAAAGGCCAGGATCTCCTTGGCACGGTTCAGCTGACTGCCTTCCCAGGAAGCCATGGCTTCGATCTCCTCGATCGGGATGAAGGTCAGCATACGGATACATTTCATTACATCCGCGTCACCCACATTGCGCCAATACTGATAGAACTCGTAGGGGCTCGTCTTGTTGGTATCCAGCCATACGGCGTTGCCGGCCGTCTTGCCCATCTTCTTGCCCTGAGAGTCGGTCAGCAGGGTGATGGTCATGGCGTGTGCATCCTTGCCGAGCTTTTTGCGGATAAGTTCAGTGCCGCCGAGCATATTGGACCACTGATCGTCTCCGCCGAACTGCATATTGCAGCCGTAGTGCTGGAACAGATAATAGAAGTCATAGCTCTGCATGATCATGTAGTTGAATTCGAAGAAGCTGAGGCCCTTCTCCATACGCTGCTTGTAGCATTCCGCGCGCAGCATATTGTTCACACTGAAGCAGGCACCGACCTCACGCAGCACATCCACATAATTCAGGCTGAGCAGCCAGTCGGCATTGTTGACCATCATAGCCTTGCTTTCGCCGAAATCGATGAAGCGCTCCATCTGCTTCCGGAAACATTCCGCATTGTGGTTGATGTCTTCCCGGGTCAGCATTTTGCGCATATCCGTACGGCCGGAGGGATCACCGATCATCGTCGTACCCCCGCCGATCAAAGCAATGGGCTTGTTGCCGCCCATCTGCAGACGCTTCATAAGAGTCAAAGCCATAAAATGGCCGGCCGTCAGGCTGTCAGCCGTACAGTCAAAACCGATATAAAACGTTGCCTTCCCGGCATTGATCATCTTTTTGATTTCTTCCTCATTTGTTACCTGAGCAATCAGACCTCTGGCAACAAGTTCGTCATATAAAGTCATTCTGTCCTCCCGCGGGCATGATTAGATAAAAACCGCCTCATCATGATACCTTTGAACAGAATGAAAGTCAACGCAATTATCTCGTGATTTTCCGTTTTTGTCTTTTCATTTTTCGGAATGCGTGGTAGAATGAAGCTGTATGCAAATTATTGTCTGCTGCGATCCGATGTTTCGTATGAAACACCTACTATACGCCAAAGGAGTGCAATTATGGAGAACGTAACCATCCTGACCCATCCTTTAATCAAACACAAGATCACCATGCTCCGCGACAAGCGGACCGGAACGAATGAATTCCGCAAGCTGGTCGAGGAAATCGCCACCCTGATGGGTTATGAAGCTCTGCGTGATCTTCCTTTGGAAGATATTGAAGTCGAGACCCCTATTGAAAAGTGCAAATCCCCCGTAATCTGCGGCCGTAAGCTCGCCGTCGTTCCCATTCTCCGCGCCGGTCTCGGTATGGTACAGGGCATCATGAACCTGACCCCTACCGCCAAAGTCGGTCATATCGGTCTGTACCGCGACGAAGTGACCCACGAACCTCACGAATATTACTGCAAGCTGCCGAATCCGATCGATGAACGCACGATCGTTGTCCTCGACCCCATGCTTGCCACCGGCGGCAGTGCTGTTGCAGCAGTGGATTTCATCAAAAACCACGGCGGCAAGCACATCAAGTTCATGTGCATCATCGCCGCTCCCGAAGGACTTAAGAAGCTTTCCGAAGCACATCCGGATGTCCAGATCTATGTCGGCAATCTCGACAGAGAACTGAACGCAAACGCTTACATCTGCCCCGGTCTGGGCGATGCAGGCGACCGTATCTTCGGTACGAAATGATCTGATCCCGTCAAATAGGCGTCCGGCTGCCGCCGGGCGCTTTTTTCGTGACAGGACAACTGTATTTTAGTGATCGGCCACCTATCAGTTCTGAAAGAGAACTACACCGGGAAATAAAATCACCCGTCTCCGCAGAAGGAAACGGGTGAAGACAGATGTGACCGGACAGTCAAAGGATCAATCCTTGGGAGCGGGTTCCTCTTCCAGCAGGCGGATGCCGCGGTGAGGCACGGGCTCAGAGAAGACGATGTGCGTTTCCGTGGGGCCGTAGAACTGGAGCTGCGTAATAAAGCTGTCCAGATCGCTGGTCGAAGGAAATACGGCTTTCACCATCATCGTATAGCTGCCGGATACCAGATCGCATTCCAGCACATTGGAAACCTTCTTGATGAATTCCACGAAGGCAGGCTTGTTCTTGGGAGGGATCTGGATATTGATAAAGGCGGTGATATGATACCCGAGCTTTTCCAGATTCGCTTCGGCGTGATAACCGACGATCATGTTATCGCGCTCCAGTCTCTCGATTCTTGCAGCGACCGCAGGCGAAGAAAGATACACGATTTCCGAAAGCTGTTTCAGGGAATAACGGGCATTTTCCTGGAGAAGGCTCAATAACTTTCTGTCTATGTGATCCATAGCAGCACCTCACGTACTTAATAAACTTAATCTATCACAAAAGAAACGAAAGTTCAATAGAATTTGTATGACTTTTTCAAATTATTTCAAAAGATCTCTCAGAGCCTATACCTGGTAGTTTCTTTTCCCGAAGATCGCTGTACCCACACGGATAAAAGTAGCGCCCTCTTCCACCGCCACTTCAAAATCACCGGTCATCCCCATGGAAAGTTCCCGCAGCGGAGCGCGCGGAAGCCGGAGTGCCTGCAGTTTTTCCCGCAGGCGGAACATTTCCCGGAAATATTTCCGGTTGTCTTCCGGATCCTCTGTCGGAGGCGCGATCGCCACCAGCCCGTCGATCTCAATATGCTCCATCGCGGATACGGCCCGCACCAAAGCCTCGGCGGCATCGGCGTCGAGCCCGTGCTTGGTCTCCTCCGAAGCGATATTCACTTCGATGAGGATCTTCGAAATCAGGCCGCGTTTGGCGGAGAGCCGTTCGATCTCCTGCGCCAGCTCCAGCGAATTCACCGAATGGATCAGTACGGCTCTGCCGACGACATATTTCACTTTATTGCGCTGCAGGTTGCCGATAAAATGCCAATGAAGGTTATCCGGGGTCTGATCCATTTTCGCAGCCATTTCCTGCGCCTTATTTTCTCCGAATTCGGTCTGGCCGCAGGCAGCCGCCTCCAGAACAGCCTCCGCCGGGTTGGTCTTGCTGACGGCGATGAGGGTCACATCCTCCGGTCTGCGGCCGGCACGGACCGCAGCGGCAGCCATCCGCTGCCGAACATTTTCAATGGAATCCCGAATCATATCCCGCTCCTATTTACGATAATAATCTTCTCTGTGGAAAAACACCTTGTTGAGCAGACGGGACAATTCCATGGTTTCGTCCAGGATCTTATCGGTATTCTTCTGAGTGGAGGCAGCGATCTTTTCGTTGGCTTCCTCCAGCAGCGAAATATCTCCGCCTTCGATCACCTTGGCATCGTACTCATACAGCACTTCCAGGCCGTCCGTCAGGACCTTATCCTGATATGCCTCCGTGATTTTGACCATATCGGCAAAATGAGGCTCTGCAACAGCCGCAAGAATGTGGCTGGCCCAGCAGAAATTGTCGGTGGAAGGCCGGTTTTCGACATTACAGAAGTACGCAGGCGTCTTATTCACGTTCGCATACTGCGGAACAAGGCCGGTGATATGCGTCGTCGCAAAGGAGATCCAATGGATCGCCTGCAGCTGTTTCGGCATATAGCCGCGCAGCTGGCACACGGAGGTCACATTCGTTCTGGGCGTAGCGATGGGGCGGTACTTGCCGCTTTCGGGGCCGTCGCCGTAAGGATCGTAAGGGGTCCTTTGATAATACAGGGCAAGAATGTTTCTGACATCTTCGACCTTTAACGGTCTTTCGGGGACCATCGACCAGGGGATATTGTTGCTGTCGGGTCTGTAATCAGCATTCTCGCCGGACCAGCGATAGGTGTTCGGGCAAAGCGTCTTGGAGATCATCCAGGCACGGGGCGTATTGTACATACGGTCACGGTCACTGTCCGTCCCGAATACGTGCCGGGGGTTAAATACGGAACCGCCGCGGAAGTACATCCGGTCTTTCAGGAATTCCCGCATATCGGGCGCGCAGAGGAAATTCTGCTGTGCACCGAACGCATCTTCCAGATCGAACCGGTCGATGCCCAGCTGATTCGGCATGATGGCGACTTCATCGTCCTGCACCCGTCTTGCGATCCAATGATGTCCGCCGATGGTTTCCAGCCACCAGCATTCATCCGCGTCATTGAAAGCGATACCGTTCTTTTCGTAGGTGCCGTAGGTTTCCAGCAGCTTTCCGAGACGCAGCACGCCTTCTCTGGCGCTGCGGATATAAGGCAATACAAGAAGCACGATATCTTCCTCGCCGATGCCTCCGGGGATCTCCTCACGGCCCTCTTCCGCTTTTTGATAATTCACCATCGGATCCGCCGCAAGCAGAACGGAATTGGCCGTCAGGGTCTCGGTAGCCGTCATACCGACATTTTCCGCATTGATCCCGCTGGCGCACCAGGCACCGCGGTCGGGAATGCAATTCGGCGTGCAGGTATAGCGCAGCGGCTCTTCCGGAAGTTCGATTTCCAGATGTGAAGTAACAGTCTTATAAACGCGGGGCTGCTCGGAGGGCAGCATTACCTTCAGCTTCTTGGGACTGAACTTGTAGTCTTCCGTTCTGGCAACCATAGTCGAGCCGTCAAAGCTGGCTTTTTTACCGACAAGAATCGTCGTGCAGGGCATAGTGATCATCCTCCTACTGGAATAAATAGAATCAAATGGAACAAAACGTTCTGAAAATGCGGGACCCAAACAGAAAAGCCCGGATCAGAGTATCAAAGAGCTGCGGGAAACCTCCACGGAGCGCAGTTCTCCGGAAGCGGCTCCGGGAATAGCCTCCGCCAGGCGGACATATTCCGGTGTAAAGCCAGCCCAGCGCCCGTCCGGCAGCTGTTCTTCCAACAGCACCTCTCTGGCTTCGCCGAAAAAGGCTGCGCAGTATCTGTCTTTGTTGACAGCATTCAATTCGGCAAGCCGCTTTGCACGGGCAGTCTTCTGCTTATCTGTCAGCTGTCCCGGTAAACGGTCCGCCACGGTCCCGCTGCGCCTGGAATATTTGAAAATATGTGTTTCGTAAAAGGAAGCCTTTTCCAGAAAACGAAATGTGCTTTCAAATTCCTCTTCCGTTTCGCCCGGAAAACCGACAATCACGTCCGTTGTCAGGGCAGGCCGGTCAAAGGTGTCGCGCAGAAGGCACATTTTTTCATAGAACTCATCTGCCGTATAGCGGCGGTTCATACGCAGCAGCGTTCCGTCACAGCCGCTCTGCAAAGACAGATGGAAATGCGGGCAAAGATGCGAAATCGCCTTCAGCCGGGCCGCATTTTCTTCGGTAATGATGCGGGGCTCCAACGACCCGAGACGGATTCGCGCCAGCCCGGGAAGGCCATCCAGCTTTTCCAGGAGCTTCAGCAGCGGCAGGCCGTAGGATGCGCCTGTACCGGCATCGCCCTGCGAATCCAGGCCGTAAGAGCTGAGATGGATCCCCGTCAGGACCAATTCCTTAAAGCCGCCGTCCAGCAGACGCCGGGCTTCTTCCAAAACGGCCTCTTCCGATCTGCTGCGCACGCGGCCGCGCACATAAGGGATGCGGCAGTAGGAGCAGAACTGATTGCATCCGTCTTCGATCTTCAAAAACGCGCGGGTATGTTCGGAGCAGTTCGCGGGCATTTCATCGTAGCTGCGGCAGAAAGTCATATCGGTGACTTCAGCCGTTTTTCTGCGATTTTCCAGGAAGGCCGTGATCAAAGGAACGATATGGCTCTTCTTTTCATTTCCGAGGACAAGGTCTGCGGCATCGTCCAGCAGCTTTTCCCCCTCCGCCTGCGCGAAGCATCCGACGGCAGCGATCACGGCTTCCGGGTTCTGCGTTCTGGCGCGGTGGAGCATCTGACGGGATTTCCGGTCGGCGATATTGGTCACCGAACAGGTATTGACAATATACACATCCGCGGGCTCGTCAAAGGGGACAAAGCGGAAACCGGCCTCTGTCAGCAGACGTTCCATGGCATCGGATTCATAGCTGTTGACCTTGCAGCCCAGGGTGTGTATCGCAGCGGAATAAACCATAAAATCTCCTTGACATCCCACCGCCTATTGCATACAATAGAGACAGTTGAGACGTAAAAAAACAAATGGAAGGAGGCTCGAATGAAGCAGGTACGTGTATTGCTTAATTCGATCGACAAGGTAAAAGAATTTGTCAATACGGTTTCCGCGTTCGAGAGCGATTTCGATATGTGCTCCGGGCGCTATACGATTGACGGAAAATCCATTATGGGTATTTTCAGTCTGAATCTGGCCAAACCGATCGACGTTCTTATCTACAACGAAAAGGAATTCCCGCAGATTCAACAAGCGCTGCAGCCTTTTCTTGCACCTTGATCGACCCCATTTCTGCGCAGCCCGCCTGATGGCGGGCTGTTTTGCTGCAGTCTCAATCTTTGCAGAGAATGATCTCATCCGAAAGAACAGCTGCTTCGATGAGTTCATCCATCTTTATCCCGAGCTTATCTTCGGATCGCAGAATGACCTGCAGATTCGGTTTGGTCACCGGATGCTTCGCCACAAATATGGTACAGCAGTCTTCATAGGGCTGGATGGAGGTCTCATAAGTACCGATCTTCACAGACAGATCAACGATATCCTGCTTATCGAACGCGATCAGGGGGCGAAACACAGGCAGCCGGCAGACTTCATTCGTCACGGCAAGACTGGAAACCGTCTGAGAGGCGACCTGACCGATGGATTCGCCGGTCACTAACGCCTGACAGCCGTTTTCGGCGGCCAGACGCTCGGCAATCCGCATCAAATACCGGCGCATAATGATCGTAAGTTCATCATGCGGTGCATTTTCGTAGATATGCAGCTGCGGTTCCGTAAAATTGATCACGTGCAGACGGATCGGTCCTGTATAGGCACTGATGATCCTTGCCAGGTCCACGACCTTCTGCTTGGCACGGTCGCTGGTATAAGGCGGAGCATGGAAATACACGGCCTCGATCACCACGCCGCGCTTGGCGACCATATATCCGGCTACGGGGCTGTCGATACCGCCGGAAAGCAGCAGCATGGCCTTGCCGTTGGTACCGAGAGGCATCCCGCCGGGGCCGGGCAGTACCTTGGAATAGATATTGATCTCCTGACGGATCTCGATCCGGAGCATGATGTCCGGGTGATGGACATCCACGGTCATGCCGGGATATGCCTGCAGGACCGCCTCTCCGACCTTACGGTTGATCTCGTTGGAATCCCAGGGATAGGCTTTATTGGCACGGGTAGCGACGACCTTAAAGGAACCGGTCCCTTCCGGATACATCTCGCCGACATATTTCACGGCCGCCCGCAGCAGTTCCTCCGGCTTCATCAAAGGAAGCTGGACCAGAGGGCAGATGCCCGCGATCCCGAACACATGCTGCAGCGCTTCCGCCGCGTCTTCCAGGACAAACGGTTCTTCCGCGGCCGCGTAGATACGGCCGGTACGCTTAAATACATTAAAACGGACCGGAAGCTTTTTCAGAGCCTCGCTGCACCGGCTGACCAGCTTGTCTTCGAAAATGTAGCGGTTTTTGCCCTTCACGCCGATCTCGGCATATTTGATAAGTAATGCATGAAATTCCATAGGATCCCTCCGGATGATTATCTTCTGACAAAACGGCGCAGGACGGGAAGCAGCTCGCTCACAATCTGAACGGTACGGTCGATCTCCTCCTCTGTCGTCCATTCGCAGAGGCTGAAACGCAGGGTGGAACCGGCGGCTTCCTTTCCGAGGCCGATCCCGGCAAGCGTCGGGCTGACGCCTTTATGATGACTGGAACAGGCGCTTCCGGCGGAAACATAGATGCCTTTATCTTCCAAAGCATGGAGCAGGACTTCGCTCCGGACACCGTGAAAGGTCGCGCTCACGATATGAGGCGCCGACTGTTCCCGGCTGCGCGGACCGTTGACGGTGACATTTTCGAGAGCTCCCAGGCCTTCCTGCAGACGCTCCTTCAGGCTGTACATGCGGTCCCAGCTCTGTTCCGCATCCGTATAGACCAGCTCGGCTGCCTTGCCGATACCCACGATCCCAGGAACGTTTTCCGTCCCGCTGCGCAGTCCCATCTGCTGCTCGCCGCCGTGAAGCAGGGGCTGCAGACGTACTTTTTCCCCGACATACAGAAAACCGATGCCCTTCGGGCCGTGGATCTTATGGCCGGACACGGAAAGCAGATCGATCCCCATCCGCTGCGGATAGATGCGGAATTTTCCGTATCCCTGCACCGCATCCACGTGGAAAATGATATTTTCATTATATTGCTTGGTGATTTTTGATAACGCCTCGACAGGCTGACGGCTGCCGACCTCGTTATTCACCATCATGACCGATACAAGCACGGTACGGTCCGTCAACGCAGCCGACAGGGAAGCTGGCTCCACCAGGCCTTCCTGCGTCACTGGAAGCCTTGTCACCGAAAAGCCGTTATCCTCCAGATAGGCAGCGGTGGCATCTACGGAAGGATGCTCGATGGAAGAAATAATAATATGGTCTCCGCGCCGTTTGACGGCCCGGGCAGTACCGATCAAAGCCAGATTATTGGATTCCGTACCGCCGGAAGTGAAAAAGATGGTTTTCTCATTGACTTTCAGGGTCTCGGCGATACGCCTGCGGGCAAGCTTCACGATTTCTTCGGCATGGGAGCCCTTCCTGTGCAAAGAGGAAGGATTGCCGAATTCTTCACCGAGCGATGCCAGCATTTCTTCGCGTACGGCGGGAGCTACCTGTGTCGTCGCGGAATTATCAAGATAAATTTCCATATACTGTATCCTGTTCTGCCGATTTCCGGCGGCATCATTGTACTGCCGCAGGGGATAAATTGCAAATCAAATCATTCCCGGGCTGCTTTTTTATGAAAAGCCAGCTCGCCGAAAACGGCGCCGCCGATGATCAGCAGCGCGCCGAGCCACTGCATCCCGTTCATGGTCTCATGCAGGACCAGCGCGGACAGGATCAGGGCCGTGACCGGGTCCAGATAGCTGCAGAGGCCTACCGTCTGCCCCGGAAGCATCCGGATCGACGAGAAATACAGGAAATAGGCAGCGCCGGTGTTGACGATCCCGAGGATCAATAACATGGTAAGCTCCTTGCCCGATGCGATCTTCGGAAGCCCTTCCGTTGCAAGAAGATATACCGTTACGATCATGAAAGCCACGGCGATCTCGGTAAAGGAACACAGAAGACCTTTGACATGCTTGACATATTTGGACGTCAGGACTACCAGCGCATAGCACAAGGCTGCCGCAAAGGCATACAGCAAGCCGGAAGAGCTGCCTTCGGCACTGCGGACGGAACCGGTGATGAATACGGCGCCGACCACGACGAGCCCCAGCGCCACCCATTTGTTCCAGGCTGTTTTTTCACGGAACAGTAAGGGAGAAACGAGCACGACCAGCATCGGTCCAGCATAATAGATGAGCGTAGACAGACTGACGCCCAAAAGCCGGTAGGACGAAAACAAAAAGACCCAATTCAGTCCCAAAAAGATTCCTGCAAGCACAAGAGCAGGAAGATCCTTTTTCAAAAGTCCCCAATCGGTCTTTTTTTGAAGCAGCAAAGCCGCCAGAAGCCCTGCGCCTCCGAAAAGGGTCCGGAAAAATACGATCCCGGCAGAACTCACACTGACTTCCGAGACCAATAAGCCGTTCGTTCCGAAGATCAGCATAGATGCAAGAAGCATCAAATACGCCTTCTTTTTCATAAGAATGCTCTCCTATTTTGCCGCCTCAGAACTTACGGCGTCCTCTAATGCAAAAATACACATTGCCAGAAATGCAGGGCCGGCGGTTTCCGTACGAAGGATCCGGTGCCCCAAAGTGCATATATGCGCACCGCACTGCCGCAGCTTTTCAATCTCCGCAGGATCAAAACCGCCCTCCGGACCGATGAATACCGCCGCATCGGTGCCGGGACGCAGCGACGAAAGCAGCCGCCTGGTCGCATTCATATCTTCCGCACATTCATAAGGCACCAGGACCGTGTCCATTGCAGCAGCCTTTTTGAGGGCCTCCGCAAACGGGACGGGCCCGCTGACCTCGGGAATGATACGGCGGCCGGACTGTTTTGCGGCGGCTTCCGAAAGCCTCTGCCAGCGCTCGGCACGGGCCGCTTTTTTATTGTCCGGGATCTTCACGATGCTACGTTTCATTTCGACCGGGATCACGGAGCATACACCGAGTTCCACGGATTTCTGTATCACGGTTTCCAGCTTATCGCCCTTCGGCAGCCCCTGAAACAGATGGATCCGGACAGGCATTTCAGCGTCGGCAACCGTATCCGGCAGGACCTCCAGCACCGCGCAGCCGTCCTGATACTCCTTCAGGCAGCACAGTGAATCCGTATCGCGCGCATCCGAGACGATCATTTTCTCGCCAGGCTTCATACGGAGCACATTTTTGATATGATTATAATTATCATCCCGCAGCAGGATCTTCCCGGTCGAAGCATCTTCATCAGGCGCGAAAAAATGGTACATCTCAGTTCCTCCTGACAACGACCGCTGTCCACTCGCCGTCCGCAGCGCCCTCCAGCAGGGTAAAATCGGGATTTTCGCGGAAAGCCTGTTCTACGGCATCCCGCTGCGAAAGAAGGATCCCGCTCGTGATAAGTACGGTTCCGGGCTTCATATGCTGCGCCACTTCTTTGCTCAGCAGAATGATGATCGGGGCAAAAATATTCGCCAGAACAAGATCGTACCCCGTTCCGACCGTTTCCTGTACTGCCGGATCATCCAGGATATTCCCGCAGATATATTGCAGCTGTTCTTCGCTGAGACCGTTCCTTTGACGGTTTTCCTCTGCCGTAAGCAGCGCATTTTCATCCAGTTCGGTCGCTGCGGCAAAGGAAGCGCCGAGCTTCAAGGCCGCGATCGAAAGGATCCCGCTGCCGGTACCGACATCCAGCACACGCATCCCGGGACGGATATATTTCTGCAGCTGCGCAAGACACAGCCGGGTCGTTTCGTGCGTTCCGCTCCCGAAGGCCGAGCCGGGATCCATGGAGATCAGGGACTGGCCGCCGCGCACGGGCGTATCTTCCCAGGCAGGGCGGACCGTCAGGGCGCCGACATCGAACGTATGGAAATATTTTTTCCAATTATTGATCCAGTCCTTGTCTTCCGTTTCGCCGCGGCGGAGGACCAGGCTGCCAAGAGGCATCTGCGCGGAAAATTCGGTCAAAACATCCTGCAGATCCCGCAGAAGCTGCGTATCGTCCGCATCTTCCTCCAGATAAAAACTGATTTCCGCAGTCCCGTCGTCTTCCGGCATCTCAGGAGGGATATCGACGAACATGGCTTCGATCTCTTCCTGCGTCATCGGTTTTTTATCGCATATTTCAATACTTTCCACACCCAGATCATATAACGCGGCAGCGATGGTATCCTCTGCCTCCGCCAGTGTTTCAAGCGTGTATTTTTTCCACTTCATATAAACTCTCCCTGCACAGCAATAAGGTCCGGACGGATCATCCGTACCGGACCCTACTATATCACATTTTACTTAAATATGCCCTTTTTCTTTTTCCCGGCGCTCATATTTCCGCCGGATGCCTCATCAAAGGCCAGAAGCGCATCCTTCTGCTCTTTTGAAAGCTTTTCGGGGACCTGCACCGTAAAGGTCACATAATGGTCGCCGCGCAGTCCTCCGCCCTGACGGGAAGGGACGCCCTTGGAACGCAGGCGGATTCGGGTGCCCGGCTGTGTTCCCGGCTTCAGCTCGTATTCGACCTCTCCGTCCACGGTCTGGATGCGGATGGTATCACCAAGCGCAGCCTGCACGAAGGAAAGTGGGACCATGGAGAAAATATCATAGTCCTGACGTTCGAATACCGGGTGGGAAGAAACACGTACCTCGACCAGAAGGTCGCCGCGCTCTCCGCCGTTTTCGCCGGGATCGCCCTTGCCGCGGATACGGATCGTCTGACCGTCGTCGATCCCCGCGGGGATCGTAAACGATACATTCGTCCTCTTGCGGATAAAGCCCGTACCGCTGCAATGCGTACATTTTTCCTTGATGATCTTGCCGCGGCCGCCGCAGTCAGGGCAGCTTCTGCGATTCTGCATGATGCCGAAAAGCGTCTGCTGGGTAACGGTCACCTGGCCCGTCCCGCCGCAGTGGGAACAGGTCACGGGGCTGGTACCGGGCTTGCAGCCGGTCCCGCTGCAGTCGGGGCATGCATCCTGCAGATTCAGGCTGAGTTCCTGTTCTTTTCCGCGGATGGCATCCAGAAAATCGATACGGACGCTGGTCTGGACGTTGCGGCCCTTTCTGGCGCCGTTCGCGTTCCGGCTGCCGCCGAAACCGCCGAATCCTCCGAAACCGCCGAAGCCGCCGCCGAACAGATCGCCGAAAATATCGCCGAAGATATCGCCCATATCCGCGCCGTTAAAGTCAAAGCCACCGCCGCCGGCGCCACCGTCGAAGGCCGCATGACCGAACTGGTCATATTTGCGGCGTTTCTCCGGGTCAATCAGCACAGCGTAGGCTTCGGACGCTTCTTTGAATTTGACTTCGGCTTCCTTGTCACCGGGGTTGGCATCCGGATGATACTTCTTTGCCAATGTCCGATATGCCTTTTTTATGGACGCCTCATCGGCATCCTTCGGCACCCCCAGGACTTCATAATAATCACGTTTCGTCTCTGCCATAGAGTTAACCTGTCGTTTTCTGATTTGTTTTAACTAAATGCCTGAGGGGAACGGTCATAAACCGTCCCCCGGCAGTCAGTTCCGTATTCCGCCTGACAGCAGAATTATACTTCCTTGAAATCGGCATCGATCACATCGTCATCTTTGCCGCCGTTCTTGCAGTCGCCGCCGCAGTTGCCGCAGTCCTGCTGAGAGCCCTGAGCGCCCTGAGCACCCTGAGCCTGTTCATATACCTTGGAGAACAGAGCCTGCGCACTGTTCATCAATTTTTCCTTGCCGTCCTTCAGGGCCTGGATCTGGCTGTCGCTGAGAGAATCCGTATTCTGGGTCTCTTCCACCGTCTTCTTCAAAGCCGCGATATCGGCCTCTACCTGGGACTTCATAGAAGCATCCAGCTTGTCACCGACTTCCTTCAGAGCCTGTTCGGTCTGGAATACCAGGGAATCGGCATCGTTACGGGCATCAACGCCTTCCTTGCGCTTCTTATCGGCTGCTTCGAACTCAGCGGCCTCACGAACGGCCTTGTCGATATCGTCGTCGGACATATTGGAGGAAGCAGTAATGGTGATGTGCTGTTCCTTGCCGGTTCCGAGATCCTTCGCGGAAACGTTCACGATACCGTTGGCATCGATATCAAAGGTAACTTCAATCTGCGGCACACCGCGGCGTGCAGGCAGGATGCCGTCCAGACGGAACTGACCGATGCTCTTATTGTCGCGTGCAAACTGACGCTCGCCCTGCAGAACGTTGATATCCACAGCGGTCTGGTTATCAGCTGCCGTGCTGAATACCTGGCTCTTCTTGGTCGGGATGGTCGTATTGCGCTCGATCAGACGGGTCGCAATGCCGCCCATGGTCTCGATGGAAAGGGACAGAGGCGTAACATCCAGAAGCAGGATGCTGCCGGCGCCGGCATCATTGTTCAGCTTGCCGCCCTGAATGGAAGCACCGATTGCAACGCACTCGTCGGGGTTCAGGGACTTGTTGGGTTCCTTGCCGGTGAGCTGCTTTACCTTTTCCTGTACGGAAAGCATACGGGTGGAGCCGCCGACCAGCAGGACCTTGCTGAGTTCGGAGGCGGTCAGGCCGGCATCACGCAGTGCGTTCTGTACCGGGATAGCGGTACGGTCTACCAGGTCGCGGGTCAGTTCATCGAACTTAGCGCGGGTCAGGTTAAGATCAAGATGCTTGGGGCCCTCGGAGGTAGCGGTGATGAAGGGCAGGTTGATGTTCGTGGTGGTCATGGTGGAAAGCTCTTTCTTTGCCTTCTCGGCAGCTTCCTTCAGACGCTGCATGGCCGTCTTATCGCCCAACAGCTTAACGCCTTCCGGCTTTCTGAATTCGGCAAGCATCCAGTCGATGATCTTGTTGTCGAAATCGTCGCCGCCCAGGTGGGTATCGCCATTCGTGGCAAGGACCTCGATGACACCGTCACCGATCTCGATGATGGAAACATCGAAGGTACCGCCGCCCAGGTCGTAAACCATGATCTTCTGCTCTTTTTCGTTGTCAAGACCGTAAGCAAGAGCAGCGGCCGTCGGTTCGTTGATGATTCTCTTGACTTCCAGACCGGCGATCTTGCCGGCGTCCTTGGTTGCCTGACGCTGCGCATCGTTGAAATATGCGGGAACGGTGATAACGGCTTCCGTTACCTTCTCGCCCAGGTAGCTTTCCGCATCAGCCTTCAGCTTCTGCAGGATCATCGCGGAGATCTCCTGCGGGGTGTAATTCTTGCTGTCGATGGTCACACGGTAGTTCGTGCCCATCTGGCGCTTGATGGAAGCGATGGTCTTGTCGGCGTTCGTAACCGCCTGACGCTTTGCGGACTCGCCTACCAGACGCTCTCCGGTCTTCGAAAATGCAACGACACTGGGAGTCGTGCGGACGCCCTCCGTATTCGCGATAACAACGGGCTTGCCGCCTTCCATAACTGCGACGCAGGAATTGGTCGTACCAAGGTCAATACCGATAATCTTACTCATTTTATTTTCCTCCTGATGGATATGATTTTATGTGAAACAGCCTTCCGACGGATCAGTTGGCTACTTTTACCATGCTGTAGCGGATCACCGTACCGCGGTACGTGTAACCCTTCATGAATTCCTGAACGATCTGGTTTTCACCGGCTTCTTCATCTTCCACATGCATCACCGCGTTATGGAGATCCGGATTGAAAGTCTCGCCTTCGGCCGGGATGACTTTGACTTCCAGTTCCTCGAACATTTTCTGAAGCTGCTTGTAAACCAGGTCCATACCGGCCGCGAAAGGCTCTGCCTTCTGTTCCTCGCTCAGGCCCCCCAGCCCTCTTTCAAAGCTGTCGGCAATGGGAAGCAGCTTTTCCAGCACGCTCCTTGCGCCGACCTCGTACATGGCAGCCTTTTCTTTTTCGGTACGCTTGCGGAAATTATCGAACTCGGCCATCGTACGCTGCGTACGATCGGTCATTTCCTGCAGCTTTTCTTCTGCTTCCGCAAGAGCTTTTTTCGCTTTTTCAGCTTCTTTAGAGGATTTACCGAAAAAGCCGCCCTTCTTTTTTTCACAGGCATCCTGCTGAACGGACGCTTCGGGATCATTCTCCTCTGCCGCTGCTGATTCCTCCGGAACCGCTTCCGCAGCTTCTTCGGGCTTTTCAGCCTCCGTCTCTTCGGCAGGTGCTGCTTCTTCCGCAGCCTTCATTTCTTCCTGTTCCAACTCAGTCAAGATCTATTCCTCCGTCTTCATAAATATGTTGTCCAACTGGCTCATGGTGACCTTCAGCGTATCGACTACCTTCTGATAGTCCATTCTCTTGGGACCGATGATGCCGATCTTGCCCTGCACGCCCTCGCCGAGCTCGTAGGTCGCGGTCACGACGCTGCAGTCCTTCATGGAATCCACGGGCACCTCATCGCCGATAAATACCTGGATATCCTGCTTGCTTTCCCCGTTGCAGGAAATAATGGCGTTGCCGAGGCTCTGCTTTTCCTCCAGCGTGCTGATCAGCTCGCTGGCCTTATCGCCGCCCGTCAATTCGGGATACTTGAAAATGTTGGTCGCGCCGCTGGTATAGATGCGGTAGCTTTCTTCATGTTCAAAGGTATCCGCCACGGCTTCCATGACTTTCATGGCGACCCCGGCATGTACACCGGCTTCTTCCCGGATCTTAGTGATGACGCCGAGATTGATCTCCTCCATGGAAAGTCCGTTGAGCTGAGAATTGAGCAGGAAATTCAGCTGAAGCAGGTCTTCCTGCGATATCTCTTCGTCGATCTTCTGGATATTGTTTCGGACGATGTTGCCTTCCAGAACGACCACGCAAAGGAGCTTGCCGTCACCCATGGAAGAAAGCTGCAGGAACTTCAGCTTGTTTTTCCGGATATGCGGCCCGGTCACCATACTGGTATAGTTGGTATTGGCCGCAAGCATCTGCGCCATTTTGAGCAGCAGTTCCTCCACCCGGTCCACACGCCGGATGAGCATATCCTGAGACTGCAGAGCCGGCATGTGCGGTTCCGAGGTCTGCGCGGAAAGCATCTCATCCACATATAGGCGGTAGCCTTTATCGGTCGGAACACGCCCGGCGGAGGTGTGAGGCTGCACGATCAGGCCCATCTCCTCAAGATCGGCCATTTCATTGCGGATGGTTGCCGGAGAGAAATTGAGTTCCTTCATTTTGGAAATCGTCCGGGAGCCTACCGGTTCCCCGGTTTCCTGGTAGTTCTGTATGATCGCGTGAAGTATCTTCTGCTTCCTGTCGTCCAGCTCCATAAGGCTCCTTTCTTGTTAGCACTCAGTTCTTTGGAGTGCTAACATCCATGCGTAATGTACCACTGTCCTTTTGCTTTGTCAACTGTTTCTTCTTTCCAAATCCTTAAATATTTGTAAATGGATCTTCCGCAGGCGATTCACGAAAAAAGCCTTTGACCGCATGGCTGCATCGTTCTATAATGATCATAAAGAAGTTATGTTCCAAAAACGAACCGAAAGGGGTTTTCTATGTTTGAGATCGTTTTACTGGATGCCGCAACACTCGGCGGCGATATGGATCTTTCCGTTTTTGAGCAGTTCGGCCGCCTGACCGTCTACCAGACCTCCGCACCGTCCGAGATCGCAGACCGCGCAGCCGATGCGGATGTTATTCTTACCAACAAATGCCGCCTGAATGCGGAAACGCTTCAAAAAGCTTCTCACCTGAAGCTGATCTGTGTGGCCGCAACGGGTTTTGACAATATCGACACGGCCTACTGCCGCAGCAAAAATATCGGCGTCACCAACGTCAAGGGATATTCAACGGATTCCGTTGCGCAGCTGACCGTGGGGATGGTCCTCAATCTGATCATGCATCTGGTCGATTTCAATGCCTTTGTCCGTGACGGCAGCTATACCGCCTCCGGCGTTCCGAACCGTCTCTTCCCTGCCTTCCGCGAACTGCGCGGAAAGACCTGGGGCATCGTCGGTGCCGGAAATATCGGCGGACAGGTTGCCAGGGTCGCCGAGGCACTGGGCGCCCATGTCGTGGTATGCCGCCGCAGTCAGGACCCTGTCTATGAGACCCTTCCGCTGGATGAGCTCTGCAGAGTCTCGGATATCATCTCCCTGCATGTCCCGCTCAACGATTCGACCCGCGGCATGATCGGCAGAAAACAGCTTGCTTTGATGAAGGACGGGGTGATCCTGGTCAATGTAGCCCGCGGGGCCGTGACGGACGAAGCCGCCGTTGCCGAAGCCGTACAGAGCGGCAGGATCGGCGGTCTGGGCGTGGATGTATATTCCGCGGAGCCGATGCCCGCCGACCATCCGCTGTATCCCATCAAAGACGATCCGAACGTATTCCTGACGCCTCACATGGCCTGGGGCGCCTATGAAGCCCGCAAGCGCTGCCTCGCCGAAATGTGTGAAAACATCGCGGCCTATCTGCGCGGCGAAAAGCGCTGCCGCGTCGATTGATTCCGATATCCCGCCTGATATCATAAATAGATCCCTCATCGCTTCTGCTGCCCGCACGCCTAAGGTGCGCAGGAAAGTGATGGGGGATCTTTTCGTCAGCGGGACGCCGCTATCTTAATTTTGCTAGTTTCGCTTCAAATTCGGGCGGCAGAGGAGCCGTCCACTCCATATATTCGCCCGTGCGGGGATGGATCAGCCCCAAAACACCGGCATGCAGACACTGGCCGTCTGCGGCAAGCGGATTTTTCCGCGCGCCGTAGAGTTCATCTCCCAAAAGAGGATGCCCGAGCGAACTCAGATGCACGCGGATCTGATGCGTGCGGCCTGTTTCGAGGCGGCACTCCACCAGCGTATAGCAGCGCAGCATTTCCAGGGGGCGATAGTGCGTGACGGCATTTTTTCCGTGAAGAGGGTCGACGGCCATACGCAGCCGGTCCTTTTTATCCCGGCCGATGGGAGCGTCCACAACGCCGGGAGCCGAGATCGTTCCCTGCGCAACAGCCAGATAGCGCCGCGTCACGGAATGTTCCTTCAGCTGAGCCGCTACGGAAGCATGGGAAGCATCATTCTTGCATACCGCGAGCAGCCCGCTGGTGTCCTTATCAATCCGGTGGACGATTCCCGGGCGCAGCACACCGTTGATGCCCGAAAGCGCGGCCCCGCAGTGCCCCATCAGAGCATTGACCAGGGTCCCGCCGCTGTGCCCCGCCGCGGGATGCACGACCATCCCCTTCGGTTTATTGACGATCAGGATATCGTCGTCTTCGTAGTAGATATCCAGGGGGATATCTTCCGCTTCGACACCGAGAGGTCTCGGGTCCGGCAGCAGAACATGGATCTTCTCATCGCCGCTCAGACGGTAATTTTTCTTTTTTACGGAGCCGTCAACAGAAACAAGGGTATCCTCGAGCAGCTTCTGAATGTAGCTGCGGGAATACCCTTCCAGGACTTCGGCCAGATATGCATCCAGCCGTTTGTCTTCGTCCTCCGGCTCTGTCGCAAAGAAATAGCTGTTCATAGACCCAGTTTCTTGAAATCCTCCTCTTTGTAATAAAAGATACCCAAAACAGCCAGGAGGACCGCAGGCCAGGTGATGTAAATATCCGCCAGATTAAAAACAGGAAAATCAATAAAAGACAAATTCAGGAAATCCACCACATAGCCTCGGCTGATGCGGTCGATAAAATTCCCCACTGTTCCGCCCGTTATCAAGGAAAGGGAAATAAAAACCGGGCGATACCGCTTTTCCGCGGGAAGTTTGAAATAGACCCAAAGGATCCCTGCCAAAAGGATCACCGTGATCACGGCGAAAAACACGCGGGCATCCTTCAATAAACCGAAAGCCATCCCCGTATTTTCCACATAGCAAAGCTCCAGCACGCCGGGGATCAGACTTTTCACAGCCTGCCCCTGCAGCTGCCTGACAGCCATTACCTTCGTCAAACGGTCCGTTGCCGCGGCAGCTGCCGCAAGCAGGACGCCCGGCCATATATGTTTCAGATGAAGCCCCATATCATCAATGCTTGATGAGACTGCTGCGGGCGCCCAGGGAATTCTTTCCCTCGGGAAGCATTTCTCTGAAATCACCCGTAAGTTCCACGAAGCCGGGGCTGATCATGAAAATGCAGCTGGAGATCATGCGGAAATTGCCGTCGCTGTAATAGCAGGCGCCGGAAGAAAAGTCGATGATACGCTGCGCAAGATCGACATCCACACCTTCCAGATTGATAATAACAGACTTGCCCTCCAGCAGGGTATCGCAGATGCTTCTTGCATCTTCCATCGAGGCCGGCTTGATCATGCTGACCGTCATACCGCCCTTTTTCTGGCTGCTTTGGGCAGAATTCCAGCGGGCAGTGCTTGCCGTAGCAGCCTTTACGGCAGCGGGAGCGGCCTTGTGAACGGGTTCTTCCTCCTCGGGAAGCTCTTCCTCTTCATTTTTAGAAAAACGCTTGGAAAAGAAGGATGTTTTTTTCGGAGCGGACTGTGCGGGCTGTTCTTCCTCTTCCGGCTCCGTGCCGATCTCTTCCTCTTCTTCATCCAAATAATCGTCGGTAAGTTTCAATTTGCTCAAAAACGTATTGATCAGTTCCATATCAGACCTCCGTGGCGCTTCCGCCTCATCTATTATTGTATTTTTCAAATTACTTGTCAAGCTAAAAATATGCCGGATGAAAGCAATCCGCCGTATTAATGCAGAACAGCGCCTTCTTCCGTGCCCTCCGGATGCAGGAGCAGCAGATCGAACGTCGTGATCCCGTAACGCGTCCCCGCTCGGACGATCAGATAGTCCTCCCGGTCCATCACGATTTCAATAAGTCGGAATACCGTAAAGCCTTTGTTCACCTGATACACGCCCTTCAGCGGAGATTTCAGGCGGACCGTATATTTTTCTTCGGTAATGGGATTGACGAATAGCGTCCCTTCGGCAAAATCATTCGTATCGAGATAAATGTAGCTGTCATCGCTCCAGAATACCGTCGGCGTCACAGCTTCCCGCACAGAATCTCTGCCGCTGAAATTTTCCGTCATGAGCTGTCGGACCTCGGTCTTATCCTCCGTCACGGTAAACAGATATTCCTTCGGGACCACATAGAACTCTTTCGTGACGACCGAAGTGGCCGGTACCTTATAGCCGCTTCCGGAATACTGATTGATCCTGATCTTCGTATATCGGTCACCCAGGAACTGGACAAGATATTTGGAAAGATACAGTTCGATATACAGCTTGCTGTCACCGGCCGTAAACAGACGGAAATTGCAGTCGACCGTCAGATTATTTGCCAGGAAAGTAACGGAAAGCTTTGATTTCGAATTATAGAGTGCTGCGTCCGTATCGCTTACGGGGAATACCAGACTCCAGTCTTCGGAATCGATGATCTTATACAGGAAGTCATTCGGTTCCACAAAATCCTTGGTCACGGAACGGCTGTATTTTTCGGTATTGAAATAATCGGCCTTGACAGTATCGGCAGTGACTTTTTCGAAACCGTCCGTATAATAGCTGACAAGTCCGCTGTATTCAGAAGGCTCTTTGTGAAAGAATTCGGAAAGGGACATGCTCTCCTGCAGTGAACTGAGCGTACTGGTCGCGACAGCACCGAGAAAATACGAAGATATCTCGTTCTTGCGGGCATAGATCCCGCTGAAATTCTGGCCGTCATACTGCACTGCCAGATCGGAGAAATGGCTTTTCAGGCGCAGCAGATCATCCGAAGACAGCACCTGATTTTTCCCGGCACTGTCGATCGTCTCACTGTATACACCCAGTTCATCCACCGTAGCGACAATGCCCCCGACGGCGGTACGGGTCCCTTCCGGGACAAACAGATTCACATAGCCGACCCAGTCACTGCTGACGACCTTCTCGCTGCGCAGGATCAGTGCCTGATACGTAGCCGATGCGGAAACTGCGGACTCATTTCCGACCGTATAGGTCGTATAGTCCTTTTGAAACGCGAAATGAAGCAATGTATAAATCAAATACAGCAGCAGCAAAAAGAACACGACAACGCCGACATTAAAGTCCGGCGCGTCCTGTCCGCGGCTGAAAATTCCTGCTGCCGATTTTTTACGCATGCTCACTCCAAATCAAAGCAGGCAGACAAAATGCCTGCCTGCTGCTGTGTATTTCCTGATCTTACAGAGACTGGATTACCAATTCCTGAAGAGAAGCGGGAAGGTCTTCTTTATTACGGGAAATCGTCATGACAAAGTCCACATTGCCGAGCTTGCTGATCTTTTCCAGCGCTTCTACGGCGGCGGTCATCTTCTCGCCGGTGGAAATATCGGTCATCATCAGGAAGCTGTCGATAAAGACCACGGAAAGGTCATGGTCCTGAGAAATAATACCTGCAATAAAGCCGATGAAAGCATCCAGGCTGCATACAGGGTAATCAAATACATTGATCAAACGAACCGATCTGTCAAGTTCGAACATATGCTTAGAGCTCTTGTCAAGGTATACAAGGGAACCCTTGCTGGTCTTGACGGCGTCGTTAGCCATATCCAGCAGATACTTGGTCTTGCCCTTGCCCTTGTCACCCGTAATAATCTTGATCATGTTGTTTTCCTCCTTTGCGGATAGGTACAAATATGGGATTATTATATGTTAATCGAACATATAAATCAAGCACTTCACCGAAAAATCGTAAACGAAATGAGGGGGCAAAAAATCTTTCCCGATGCCCTCCCTGCGCATCAATACCGCTCGTCATTCTCCCTGCGCTGCAGCGCGACGTTGATCACAAAACCGATTCCGAACAGCGTCGTAACGAGGGAACTGAGGCCGGCGGAAAACAGAGGCAGCGCGATGCCGGTATTCGGCAGAAGGCCGCTGGTAACACCGATATTGACGAATGCTTCCAGCCCGATCAAGGAACCAACACCGACGCAGATCAGCTTTCCGGAGGTATCTCTGGCACGGCCGGCAATGGAGAAGCAGAATATCACCAGCAGGAAAAACAGCCCGATCACTGCCAGGGCTCCCCAAAAGCCCATTTCCTCTCCGATGACCGCAAATATGAAGTCGCAGTTTTCTTCCGAAAGGAAGTGTCCGTTCTTGACCGATTCAAAGCTGGCATTATACAGGCCTTTCCCGTGAAGCCGGCCGGAAGAGATCGCCAATACAGCCTGATTCTGCTGGTCGTTCAGGCCGGTCGAACCGTATTCCTCCGGATGCAGGAAGGTCATGATGCGGTTCAGCATATATTCCTTCAAAATGAGCGGATTTTCCTGCATACTGTCCCATATCAGGAAAAGACCGGCAGGGACCATAAGGCCGCACGCTACACCGATCCATTTGTAGCTGAGACCGGCGGCAAAAAAGATCGCCAGGAACGCACAGAGGAACAGCAAAGTCGAAGAAAGGTCCGGCTCCTTGAAAATGATAAAAGCCGGGGGAACGATCAGTGCAACCGCAAGAAGGACATATTTGAACTTATTCATCTTCGCCTGTACTTTTTCGAAGAACCAGGCAAAAAACACGATCATCAATATTTTGGCAAATTCGGAGGGCTGCAGCTGGCCGACATTCGAGATCTCTATCCAGCGAGTCGCCTTATTGTAGGTCGCGCCGAGAGGCGTATACAGAAGTCCCAGGATGCCGATCATTGCCAGATATACCAAGGGATACAGCCTGATCCAGAAATGATAGTCGATCAGGCCGATCAGGACCATTCCGACGCCGCCGACCGCAAAGCCGATCAGCTGCTTATTCAGGGTGTCCGCGCCGGTGGAATCGTTGATCACGGCACTGCCGAGAACCATGTAGCCCAATATGCTCAGCGCGATCACGCAGAAAATCAGCCCGAACGGAATGTTTTTCCAGCGATAACGTTCAAATGCAAACATTTTTGCTCCTAGTGCAGCCCGAGGCTGCCGTCAGTGAAAGAGGTGGAAGCGTTTTTTCTTTTTCTTCGGGACAGCGACATCTTCTCCGTTCAGGCGGCGCGCCACCCGTTCATAGGCTTTTCCGGCAGGCGTACCGGAACCGATCAGAGACTCTCCTTCATTGGAATACAGAATGCAGTGGTCGTCCTCGGGGATGACGCCTAAAAGCGGAACACCCAGGATATCGGAAATATCCTCCGCATCCAGCATGGCCCCGGAGGGGATCAGCTCCTCTCGCATCCTGGTGATCAGGATGCTGCGGCCGCGGATCTTCTTCTGTTCCAGCAAATGCAGGACACGGTCCGCATCCCGCACGGCAGCCACGGTCGGCGTGGAAACCACGATGGCTTCATCTGCCGCGGATACGGCACATTCAAAGCCGTTGCCGATCCCTGCCGGGCAGTCCAGGATCACGGCGTCATAATCCTGTGCCAGCTGTCTCAAAACAGGCCGCAGCAGATCCGCGGAAAGAGCCTGTTCCGGAACGGTCTGGCATGCTGCAATAAAGGAAAGATTCGGATAGCGTTCGTCGCGAAGGACAGCCTCTGCGGGCAGGCATTTCTGTTCCGCGACATCCAGCAGGTGATAAAAGACCTTATCTTCCATTCCCAGCGCCACATCCAGATTGCGCAGCCCCATATCCATATCCACCAGCAGGACTTTCTTGTTCAAAGACGCCAGTCCGACGCCCAAAGAAGCTGCCGTTGTCGTTTTCCCGACGCCGCCCTTTCCGGAGGCGACTGCAATGATCCTCATATCGATTCTCCCTTTATTCACGGACGATACCGCCGCCGATATCACGTGCGTCGGAAGTCAGAATGTCGTCCAGATCCATGTGTCCGAAATAGAAGTCCAGGATATATCCGCCTACCTCGGCGGTGTTGCCGGAGGTATATCCGTGAAGGATGGATACAGCCAGACAAACCTGCGGATCCTTGTAGGGTGCATAGGCAACGAAGGTCGCGTGGTCCGGACGAAGGCTGCTCTCCTGCGCCGTCCCGGTCTTACTGGCCAGATCCACCTTATGGCTGAACAGAGGTGCCGTACTGCCCTCGGTCGCGGAAAGATGCATCCCGGTGTGGATATTGTACCAGGTCTCCTCGGACAGCTTCGTCTTGGAAAGCAGTTCACCGTGATAACTCTTCAAAAACGTACCGTCAGCCTGCACCGTGTGATCGAGCAGTGTCAGGCCGTACAGATTTCCCGAGGTCGCAACAGCCGTTACATAGCGGGCCAGCTGCACATTCGAATACAGATTGCTGCCCTGTCCGATGGCGGAAGCGATCGCCGAGGTGGTGGAAATGTGCGGAACATATTCCGCGACCTCTACGCCGGATTTTTCGCCGAGACCCATCAGGGAAGCGTATTTCTGGAGGATATCCAGTCCGGTGGAGTCGCTGTATCGGTCATCCACCATGGAAAAGCGGTAGCAGGCTTCGCAGAAGAAATAGTTGCAGGAATCCCGAAGTGCCTCGCGCAGGCAGATATCGCCGTGCGTATCGGGATAGATCGAACATTCCAGATTCATACCGACTTCCGTAAAGACGCCCTTGGTGGTGATCTTTTCATTCGGATCCATCGTTCCCAGCTCCAGCGTAGCCGCCGATGTCACCAGCTTGAATACGGAGCCGGGTGCGCACTGTGCCTGCGTCGCGGTATTGAAAAGCGGGGAAGACATATCTTCCAGCAGCATCAGATAGTAGTCCGGCTCGTTGATACGGTTATTATCGTAGCCGGGATAAGCCACCATGGCTTTCACTTTTCCGGTATTCGGGTCAACAAGGGTCGCCGCCGCGGAACAGGGATCCAGCGCCAGCATCGCGGGCGTAAGTTCCATGGAAGTGATGACCTTCTTCATGAACTCGAAAGCCGTATTATCCGTCCCGACAGACAGGACATCGACCCATTCCTCATCATATTCCAGAACATGCTGCGAAAACAGCGCCAGAGCCAGGTCGCAGCGCTTGATGGTATTATTGTAGATCAGATTTTTATAAATCGACTTTGAGAAATCCCGGCTTTCCTTCAGGGCCGGCAGGATCAGTTCGACCAATTCCCGGTAAACCTGCTCGGAACTGGTATAGTCCCCCTCCAGTGAAAGCAGCCCGGTGTCGACCCAGCCGTTTTCCAAAGCGTAGCGCAGATATTCCTGCAGCGAAACGGTCCCGTCGATCCGGTAGGCCGCATACATCGGCGATCCGACATCGATCTTGTCACGCAGGAGTATTTCTTCCGAAAGCAGCACATCATACAGCTCGTCCAGATATTGCTGCTTATCCTCGGATAGGGCCTCGTAGGGCTCCGGAGATACGGACGTCAGGAGCTTTCTGATATCCGAAAGGACTCGCGACTGTCCGACGGTAAAGGCACGGAACAGACGGCTTTCGGGGGTATTATTATCTGCCTTTTCAAAGGCTTCGAAATCAAGGATATTGTTTGCGATCAGCTGATTATAGGCAGCCTTGACCGATATGCGGTGATCTTCGTCATGCGGGTCCGTGCCCTCATTCACAAGGTTGGAGATCAATATACCTGCCAGCTTCTGTTCCAACAGGAAATAAATACCGATCTGCAGCTTGGCATCGACGGAAAGATATACATCGTCACCGGAAATGCAGTCCTCGGTCCCGATGACCTTCTGGATCTGCCCCAGGTTATTGACATAGACCGTTTTGGTGCCCTTGGTCCCCTGCAGGGACGTTTCCATACTGGCTTCAATGCCGCTCTTCCCGATGACATCGCCGCTGACATAATTGCCGCCCGCCGCATTGAGGCTCTGGATCTCTTCCGTGCTTGCCTTGCCCGTATAACCGATGATATGTGAAAAATAAACGGCGTTATTGTACCGGCGGACATAGCTGTTTTCGATCTCCACGCCGCTCAGTTCGGCTGCATGCTCCAAAATCGCGGCAGCCGTCTTTTCCTTCACATTCAAAGCCACCGTCGTAGGATTATAACGGACATAATAGTTGGAATACAGCGCATACCGGATATGGAGACATTTCAATGCCTGATCGGTCGTGACCAGATAGGTGCTGCCGTTGCGGTAGCTCCCGACACCGAATTTTTTCACGAAAAAGTCGAAAATGTCCTGTGCAGAGGCGGACCGCTGCTCTTCCGTCAGCTGATTGACGTTCTTGACCCCGTACATATCCCGCAAAAAGCGCAGGCGTGCGGTCTCGGAGCTGAAATTCGTCTGCAGCGTACCTTTTTCATCCAGATACAAGGGCAGCGTCGGCTGAACGGTCTCGCCGTGCGCGTCCAGGATCGAGATCAAGCGAAGGAGCATAAGATTCCGCTCGTATCCGTCCTGATAGGCGCCGTTATCGGTCACGGTCACATTCTGGACCAGTTCGTTATAAGCCAGCAGAACACCGTTGCAGTCGTAAATATTGCCGCGGGAAGACGGTGTGGAGATCGTTTTCGTCATCGTATCCGCCACATCTGTCAGCGCCTGTTCGCCGCGGACGACCTGCAGCAGATATACTTTAACGGTCAAAGCGAGAAAAAGGGCGCCGAAAAGAAGCATCAGCGGAAAGATCCGCGACGCCAGCATTTTTCGAATCCGATATAAAATGTATTCAAGGATCTCGCTAAACAAAGGACCTTGTCTTCCTCGCTTCCCACTTTGATACGGCTGCGTCGGCTTTCCGAAGCAGCGGATACAAAACCAACGCAGCCGCGCCGGTATAGCAAAGCTCCGGGATCAATATATCCCAAACATAAGAAAAGAAATGATACTGCCCGCCCATTGCGAATACGACGATAAATACGCCGATATGATACAGAGTATCACTGACCAGACACAGCAAAAGGGGCATATCCGAGAATTCGGTAAAATACAGGCGGCCGAGCAGACCGATCAGGAATCCCATGATCGTATAGAGCAGGGCGGAGACTCCCAGCGTACTGCCGAAAAAGACATCCGACAGCAGACCGCAGGCAAAGCCCAGCAGCATACCGTGGCTGCTTCCGCGCAGAAATCCGAACGAAAAGACCACGATCAGCATGATGTTCGGAACGGTCGAGATCAGGGAAGAAGCCGCAAATACATTATTCTGCAGAGAAAACGATACCAGGACGAGCGCCGTATAAAACAGGAACCTTTTCATGGACTCAGTCTCCTGTTTCTTTGGTTTTCAATATGACCAGAACATTGTCTAGCGATTCGAAATCCACGACGGGGAGCAGCGTTCCGGACTTGGTCAGTTTATCGGGATCCGTCTGCACTTCTTCCGCGTAGCCGATCAGCAGACCGGGGAGGTAAATATCACTGATATTGGATGTCACGATGATATCGCCCGTATCCACTTCCGCGTTCTTTTTGATGTTTTCCATCGCAAGCTTCTGGTCTGCATACAGGGTCAGGTCTCCCTTGACCATAAACGTATCGCCTGTCCGCACCGACATCGCGCTCACATAACGGTCTTCGTTGATGATGGAACTGACTGTCGCATAGTCAGGCCCGATGGCCGTAACGACACCGACGAGCCCTCCCATCGCCAAAATGTTCATATTCAGCCGGATTCCGTCCGCCGTCCCCTTATCGATCAGGAAGGACTGATACCAGTTGCCGGAATTTTTGCCTATGATATGTGCGCCGACGGTCTCGTACTGCGGATATTGCTCCTGCAGCTTCAAAAGCTCCCTTGCCTGTTCCAGTTCCAGCAGCTCCAGGCGCAGGCGGGTATTCTCCTGCTCCATCTCCGCGATCTCACGCAGCAATATTTCATTTTCTTCCTGCACATAATGCAGTTCCTGCAGCTTCTGCAGCTCGGTAAACACGCTGCTGCCGGCCTTGTTCATCCCTTTCTGCATAGGCATCAGCACAGCGTTCAGAGCCCCCCGCACGCCGTTATTGAAGGAGGCGCTGAAGGAGCTTACGAACAGCAGAAAAAGGCATATGCTGACCAGCAGGATCAGCAAACGCCTGTGATGAAAATCCTTGGGGTTACGATTTTCGGTCATGGATAGTCTCCGATCAAAGATACCCTTCTTCCTTCATACTATAATACCGTCTGTCGCCGATAACGATATGATCCAGCAGAGGTATTTCCAGCATCTGCCCGGACTCGGAAAGCTTTTTTGTCAGCAAAATATCTTCGCGGCTGGGGGTGGGATCCCCGCTGGGATGATTATGCAGCAGGATGAAGCCTGCCGCCCTGCGGCGGAGTGCGGTCAGAAAGATCTCTCTCGGGGAAGCAAGCGAAGCATTGACCGTTCCCACCGAGATCACTTCCTGATGCAGCAGCTTGTTCTTGGTATTCAGGCATACCAGCCGCAGCTCCTCATGTCCCAGATGCCGCATTTCCTCCATAAAGTAGGAAGCAATGGACGAAGGGCTGGACAGTGTGACCTGCGCCTCCCGCTGCGTTTTTGCGATACGCCGGGAAAGCTCGCCGACCGCGGACAAAGTCAGAGCCTTGACCGGCCCGATACCGCCGAGCCGCTGTAATTCTTCGGGCGTACAGTCCGCCAGAAAGGTCACGCCGCGTTCTCCTCCGAAATGCCGAAGCAGTTCCTCCGCCAGTGCCAGAGAGCTTTGCTCTTTCGTTCCGCTGCGCAGAATGATCGCCAGAAGCTCCGCATTGCTGAGCGCGGAAGGGCCGAAAGCAAGGCCTCTCTCGTAAGGTCTTTCGGATGCGGGCAGGGATTTGATTCCCGAATGATGGTTCAATAGGACCTCCTCTCAGCTCTCCAAAGCGCCGGGGGTCCCGTTCATACTAACACACAGCCAGTCCTGCGTCTACCAATTTTTGCACAGACATCAAAATTCCGTATTTTGCGTGATACCAGGTCAATCCGCCCTGGAAGAAGACGGAATACGGCTCCCGCATGGGACCGTCCGCGGAGAGTTCGATGGAAGATCCCTCCACGAAAGCCCCGGCCGCCATGATCACCGGATCGGAATAGCCCGCCATTTCGGACGCGACCGGCCTCACAAAGCTGTCCACCGGCGCAGCGGACTGGATCCCGCTGCAGAAGGCTTCCATCGCCTTCGGACTGCCGAGCGTCACCGCCTGAATGATATCATACCGGGTTTCCGACGACGAAGGATATACGGGGAATCCAAGCTTTTCGTAAATGGCAGCCGCGAACAGCGCCCCTTTTTCCGCACCGGCCGTAACAGTCGGGGAAAGGAAGAAGCCCTGATAGAAGGAGGCATTCATCCCAAGACTGGCACCGACTTCCTTGCCGAGGCCGGGGGCCGTAAGGCGCTTGGCGCAGCGCTCGATCAGATCCGCCCTGCCGGCAATATATCCGCCGACCGGAGCCAGCCCGCCGCCGGGATTCTTGATCAGGGAGCCGACCACCATATCCGCGCCGTAATCCGAAGGTTCCTTTTCGCAGGTGAATTCCCCGTAGCAATTATCCACCATCACGGTCACATCCGGCTTGATCTCCTTGATAAAAGCGATCAGTTCGCCGATCCGTTCCGGGGAAAGAGTCGGCCGCGTCGCATATCCCTTCGACCGCTGGATGGTCACCAGACGAGTCCGGCTGCCGATGGCTTTCCGGATCCCTTCATAATCGAAGCCTCCGTCCGGCAGCAGGTCCACTTCACGGTAACTGACACCGTATTCCGCCAAAGACCCGACCGACGGGCGGATCCCGATGACTTCCTCCAGCGTATCGTAGGGACGGCCCACGGGCGAAAGGATCTCATCTCCGGGGTGTACATTGGCGGAAAGCGCCAGATACAGCGCATGCGTTCCGCAGGTGATCTGCGGCCGGACAAGCGCATCTTCGGTATGGAAGGTGTCCGCGTAGACCTGCTCCAGCGCGTCACGGCCCAGGTCATTATGTCCGTATCCGGTCGTCCCGGAAAGATGTGCCTCGGAAATACGGTTCTTCCGCATGGCGGAAAGCACCTTCAGCTGATTGTATTCGGCGATGCGGTCTATTTCCTCGAAACGAGGCTTCAAAGCCTGCAGGACACTTTCCCCGAGCGCGAATACTTCCTGAGAAATGCCTGCCTGTTCATAATAATCCTGCAGCATATACAGCTCCTTAAAATAAACTGGGCGGCATCGCAGAGCTTCTGCCGGCCCGACGTCCGTATTATATCATATTTCCGGCGGATAATCAAAAAAACGCACGATAATGCTTGAATTAGGAAGATATTCCTAGTATAGTACACACGTGATTCTTAAAAGGCAAAAGGGAGCTGACATTTATGAAAAATTTCACAGGCTTTATCATCAGACAGCAGCGGCTGCAGAAAGGACTTTCCCAGGAGGAGCTCTGCAAAGGCATCTGCGCGGTCTCCTATCTCAGCAAGATCGAACAGGGGATCGGCAATCCCAGCCCCGCCATTCTGGATAAGCTCTATCAGGCACTGGGGATCCATTTCTCGGAGGATGCTGCTCTGACCGCGAAAGCGGAAGCGATGATCACATCCTTCTTTGATAAATATTTCCACAATGAAGCGGCGGAGGAAGAATCCGCCTATTTGAAGCTGCACCAGAAGGAATTGGAGAATTGCGAGCTGCATCTGACCTGGCATCTGTTCAATCTGTACGACCTGATCCGCAAATACGGCAAGAAAGCGCCGCTCTGCCACCAGGAAGCAGCCTACCTTTCCAAATTCCGCGAAAATATGGACAACAATCAGCTGTTTCTGTACTATGCGGGCTGCGGCCAGCTGGAATCCGAAGATCAGCTGGATAATCTCCGCCTCGCAGAAAATCTGTTTTCCAACAGTTTCGTGAAGCAGGCGATCGCCGAATGTTACTATACCCGCAAAGAATACATGTTCGCCATTTCCGCCGCGGAAAACGCCTTTGCGGCCGGTGCCGAGGAAGGCAGACTTTCCACGCTGCTGTGGAGCAGCTATCTGCTCGGTGCCTGCTATTCCAATTTCAACGACGTTTCCTTTATGCTGAAATACTATAAAAGAGCGCTGGAGCTGTCCCGCGGCTACGATGAAGGCGTCTCCGCGCTGATCCAGTTCAATATCGGTTCCGCATATCTGGAACATAAAATGTTTGCCGAAGCCATTCCCTATCTGCTCGCATCACTGAAAAGCAACGCGCACGGGATGGATGAGCAGAAGGTACTGACCGGTCAGAAATTGGCAGTCTGCTATTTTGAGACCGATAATCCCGGCTACGGCAATCAATACCTCCAGCAGGCGATCAACCGCCGCGACGACCGTATGCCGAAGATCTACGATCTTCTGCTCTATTTTACCCAGCTGCGATACATTCAGAAGCAGCGCAGCGGGGACGAATACATCGAGACCCTGACGGTCCTTTTGAAGGAAAGCCGCGAACAGCTGGGCGAGGGATATTACCGTCTTCTGGCCGACTGGATGATCGATTATCTGGTCGAACAGCGCCGCTACAAGGACGCTTTGAACTTAAAAAACGAGATCGCATTTGTATAACGCTTCTGCCCGGTTCCTTACCGACAGATAAAAACAGAGCGTATGTCGGCAGCACCGCGGCATACGCTCTGTTTTTCATGTTCGAACCGTCCGAAACCGGATCAAGCCTTTTTCTTCACGAGAATGCCCTCCGCAGACGCTAGCAGACGGCGGGAACATTCCTCATAAAAACGCTGTTCCTCGGCAGACAGGCACGCAAAGACCTCATTCAGCCATGCTTTTTGCTCATTCAGAACGGCCAGGGTCTTCTGCTTCCCCGCCTCCGTCAGCCGGAGAAGGTTCCTGCGGCGATCCTTGGAGTCCTGACGGCGCGATATGAATATCTTCTTTTCCAAAGAACCGATGGCCTTGCCGACCGTCGTCTTATCCATCTTCAGGCCGTTGGCAACATCATCCTGAGAACAATCATTGTGGGCATTCACATAAGAGCAGATCATACATTCCGTGTCGCTCATCGACTGACTGCGGATCCGTTCATGTGTGAAGGATCTGTCGCAGCGAATCAGAAGACTTAAGATACTGAAATCCATAACAACTTCCTTTTCGTTTTTATACTTCTTCGGGTAGAGTAACACGGCCGGAAGAAAAATTCAATAAAGAAACTATAAAATATTCATTTATCAGGAAACAGTACGGTAAATAGCCGTCGGAAGGGCTGATATCGGTATGATTCCGGTTCCGGTTTCACGCGGGAGCATCTTTACAGGAGTTCCGATGCCTGTCCGGGACGAACGGCATAGAACAGATCGTAAATATGCGCCTTCCAAAGGACATCCGCGGATTTGATCTCCGTAAACACATTCTTCTCCCGGTCGATACCGAGCAGCAGATCATTTCCGGTATAAACATATACTTCCGTTTCAGAAGCCTTGCCGGTCAGCACTCCGTCCTGCAGCTCATAATTCCTGTAAACCAGAATATCTCCCGGCTGCAGGTAATCGTACGAGAATTCCATGATCCGCTTATCGGCAAAACGGTCAGTGTGCAGATATACACCGCCGGAATATCCGTCCACCAGCATTGCACCGTAAGGCTCCGCAGCATCCTTTCTGCGCTCAAACATCCGCACATCAAAGGAATTCCGGTAATATTTGAAATAGCCGTGTTCCACATGGATATCACGGATTTCAAACAGAGCCTCGGTCAAAGCGTCCGCATCTGGCAAAGAAACAGAAGCCCCTGCCTTTTCATAATACTTCCGGACAAAATCGAAAGCATCTGCGGGAACGGTCTCCTTCTTCCACCCGCGGGCAGCAGCGGCAGCCTTCTTAAAATCGAGCTTGCTGCAGCCGATGCGGCATTCCAGACGGTTGGAAGGAATATCGTCCACCATACCGGCGTCATTCACGATCACCGTGCCGGGCTTTCCTACCACACGCACGGCATACCAGAAATCGCGGGACGAACCGGCCGGGATATCCGCCGTCCAGGTCAGTCTGCCGCTTTCATACGCGCAGTCCTGTGCGGCCCGGTACAGCTCGCAGCCCTCGGGGACCGTTTCCACGATCTTAATGCCGGTATAATCATCTCCGGCATACGGAGCCAGTTCGGGATGCACAGCCTCCTTAAACTCACGGTATTTCGGATTGCTGCTCCGATTGCTGACAACGGTGTGATATGTGATGATATCTCCGTAAACAGCCGTTGCGAAGGGGCCGACGTCCTGGGTCCTGTCGATCTCCATTCCGGGGAAGCGCAGACGGGAAAATGCCTCCGGCGTGATGCCGAAGCCGGTACGCTTCACATTTTCGGGATACAGGATCCCGGGTCTTTCCGGCAGCACATAGTCTTCCTTCAGCGTATCGTCGCCGGGGTCGCCGGTGCCCGCATCTTCCACCAGATTGTTGATGGGACGGTAAACGGCACAGAAATTCATGGCCTCATTGCCGTCCTTGAGCGCATAGGCATTTCCGATCACCGGGTCCGTGCCGTCCAGCGCAATATCTTCAAAGCGGTGCAGGGTAAATACGGAGCCCTTCCGTTCGTAGGTATCCACGCCGGAAGTCATATTATATTTGCCGCCCCAGGAATCGAGCACATAGCCGTGACCGATATACAGCATCACATGGGTCGTGGAAGTATACCAATCGCCGGGACGCAGATGATGCTCCCAGTCCTTCAGGAAGGCTCGGCCCTCTTCCACCGTCATCATGTGCTTTTCGGTGATGCCGTACTGCTCCATGACTTCGATCGGGCTGTTCTTATAGGCAAGATAGTTGGAATTTTTGACGCGCATGACCATCATGTCTTCCACATATTCGCCGAGTGCCCAAAGAGCCGCGGTAATGGAATTCAGACGGTACCCCAATACGGGATACCCGGTCGCATAACACATGGAATTCCAGCAATAATCACTGCAGACCGTAAATACGGAGCTGTCCGAGGTCGCGTTTTCCGGGCAGGAATATTCCGAAGTACGCCACGCTCCCAGATAATATTTCCCCATCGGAGCCTGTGCCAGAAGCGTCTGCTGGTTCGTTCCCTGCTTGCAGTTCATCTCCTGTGAATCATACTGCACCTTTGTGCCCTTCAGATAGTAGCACCATGCGGTCTCCACAACGGCTTCTTCGATCTGACGGCGGGTGATCTTCTCACGCATCGGGTTTCCTCCCTCTCCGCTTAACGGATTCAGTGTCTTGCGTCCCATGCCTCACGTACGGCACGAATCATTTCATCGACCATCGCATTGCGAGCTTCTCTGGTCGGCAGCGCTACGATGCCGCTGGAAGAACCGGTTGCTTCCGCACCGGCAAAAATATTGCGGTAGACGTCGTTATAGCACTTGATGCCGGCGCCCTGCAGTACCAGGATGTCGGGATTCACGCTCTTAACGGCTTCGATCGATGCCTGAACATATTCCGCATCGCTGGCTTTGCCCGTACCGATTAGTTCGGAAGGTTCGGGAACGATGATATTCGGGTTCAATTTGGCAACCGCTCCGGCTTCTGCGATCGAGTCGGCGCAGACGATGGTCGCAAGACCGACTTCATCGGCACGCAGGATGGCGGCACGGAGCGCACCCAGAGAAAGGGGCTTTTCACAGTGATTCAGCATAACGCCTTCCGCACCGGTCGCCTTAACGGCCTCGGGCAGGATGTCGGCCAGGCCTCTGCCGGGCTTGATACTGTCCATATGAGGGGCGAATACATGAATAAAACGGGTGGCTTCCTTTACGCGGCGGATCTCCGTGAGGGGCGTGGTGAAGATGATATCGACACCGTATTTTTCGGAAGCGGCATCCGCAGCCAGGGCCAGGTCCAGAACATCATCACCGTACAGGTAATTCTTGGGACCGATTTCAAAGAAAGGTGCTTTAATAGTGCAGCCTGCAAACATAATATTTTCCTCCGTTATGAGAATAGATACGATAGAGGGAGGCCCGCAGGGACCTCCCGGGAAAGCTGTCAGATCAGCTCAATGTGCATCATCTTGCAGAAATCTTTGACTTCTTCGGTATAATCGCCGTATGCAACGATCACGTGCTGGCAGGATACCTTCTGAGCGAACTGCTCTACCGTGCAGCTGGTCGGGAATACCTGCAGGCTGGGCAGCTGAGGAGCGGGATCGTCCCAGCCGAATTCGTTCCAGGGCAGCGGGCTCTTGGCTTCGGCGGTATACATGTGCATCTTATAGCGGCGGCCGGTATATACCAGACGTACGCAGGTCACGAAGCCGGTCTTCACCTTGGATACGTTCAGCAGGGAAGCATTCAGCAGACCGAAAGCGGCGGGCAGAACGGTCACATCACCGTCGGTAGCAGCCTTCGGGATGAAATCGGGCACGCCGATCAGCATGCTGTCCTCGAAGAATTCATAGTATTCCAGATAAGGAACGGTCTGACCGGTGATATATTTCATGATCAGCTGCGTTACGGCGCCCATCACATCGTTTTCAGGGATGGTCAGGATGTCGGTATAGTGCTCCAGCAGCATAAATACCATTGCGGGAGGGAAGCCCATCAGCTTCTTCATACCGTCAACGTCGATCAGGCTGATGGCTTCATAGCCCCGTTCCTTGATCTTCATGACGATCGCGAGCGCATATTTCACACCGTTTTCGATCACGCTGTCATCGCAGGCCTTCTTGAAGACCCAATTCTTTTTAACGAATTCCACGCCCTCGGCAACAGCCTTGGGATCCAGCTTTTCGATATTCTGGACCATTTCGAGCATTTCGAAGGGTTCGACCTCCACGCCGATCTGGCCGCGCATGGTGTTGCCCTCGAACTGCGTCCCGTACAGAAGCATATCGCGGTAGCCCATGGTACCGACTCTGGCATCGCGCAGAGCGGCGCGGGCGGCGGCGGCACGCAGGAAAGCATTGATCTTCGCAATGGGAGCGCCCTTGCCGATGGTGCTGTAAACATACTTGAACTCATAGCCCATGGCTTCCATGGCGGGACGGATAGCCGTGGTACCGGCCTGATCGGCAGTGGTGATCAGACGGCCGTTTTCAAACCAGCCGCACATGCCCCAAAGGAGCATGGGGAGATGTCTGTACTTATCCGTAACACGGATGACCGCATGGGTGGGTACCCAGCCTGCTACGCATACGACGAGGCTGTCGAAGCTGCCTTCCGCCAGCTTTGCAAGCGCTGCATCCGCATACTTATACTCCGGATCGTCGATGACAACTCCGGCATCTAAAATGGAATAACCCTCTGCGGTCAGCAGAGCAAGAGCCTCATCATGCTTCAGCTGAAGACGTTCAAAGGGGGTATTGATCTCGCCAAATGTAACAAATCCGATTTTGCGTTCCATGGATATACTCCTTAGACAGAATTTGCACAGGATCGCGCTGTGCACAGCAGATTCATTATCTATTATATTTCAACAAAAGTCAAGGCGGAAGGGACGATATTATGCCCTTCCGCCTAAAGAATTATCTCTGTGCCGCCGGCCCGTCCGGACTTTACGGCGTTTTACTGCATGAGCCCGTCGTTATACTTCTGATAGGACATCATATCGAAATAACCGGTTCCGGTCAGCCCGAAGAGGATCGTTTTTTCCTCGCCGGTTTCCTTGCATTTCAGGGCTTCATCCATCGCCGCCTTGATCGCGTGGCTGCTTTCGGGAGCGGGCAGGATACCTTCCACACGGGCAAATTCCGTCGCGGCGCGGAAAACATCCTTCTGTCCGACGGCCCGGGCCTTCATGTAACCGTCATGATACAGCTGGGAAAGCGTCGGGTTCATACCGTGGTAGCGCAGACCGCCGCTGTGGATCGCAGGAGGCATATAATCGCAGCCGAGCGTATACATCTTCGCCATCGGGCAGACCTTGCCGGTGTCGCAGTAATCGTAGCGGAACTCACCCCTTGTAAAGCTGGGGCAGGCCTCGGGCTCCACTGCCAGGAATTCATAGTCGGCCTCGCCGCGGAGCTTCTCGCCCATGAAAGGCGCGATAAGGCCCATCAGATTGGAGCCGCCGCCTGCGCAGCCGATGATGATATCCGGCTTGATCCCGTATTTATCCATCGCCAGCTTAGCTTCCAGACCGATGATCGACTGATGCATGCCGACATAGTTCAGCGTACTGCCCAGCACATAACGGAAGCCTTCGCGGGAGCAGGCCTCTTCTACCGCTTCGGAGATCGCACAGCCGAGCGAGCCGGGCGTTCCGGGGTACTCGGCAAGGATCTTCCGGCCGACGGCGGTGGTATCGGAAGGAGAAGGCGTTACTTCCGCGCCGTAGGTGCGCATGACCTCACGGCGGAAGGGCTTCTGTTCATAGCTGACCTTGACCATGAAAACATGGCAGAGCAGATCCAGATAGCTGCAGGCCATGGAAAGAGCCGTGCCCCACTGACCGGCACCGGTCTCAGTCGTCAGCCCCTTCAGGCCCTGGTTTTTCGCATAAAAGGCCTGCGCGATGGCGGAATTCAATTTATGAGAGCCGGAGGTATTGTTTCCTTCGAATTTATAATAGATCTTAGCCGGTGTGCCGAGTTTCTTTTCCAGGCAGTATGCGCGGGTGAGCGGCGCGGGACGGTACATTTTATAGAAATTGCGGATATCTTCGGGGATGGGGATATAGGCGGTCGTATCATCCAGCTCCTGACGGGCCAGTTCCGCGCAGAACACTTTGCACAGTTCTTCATAGGTGGAAGGCTTTCCCGTTTCCGTATTCAATAAGGGGGCGGGTTTGTTTTTCATATCGGCACGCATATTGTACCAGGCCTTCGGCAGTTCATCCTCAGTCAGATAGATTTTGTAAGGAATTTCCGAATACATGTTTTTTCTCCTTTTTCGGATGATGTAGTAGTTTTTTCAGACCCTCTCCAAGGTCCCGGAAATACCGCGGGAGCTTTCGGCCGCAGTCAGCTGCGGCAATAAAAAAAGCCCCGCGCAACAACAGCGTTGCTGGGACAGGATAACCTGCGGTGCCACCCGGCTTGGTGCATACAGCACCCTCTCTTACATGCGATAACATGCTGACACTTGATAACGGAGCGCCGACTCCGACTCGCCTACTCAGTTCAGCTCGCCCTCCGAAGCCCATTCAGCCTGCTCGTCCGTACCGCGCTCTCACCGTCCGCGGTTCTCTGTGCCATCGAAAGCAGACCTACTCACACTTCCTCAACGGTTTAGAGCGGATTCTATCACTTATCATTTGCTTTGTCAACATAAAATCAACGGATTTTCGCAGAACGTATATATTCAAAATCTTAAAAATTCTGCATAAATTATCGTTTGATTCTATTGCATTTTTACTCATTTGTGTTATAATACACCCACTTCGGCAAAGGAGGAATAAAAGTGAATAAAAAAGATTTAGTAAAGAAACTGGCTGATGCCAACAACATCACGATCAAGCAGGCTTCTGCTTTTCTGGACTCCCTGACCGGAATTATTTCCGATGAGCTTTCCAAGGATGAAGACGTGCAGATCAGCGGCTTCGGCTGCTTTGAATCCCGCAAGAGAGCCCCCCGTTTGGGCCGCAATCCCCGCACGGGTGAGACTTGCCGCACGGAAGTCAGCTACTCCGCCACTTTCAAGGCATCTGCAGTTCTGAAAAAGGAACTGACTGCTGCCCGCTTTGGACAAAAGGATTGATTGTGATGACGATTTTGCCGAATCGGCTGTAAATTTACTTTCTTAACAAGCAGCTCCCGGATTTCAGTTCTGAGATCCGGGAGCTGCTTGTTTCGGCTGCTATAACAGCGGTGCGGCCGGTTTAAGGAGCCGCAAGGCAGCGGAGAATCCGGCCCCGCAATAATTTTCAATAAGCGGAGCCGCAGGTTTCGGCTGATCCGTCACCTGCGGCTCTGACTTTTTCTGCTTCGCAAACTGTCCCGAAGGCAGTCTGCTTTATCAGGTTCTTATTTGTTTAAGCCGAAATACATATTCATCACCTCTTCAAAACCGCTGATGAAGTTCGGCTCCTTGCCCTCTCCGGCCTCCTTGATGGCGTCATAAGCTGCCATGATATCTATGCCGGTCTTATTCTTGAAGGCATCATTGGCCTGGCTCTTCGCGGCATCGGAGATCTGTCCCATAATACTGCCGAGCGGATCCGTCACGGCTTTGACAAGATCATCCTGCAGAGACTTGAAGCCCTTGAGGCAGCAAAGCGTATAGGCAGTCAGCAATGCGGCGTTATACATGATCTCCTCGGTATCATCCGTCGTAAGAGCGTAGGAAGCCACACTGAAATTCGAGCAGGCGAGGCCGATCAGCGCGCCGGCCGTGAATTCGACCGCATTCTTCGGTGTAAGACCGATGATGTAGGAAGCCATGCTGCGTTCACCGGTATCGAAAACCGAGACCGTTTTCATGGAATAAGTGTCGATCTCGAGCCAGCACCAGCATTCTCTGCCGTACAGGCTGCCGGGAGCCGTCGGAAGTACAAAAGCGGTATAGTAATCGCTCTGATCACGCAGCCGTTCCAGCATATATGCGGGAGCTCCCAGCGACTCGAAATAGGCCGCGGCTCGTTCCTTTTCATCGCTGTCCGTGTCGACATTGACAAAGCCGGAGCTTTCCGGCATGGAAGCCCATACGTCCACATAGCAGGCGCCTTCGGTCGGATACACACTGCCCTCTGCCGTGCAGGCACGCATCGAAAAGGCCTGATTGAAGGATTTTCTCAATTCTTCCAAACTTCCGCCTTCCTGCTCTGTCTTTTCCGTCAGGAGCAGACCGCGGGAAATATCTATCAGGTCAAAGCTGCCGATGGCATCCTTTCCGTCGGATTTCAGTGTCGCGCAGGCGGCAAGCAAACCGTCGACACAGGGAGCCAGCCCCAGCGTTTCGCGGATCTCCGCAGCCGTCCCGGTAAGAGTATAAGCCATTCTTGCCAGTGCCGCGTGCGTGATCCAGCGGCCCGTACCGTAATCGGTATCCAGGGTCTCTGCTGCCTTCGCATTTTCGCGGACCGCCGCTTCATAGGCGGCAGCAGCCTGTTCCGTCATTTCCGGCATATTCACGCTGATGCTCTTGAAAATATCCAGCAGAGAATCGCCTTCCTGCAGAATATAAGTATGCTTTGCCATGTCGTTCGTGAAGAAGCTGCTCTCCAAAGAGACATCGATCCGATCGAAGTCATAACTGGCGCTGCTTGCCCACATGGCACCGTCGTAGAACAGTCCCGCAGGAGTATCCAGCACCGCGGTGATCTTGTCATGGACGCCGTCGTCATCCTTGCCCAGAGATACAAAGCTAAGATCGACCGGGTTCCGGCTGAGATCATGCAGACTGATCTCCGCCTCCAGCAGCTTTACAGTCTCGTAATAGCCTGCGCCGCCTTCCCCGCCTCCGAGGATGCTGCCGATATCCATCATGGCCAGCATCTGCTGAGCCATCGCCGCGCTCTCGGTCAATTTGCCGGAAGCCGTGACAGTCACCCGCACATTGCGGATAGCAGGTTCGCCGACATATGCCGGAGCGACAGTGCCCAGGCCGTACAGTTCATCCGCCTCATGACGCAGTGCCGGTACATAGATGTGCGGATTGCCCTTCGCATCCGTATAAGCCAGCGCATAGAGATATTCCGGCTTTTCGTACGAAACGAAGCCGCCCCAGCGCTGAAGATTCTCCCAGCCTGTTTCATTGATCCGGAAGATCCTCAGGCTCGACGCATAGCCGAGTCTGCCCAGGAGAGCCTTGGTCAGATAATAGAAATCGCCGTCTGAGCCGAAGCCCTGCGTGACCACCGCCTCGGGTGCGAAGATGCTGCATTCGCTTCTTCCGCAGGGGAGCCAGGTCAGACTGTTCATCAAAGCCTTAAAGTCTTCCTCTGTTTTCACCGCCTCGATCTGCTGCGTACCGTAAACGGTCAAATACGGGGTCTCGACATGTCTGCCGATGATCTCATCATCGGTGAGGCCCACACTTTCCGACACATCAGACGAAGGATGCGTGGCCCGGTAAGCTGCCACGGCCGCATCGACCTTCTTCATCAGCATCTCGCGGAAGGAGGTATCTACACTGACATAGGGCTTCCTGGCCAGCAGCGCCGTGTCAGAGAACAGACTGTCGGAGATCGCCAGCGACAGTTCCGGCAGCAGCTCGCAGGAAAGACGCCAATCATCCTTCCGGGCATCGTCATTCACGGAGAAGATCAGGATGCCGCGGCGGCTCATTCCGTCGTAGGCGCCCCAGTCACGGTCCTCCGCGGAGGCACCGAAGATCAGTTCACGGGTCGCTCCCAGATCGGCCATCAGAACGCCGACGGGTTCCAGCACATCCGACAGATCGCCGAAATTTCCCAGGCCCTTCGCGCTCACGCCCATCATGATGGTACTGCCGTTATTCCCGCCGGTTTCCAGGCCCTCCACCTCACGGAACAGATACAGGGCCGTGTCGAAGCCCGCCGTGCCCTCTCCGTCCTTCTTGTCGATGACCGTGAAGTCCAGTGCGGCTTCCCGGCGATCCTCGGAGGTATAGGCAAATTCATTGATGATCAGGGTAAAATACTCATGTTCGAAGCGCAGGCCCTCGCTCTTGCTGCTGTAAGGGCTGCCCTTCTGCACGTTCATCTCGCAGCTGCCGCTCTGCAGATCCGCCCACACGGAAGCCTCGTTTTCGGACATCTTAACCGGGATCGCGTAAGGCAGTCTTACGTTCTGGGAGGAACCGGGAGCGAGCTTCGTCGCGCCGGTGAACCCGAGCGGCAGATTGCCGACGATGGGATCCATCGGGATCAGCAGATCACCGCTGTTGGACGGCAGCTTATAGTAGAAGCGCTGCAGCGGGTCGATATCCAGCAGTGCCTGCACGCGGGAGTCGAACTGTGCCTCCACGACGCGGAACCCGACTTTCTTGTTCTCATCGTCCTCGCGGGGAAGCTCGGCGCCCTGCAGGTTATCCGTATCCGTTCTGCCCGTCAGACTGATGGAGAAGGCATCGGAAAGCTTCTCCGGCTCCGCGGTCGGAAGCGCGGTCATTTCCAGGAGATTCTGCGGCATTTTGCCCACCAGCGCGCACTGCAGATGACCGTATGAGGTATCGTACATATGCAGGGACAGCTGTTCGCATTTGCCGAGACTGTCAATGGCAAATACCAGCACGCCGCTCACGCTCTCGCCGAGCTCCAGCGGCTCATGCTTCTCGTTATACAGTTCATTGACCTGGAGCATGCATTCGCCCGGAACCGCCAGCGGCGTTTCCGCAAGCCAGGTAGCCTCGGAAGCGGGCATCATGCGGCCGTTGTTGACCGAAACATAAAAATGATTGAAAATATTCGGGATCTGGTAGCCGGTCTCTTTTGCGGACGGATTCTTCTTGTGGAAGGTCAGGGTAAGATTCAGAGCCAGGAAATCATGGCTAATGCCCTTGAAGCTGCTCATGAAATAAGCATCCCGGACCGTCATATCCGCGAAATCATTGCTCACCGCCGCCTCTGCGAAGCTGATATGCTGGTCAATGAGCGTCTCGTTCCGGTCGTCGCCGCCGTACAGAAGTGCCGCCGTATCGGGGCTGTAGGTCACATAGGCGCCGCCGTCGCGGAGGATGATGCGGCCGGGCTCAACTGCTTTGCCCTGCTTTGTCAGCAGCTTCATCCCCTCCACGCTCCGGGTCATCGCATAAGTCATGCGGCTGCCCTGATCGGTCATCGTATCCAAAGCGATACTGAGGCTCACGTCCTCCTTGACCTCACCGGGCTTATCGATGGACGCCAGGACCTCGTCCAGCTTGGTCTGCACCTGCTCGACGGAAGACTCTATGATATAATCGCCGCCGGCGAGCTCGGCGGCATGCTGAAAGAGTCCGTCGTAGCGTACCGCATAGTCCTCAGTGCCGAGGCCTGCAAAAAGAACGCGGATCCCGGCTTCCTTGAATTGCGCCAGGGTCTCTTCAAATTCAGAATTTTTGTCTTCCTCGACCTCCAGTCCGGCATCGGTAAAGAAGATCAGCACACGCTTGGAGGAGCTTACGCCGCGCAGGGAAGAATATCCCATCCGGAGGGCTTCCAGCGTGGGCGTGCCGCCCAGGGCCTGCGCCTCGGAAAGAGCCGCCAGCAGACTGGCCTTATCATCGGTAAGGATCTGACGCATCATGGTGCAGACGTCTATGATGCTGGCATCGGCAAAGGTACCGAGCTGCATCAGCGATCCCGCCGGAAGATCCGTAAAGAAATCATGGAAAAGAGTGCGGACCCGGTTCATGCGGATGTCGCAGTCGTCACCGGTCTCCGGCAGCTTGTTCATGGAGCCGGAAATATCCAGCATCAATGTCACGACCGGGGTATCTCCGGCCGTATCTGCCGTAACGGTCGGACGTTCGTAGACCACATCGATGGAATTGCCGAATTTGGTCGTCACCTCCGCGAACACGCGGTCCAGGGCCTTCGCATCCGTTGCGGGGAAATACTCGCCCCGGATCCCGGCGATCTCCTGCATGGCACCCGCGTCATGATTCTGGCCGAAGCCGATCGCAAAGACCGTGACCTCGCTCATTTCGACACGATTCAGAAGTTCCTGCTTGCTGATAGAGCTGCCCGGAGCCGGATCCGTGGGATTGTCCCGGGAATCGATACCGTCCGTGAACAGGACGGCAAATGCATTTTTCTTGCCCTCCAGATAATTCAGGCCCCAGGCCAATGCATCGTACATGGAGGTGTCGCCGGTGGCGGTCATCCCCTTCAAAGCAGCCACCGCAGAGGCCTTGTCCGTGCCCGGATGCTCAATGATCTGCTGCTTGTATTCCAGGATCGTAATAGAAGCATCATCCGGAAGATTCTGCACGAAGCGGGTGGCAGACGCGATGACATCCTTCATACTGTTTTTCATGGAGCCGGAGGTATCGATGCACAGCACGATATTGGCAGCCGCCGTCCGCTGCGTGATCTCCAGCACCTTGCCGGGCACACCGTTCTCGGTGACGGTGAAATCCTCCGGCTGCGGCAGCACGGTCCTGTCCTCGGGATCAAAGACCGTAACGGTAATCTTCGTCTTCTTCGGATCACTGTAATCAACACTGTTCAGGCCGATGGTCCCGACAGGTTTCTCCGTCGAAGCATTTTCTTCCATCATATCCGACAGCAGGGTCTGCGATTCAGCCCCCAGCACCACCTCCGTGATGCGGCCGGAACTGACCGGCACGTTCATCAGACGCAGATTGCTTTCACCGAGCGCATCGGAACCGACCTGCAGGGAATAGTAGCCCGCGGGGACCGTGAAGCAATAATTGCCAGCATTGTCCGGGAAAGGCTCGTATAACAGCGAGTATTCCCAATCCGGCAGGTAGGTACTCAGACCGTTGGGCATCGACAGAGCAGCCCCGCAGCTGCCGCCGGTACCGATCAGCTTGACCATTCCCAGCTGCTCGCCGCTGCGGATAGGCGTCAGGTCTGCAGCTTCATCCACGCGGAGCGTGACGGTGCAGCCGGTCTCGCCTTCCATATTGCTGCGGTCGACATACCAGCAGGTCCATTCCCCGAAAGGCAGGAAGCCGTCATAGGTCACCGTCTGTCCGGCCCGCGGCGAGATGGTATAGGAGATGCCGTACTCTTCCATCATCAAATTAAAGTTATTGTTCTCCGCAGGACGGTCGTATTCCAGCGACAGTCCTCCGAATCTGTAATCCGCCCGCGCAAAAAGATCAAAGCCCTTTCTGATGGAATCCCAGGTCTCGGAGAAGTTCACCGTTACGGAGTACTGCTTGCCGGGCTTATTTTTCGTATAAAAATAATAATCGTTATCTGTCCAAAGCTCTTCCCGGTCAAACGGGATAACATGCTCCGCCCCGGGCTGCGCGATATGGATGCGGTATTTATGCAGGGTCGAAGCGCCCTCCTCCAGATCCGCCAGATACCACCAGCCGGTCTCGGGATCTTCTTCCAGGAACGCCAGGAACTTATCGGCAGCCGTCTCATACAATACGGCGCCCTTTTCGCGTGCCTGATAGAGCAGCCAGTTTTTCGTCAGCTTCTCATCTTCGATCCGAACCTGGTATTCCTTCCCCCAAAAATGTTCGCTGATCGGGGTAAAGCCGTCCTCCGCCAGATATTCCACGGTAAATCCGGTATTTTCCCAGCCTTCTTCCCATTCGCCGATGGAGGATGCATCGATCTCATCGAAGTCGGTTCCGGGCACACCGATACCGTCGGCAGGCCGTTTTTTCACGCCGGTGAGTTCGAGATCGCCCGCAGGCACCGACGGATCATTGCCGGAAGGATCCGTTTCGCTCCCGGAACTTTCGGTGCCGGGAACAGAGCCTTCCGTCGGGTCCGCAATATCCGTTCCGCGGGTCTCACTGCCGGAGCCGGACGGATCCTGTGCCTCACTGCCGTTCCTGTTTTCCGTGGATGTCCCGGGCGTATTTCCTCCGCAGGCTGCCAAAGAAAGCACCATGGAAACCGCCAGGAGCAGGCTGACCAGCTTTTTCAACATTGTATGATTCATTGTTTTGTCCTTTCATGGATGATACTTTTACGATCGGATCATTCCATCAATAGTTTATGCATTATATCATAAGTATTCACTGATTGTACAGATGAAATTTTCATGGCTGCCGCTGCCGAACACAGCCGGCAGTCCCGGCATTAGCCCCCAAAAAACAGGAAAAGAGCCGCGCAGATGACCCTCCGTGCGGCTCTTTCCGTATCTGCGTGCAGAAGGCTCAATCGCCGAATACGTTCCGTACGCAATATATTTCTTTGTAATACATATCATCCACGGCAACGGGGAAATTGACGAGCTCATCTCCGACCGTGAGTTCCGTTCCGGCCCGGACGATCAGCCCGTTCCCGATATAGATCCCGCAGCTGCCTTCGTAGCAGATCAGATCTCCGGGACGCGCATTGTGCGCATAAGGAACATTCACGCCGTTATTTCGCTGCGATTTGGTCGTATCACCGATGCTGATGCCGAACTGCGCGTAAATGCATTTGGTAAAGCCGGAGGAATCCACACCGCCCGTGAGGCTCCTACCGCCGCTTACATATTTCAGTTTGCCGACATAGCTGTATGCCGCCTCGACCAAAGCTCTCCGCTGCGGTGAAAGATCCGCAGGCAGGTTCAGCCCGCCGGATTCAGAAGAAGTCGGCTCCGTGCTGTCCGTGCCCTTTTCAGCCGCTTCGCTGCTCTCCTTCCGGCTCTCTTCCAGGGAAGCCTTGATGCTTTCCTCTATGGAAGCGGCGATCTCGGATTCAAGTTCCCGGGCGGCCTGGTCGTTCCGCATCTGATTGGCATACTTTTCGGCGGCCTCCGCTTCTTCTGCGGTGATACCGAGCCGTTTTTCCGAGGAAATGACCACACTGTCGGCACTCACATAGCCGGACAGCGAATCAGAGACCTTCACACGGCAGAAGCTGCCGGATTCTTCCAGGACCTCATACTGTCTGCCGGAGCTGAGGATGCCGACGGTCCTTGCGTCCGCGGAAGCGCTTTCACGCAGACGCACCGCATCCGCACCGCTCTTCAGGGCGGCCATTTTACGGCCGGCCGAATCGATCAACCCGGACGCAGCCTCACCGGAAGCAAACCAGTCCAGAGGCGCGTACCCAAGCAGATTGCCCGACTGCAGATATACCCAGCGAGTCCCGTTTTCGGTCAGCAGATTGATCACCTTGGCAGGGCTCCCGTAATAAATCCATCCTGCAATTTTGCCGGAAAGATCAGCGGTCTCGTAAACGGAAATTTTTTCGCGGTCCCGTACGGAGCATGCCAGCTGATCCCCCGCGAGAATGGCAGGGGACGACGGCTCCGTCGGAGCAGCGCTGCTTCCTTCCTCAGGCACAGACGCCGAAGGCAGAGACGGCGCGGAGGAAGCATCCGACGCAGGCACGGACTCAGAAGGATCCGGCTTTGTCGTTTCGGGAGCTTCTGTATTCTTCTCCGGCACCAATTCACCCTTTGCCTGTAAGATCAGGTCTGACACCCCGTCCGCGAATTCGCCCATTTTTTTGCCCAGAGAGCAGCCGGTCAAGACCAGACAGAGCGACAAAACGGCGCAGGCAGCCTTCATCAAACGATTCTTCATAACGGATCCTCAGAATAATTTTTCGGCGGAAAAGCCGAGATCCTCCAGGACCCCGACCGCCTTGGCGGCACACTTTTCACAGCCGTTAACGGTTACGGTCTTGTCCTGCAGGCTGACGGAAGCATCGACACCGGCTTCCTGCAGACCTTTTTCGATGCGTGCGACACAGCCGCCGCACATGATTTCGGGGACACGGAAAGTGATCATGATACTGATTCTCCTCATAAGCGGATACGGCGCAGCCGGAGTGCGTTCGTCACAACACACACGGAGCTGAGACTCATGCACAGGCTGCCGATCATCGGACTCAGCAGCGGACCGCCGAACAGGTACAGCACACCCGCAGCGACCGGAATACCGAGCAGATTATAAAAGAACGCCCAAAACAGATTCTGACGGATGATGCGCAGCGTCTTCCCGGACAGTTTGACTGCCGCCGCTATGTCGGCCGGATCGGATTTCATCAATACCGCATCGGCAGAGGAAATGGCAATATCACTGCCGCTGCCGATGGCCATTCCGATATCAGCCGTCACAAGGGAGGGGGCATCATTGATCCCGTCACCCACCATTATAACCTTTTTCCCCTGTTTCTGCAAGTCGGAGACGATACGGGTCTTATCTTCCGGAAGAAGCCCGGCAAAGATATGTGCCTCGTCAAGGCCGATCTGCCGCCCGATATGTCCGGCGGCTTCTTTTCTGTCTCCGGAGAGCAGAAACACTTCCAATCCGAGCTTTTTCAGTTCATTCACGGCAGACGCCGCCCCGTCCTTGAGCTCATCCGATACAGCCAGCAGCCCCTGATAGTTCCCGCCGTACGCGGCAGCCAGCAGGGATGCACCGTCACTGTGCCGTGAGGCGGCAAGCTGCAGCGCTGCGGCATCCTCCGGGCTCAGCACCTCGGACACAAAAGCAGGAGAACCGACACGGATCATTTTTCCATGCAGCTGCGCCTCGATCCCGCGCCCGCCGGTAACATGGGGATCCTCGGCTGCGGGCACATCGATCCCGGCTTTTTCGGCCCCCTGCAATACTGCCTTCGCGAGCGGATGTTCCGAAAAGGCTTCTGCCGCGGCAGCCAGCCCGAGCAGCGTTTCCGACGAAATACCGTCTGCCGGTTCCGCAGAGGAAAGCTCGGGTGTACCGCGCGTAACGGTGCCTGTCTTATCCAGCAATACACAGTCGGCTCTGCCGATATTTTCCAGTACATCCCCGCCTTTGATCAGGATGCCGCTCCCGGCGGCGCGTCCTGTCGCAGCCAGAATAGCCGTAGGCGTCGCAAGTCCGAGTGCGCAGGGACAGGCAATGACCAGAACAGACACGAAAATATTCAAAACGAACGGCAGGCCCTCCTGCCCGAAAATCAGCCATGCCAGCGCCGCAATGAGCGCGATCCCGAATACGACAGGGACGAACACGGCAGCCGCGGCATCCGCCAGGCGAGCGATAGGCGCTTTTTTGCCCTGCGCTTCCTCCACGAGCCGAATCATGCCGGCGAGGGTCGTATTCTCTCCCGTGCGGGTCACCTGCATCACCATAACGCCGTTTCCGTTGATACTGCCGCCGATCAGCTCCGCACCGGGCGCTCTATCGACCGGCAGGCTCTCCCCGGTCAGCATCGATTCATTGACGCTGCTCTCTCCTTCGACCACGAGCCCGTCCAGAGGAACGGATGCACCGGCCTTGATCAGAAGCTTTTCACCGACCGATACGGCGGCGGGAGGCACGGAGATCGTTTCCCCGTCCTTCAGGAGCAGTGCCGAGGCAGGCGTCAGCCGCATCATGGCACGGATCGCTTCGGTCGTGCGGCTTTTGCTGCGGCTTTCCAAGGTTTTGCCGAGCGTGACGAGTGTCAGGACCATCGCCGCCGACTCAAAATAGAACGGCGCACTGACCGAAGGATCGCGGATCACGCATATCAGAACAGCCGTACTGTACAGGAACGCGCTTCCGGTCCCCAGGGAGACCAGCGAATCCATGCTCGGATTCCCGTGCAGGAGCCCCTTGATGCCGGAAATATAAAAGCTGCGGCCCAGCCAAAGCACCGGCAGGGTCAAAAGCAGCTGCAGCAGCCCGTAAAGCACGGGTCTGCCGGTCCGCCAAAGATCTCCCGGCAGAGGCAGGCCCAGCATCGGGCCCATTGCCAGCCAGAAAAGAGGCAGAGAAAAAACAAGCGACAGGAAAAAGCGGCGGCGCATCTTCGCATGAGCCAGATCCTGCTCCCGAAAGATCTCTTCATCTGCGGAAAGATCCTTTACGAACAGCGAAGCGCCGAAGCCGGCCTTTTCCACACGGGCACAGATGTCCCCCGGCCCGGTCAGCGATCCGTCATAACAGACGGTCAGTTTATTGGTCGCAAGATTGACATTGCAGGTAATGACACCCGGCAATTTCTTCGTGACCCGTTCCACCGCTGCGGAACAGGCCGCGCAATGCATCCCGCTGATCAGATAAGTTTCCGTAACCGCAGCAATCACCTCCCCTTCGAACCGCCGCAGCAAGCTGCCGGAACGGTACGGAATATTCCGGACTTATAATAGCATGATATCTTCAAAAGAAAGCTGGTTGGACTTCGGGATCGGACCCAGGATCCCCAATTCGGCCAACGTATCCGCCAAAGTAGAGCTGATATGCGCCCTCTGGATCAGATCTTCACGGGACAAGAATTTTCCGTCACGGGCCGCGGTCTCGATATCCTGGGCGGCTTTATCACCCATGCCTTCGATACTGGCGAAGGAAGGCATGATCTTTCCGCCGATGATCTGGAAGCGGTCCGCTTTGGCCCGGTAGATATCGATGGGCAAAAAGTCGATGCCGCGGGCGAACATTTCCTCGACCAGACGCATATCCCGCAGGATCAGCTTTTCTTTATCACTGAGTTCCGATTTGCAGGTACGCAGCGCCCGGATATTCTGACGAAAAGCATCCTGCCCCATACACATCAGCTGGTAGCTGAAGCCGTCCGCACGAATGCTGAAATAAGCCGTATAGTATTCCAGCGGATGATGCACCTTGCAGTAGGCCACGCGCCACGCCATCATAACATAAGCCGCCGCATGTGCCTTCGGGAACATATATTGGATCTTTTCGCAGGAGCCGATAAACCAGTCCGGAACATCGTGCTGCTTCATATCCTCTTTCCAGTCGGGCCATTCCTTTACCTTTTTGCCGGCCACCTTGCCCTTGCGGACGCTTTCCATAATGGAGAAGGATTTTGCCGGATCCATGCCCTTGTGGATCAGCGAAAGCATGATATCGTCACGGTTGCAGATGGCGTGCTCCAGATCGGTCACCCCGTCACGGATCAGCACTTCGATATTCCCCTGCCATACATCGGTCCCGTGGGAAATACCGGCAATGCGGATCAGGTCCGCAAAATTTCTGGGTTTCGTTTCCATAACGATGCCCATAGCGAAATCCGTTCCGAATTCCGGGATGCCCAAAGTTCCGAGCGGGCAGCCGTTCAGCTGTTCCGGCGTGATCCCGAGGACATCGGTGCTGTGGAACAGAGAAATGACGTCCGGATCATCCAGAGGGATCTTTTTCGCATCCATGCCGATCAGATCTTCCAGACGGCGGATCATGGTCGGATCATCATGCCCCAGGATATCCAGCTTGAGCAGGTTATGGTCGATCGAGTGATATTCAAAATGGGTCGTGATGATATCGCTCTTCATATCATTCGCCGGATGCTGGATCGGGGTGAAGGTATAGATATTTTCGCCGTGAGGCATTACCACGATGCCGCCCGGGTGCTGCCCCGTAGTGCGGCGGACGCCTACACAGCCGGCTGCGATCCGTTCGATCTCGCAGCTGCGCTTCTGGATGCCCTTTTCCTCGTAATATTTCTTCACATAGCCGTAAGCCGTTTTGTCGGCGATACCGCCTACGGTGCCGGCCTTGAAGGTATGGCCTTCTCCGAAAAGCACCTCCGTATATTTGTGCGCTTTGGCCTGATATTCCCCCGAAAAGTTGAGGTCGATATCCGGCTCCTTGTCGCCCTTGAAGCCGAGGAATACCTCAAAGGGGATATCGAAACCGTCCTTGAGCATCGGCGTACCGCATACAGGGCATTTCATATCGCCCATATCGACACCGACACCGCCTGCATTGGCCCGTGTCTCTTCGTTGTCGAAGATCGTATGGAAGCAGCGCGGGCAGCGGTAATGCGGCGGCAGGGAATTCACCTCCGTGATCCCGGAAAGATAAGCGACGAACGACGATCCGACCGAGCCCCGGGAGCCTACCAGATATCCGTCGTCGTTGGATTTCTTCACCAAACGCTGCGCGATGATATACATCACGGCATATCCGTTGCCGATAATGGATGTCAGCTCGCGGTCCATTCGTTCCTGCACGATAGACGGCAGCTCCGGCCCGTACAGCTCATGTGCCCTTTTTCTGCACATGGCCTGCAGTTCTTCTTCGGAGCCTTCGATGACAGGCGGGCACTTATCCGGACGGACGGGCGAGATCCTTTCGCAGCGGTCGGCGATCAGATTCGAATTGGTGATAACGATCTCCTCTGCCTTTTCCCGGCCGAGGAATTCAAATTCCGCCAGCATTTCTTCTGTTGTACGGAAATACAGCGGAGGCTGCATATCGGCATCCGCATAGCCCTGTCCCTTTTGAATGATGCGCCGGTAGATCTCGTCTTCCGGGTCCAGGAAATGTACGTCGCAGGTAGCTACAACGGGCTTGCCGAACTGTTCCCCGAGCGCGACGATCTTCCGGACATAATTCCGCAGGTCTTCTTCCGTACAGGGATTTTTCGCATCCCGCAGCATGAAGGCATTATTCATGATAGGCTGGACTTCCAGGTAGTCATAGAAGTTCACGAGCCGGGCGATCTCTTCGTCACTTTCCCCGCGGACCAATGCCCGATACAGTTCACCCGCTTCACAGGCGGAACCGACAATGATGCCCTTCCGGCATTCCGTCAGCAGGCTCTTGGGGATCCGGGGACGCTTATGATAATAGATCAGGTGCGCCTCGGATACCATCCGGTACAGATTGACGCGTCCTTCTTCCGTCGCGGCAAGGAGGATGACATGATACGCCCGTGAGCTTTTGAGTTCTTCGGCGGTCTTGCCGGTAGTATCGTCTACCAGATATCCCTCGCAGCCGTAAATGATCTTCAGCTTTTCACCGTAGCGCTCGGCCGCATGCATGGCCTCTGGGAAGGACTGGACCACGCCGTGATCGGTGATCGCTACGGCAGGATGTCCCCACGCCGCGGCACGGTTCACCAAAGCGCCCGTATGCGTCACCGCATCCATTTCGCTCATTTGGGTATGTGCATGCAGTTCCACACGTTTTTTAGGGGAAGTATCCGTACGTTTTTCCCCGGAAGGGGCCGATATCCGCAGCCCGGTGACATGGGAGATCGCGACCTCCTTATCATACTTATCAAAAGAGGCATATCCCTTCAGCCGGATATATGTTCCTGCCTTGATGAACGGGAGCAGAGACGGCTGTTCCTCTTTTTTGCAGAACAGCTTGACCATAATGGTGTCCGTCTTATCCGTTACCGCCAGCAGTTCCATCAGATTGCCTGTCTTGAGTTCCCGTTCTTCCAATTTCAGGACCTGACCGTCGATAATGACATCGCCGAGCTCTTCGTTGATCTCACAGATCGGCAGAGGATCGCCGGAAAATTCATATCCGTATCCCATGCCTTCTTCAAACTTCTTCGAGTGTTCTTTTTTCGCGTAATAATCTTTCTTTTCCTTTTCCGCCGCGGCAGCCGACTGTTTTTCTTTTTCGGTTTGTACGGCTGCATCCCTCCCGGCGGCGATCACGGATACCGCTTCCGAAACGGCCGCATCGGTATCGGATTTCACGTGAAAGCTCTCTGCGGCATATTCTATGCGCACGGAAACAGGGAGTCCGAATCTTTCACAGAACAGGGACTCCAGATAGTTCGCCAGCGCCGGCAGATAGGTCCTGAAGACGACATTCTGCGGCGTACGCAGGCGGATCAGCGAATCGTTTTCAAAAATCAGCTCCGTGCTGCGGAATACATTATATTCCATCAGATCAGACAATTTCAGTTCCAGCGCGATGCTTTCCCGGTATGCCTCGTAAGCTTCCCGCAGTCCGATCCCGGACAGACGGAAATATTCATAAACACGGACCTTTACTTCCTTGGAAGAAAAATATTGATGCTTGACAGCGGCTTCGAGCGCATAAACATCCCTTTTGGGCAGTATGACCGGGCTGGAAATATAGATTTTCAGCATATTCCGTTCTCTGGGCATCGTCATCCGAAGCACCCGGATATCATCCAGATGTTCCATGATCAAATTCCCGGTCTTCAGATCAGGCAGCGCTTCACGCAGTGTTTTTTCCATCATTCATCCTGCCAATTGATAATTTCCCGTTCCAATGCGGACAGCAGCTGATCCTCCGGCAGTTTGCAGAGGATCTGTCCCCGGCGAAACAGCAGACCTTCTCCTCTGCCGCCGGCGATACCGAGGTCGGCTTCCCTGGCCTCCCCGGGGCCGTTTACCGCACAGCCCATCACAGCCACCTTCAGCGGCTTGTCGTAGCGGGCGGCCATTTGTTCCACCTCACCGGCCAGGCGGATCAGATTGATGCTGGTGCGCCCGCAGGTCGGACAGGATACCACCTGGATGCCTTCCCGGCGCAGTCCCAGAGCCTGCAGCAGCAATTTTGCGACCTTGACTTCCTGTACGGGATCGTCCGTCAGGGAAACACGGACCGTATCTCCGATCCCCATAGCCAGAAGCGTACCGATACCGGCGCAGGATTTGACGGTCCCGCGCTGCAGCGTCCCGGCCTCCGTGATGCCGATATGGAAAGGATAGTCGGTCTTTTCCGCCAGGATCCGGTGTGCCCGGAGCGAAAGGGGGACATCGGAGGATTTGATGCTGATGACGATCTTATCCCAGCCGGCATCCTCCAGCAGTCTCACCTGACCGAGCGCGCTTTCCGCCAGTCCTTCCGGCGTAACACCGCCGTATTTCTGCAGATAGACCTGCTCCAGGGACCCGCCGTTCACGCCGACGCGGATCGGGATATTTCTTTCCTTCGCGCAGGCAGCCACCGCACGCAGCTTTTCCGCGCCGCCCAGGTTGCCCGGGTTGATGCGGATCTTGTCCGCACCGTTCTCCATGGCAGCGATCGCCATTTTATAATCAAAGTGAATGTCCGCGACCAAAGGGATACGGATCTCCTTCTTGATCTCGCGGATCGCGGCAGCTGCTTCCGGCGTAGGGACGGTGCAGCGGATGATCTCACACCCGGCGGCTTCCAAGGCACGGATCTGCCCGACGGTCGCGCAGACATCCTCTGTCCGCGTATTCGTCATCGACTGGATGCTGACCGGATGTGAGCCGCCGACGATCACATTTCCAACGGCAACTTCCTTTGTTTTTCTGCGGGAAAAAAGTTCCATGATCTTACCTTCCGAACAATTTCAGCACATCGCTGAAAAGAAATGCAGCCATTAGCACCATCAATACAGCCAGACCGATCAGGTGGATCATCCCCTCTTTTTCGCGGGGGATCGGCTTCCTGCGGATCATTTCCAAAATGATAAATACCAGGCGGCCGCCGTCCAGTGCGGGGATCGGCAGCAGATTCATGATCCCGAGGTTCACATTCAGGAGCACGACCAGTTCCATCACATTATCAAAGGCAACGGATACACCGCCTGCCTTCATACCGGAATCCACCGCGTCGCCGAGGATCGCAACGATCCCCACCACACCGGACATATCCCGGAACCCGACCTGTCCGCGCACCAGCATTTTCAGGCTGCTGAACGTCGCACGGCACCAATAGCCGGTTTCGATCAGGGAATATTTCAGGATCTCTCCGAGGTTTTTACTGGAAAAAAAGTAATAAAAACTGTTGAAGCCCAGAGAATTTCGCTCATAGGGGACCGGAACGACCGTGATCTGCCGGCTTTCGCCGCCGCGCAGCACCGTCAGTTCCAGAGGCTTGCCGTCCAGAGGATTTTCCTGCAGATATGCCCCCATGGCATCGCCGTCCGCGACAGGCGTCCCGTTGATCCCGATGACCCGGTCACCCGCAAGCAGACCGGCCTTTTCCGCCGGAGATCCGCTGACGATGCCTGACAGGGAAGCATCTCCCCTGTTATAGGAAATGCCGATTTCATAGACGGTATAATGCGTATCCAGCATGGCACGCTTCACTTCGCCGTCATGCTCCCATACCAGTTCCAATTCTCCCTGAATAAATCCCTGTGTCTCCAGCAGCGCAAAATCACGCCCGATGCGGATCTTTTTGCCGCCCAGCGAAAGAATGGTGTCGCCGTCCTGAAGACCGATCTCCGCGGCATGTCCGGTCGCCCGGTAGCAAACGGGACGGTTGATGCCGACGGATGCGACAAGCACCACGGCGCAAAGCACACCGAAAACCAGATTGAACACCGGCCCTGCCGCCACGATCAGAAATCTGGCCCAGGCCGGCTTGGAATTGAAGGAGTTCGGTTCCAGACTATCCTCATCCTCGCCCACCATCTGACAGGCTCCGCCGAAGGGAATGCATTTGATGCAGTAACGGGTCTCTCCCTTTCCCCATGAGACGATCGACGGACCGAGTCCCAGAGAGAACTCCGTAACGCTCACGCCCAGAGCCTTCGCCAGAAGAAAGTGTCCCAATTCATGCCCGATAACCAGCAGGCTGAATACAACAATACCGATTATAATCGTAATAGCCATAAAAAAATCCCCCTGCGGGAGGGTCTTTATCAGCCGATCCCCGCAATACAAAGTACAAAATAGACAGCCGGTGATGTAAAGATCACACTGTCAAAGCGATCCATGATACCGCCGTGTCCGGGGATCAGATCCCCGTAATCCTTGATTCCCTTCTGCCGCTTGATGGCGGAAGCCGTCAGGTCTCCGAGCTGAGAGAGCACGCTTCCGACCGCACCGGAAAGCACGATCCCCCAGGCATATTCCCGCATATCGAACAGGAATGCGTACAGAAGTCCCAGAAGCGCCGTTCCGATCACGGCTCCCACGGCGCCCTCCACGGATTTTTTCGGACTCAGCGTCGGGCAGAGCTTATGCTTCCCGAAAAGCCGGCCGCAGCAATAAGCCATGACATCCGACCCCCAGGAAGTCAGAAATACCAGCCAGACAAGCACTTTTCCGTTATCCATCAGCCGGATCCGATAAATAAAGCTGAGCAGCACGGGAATATATACGACCCCGAAAAAGGCCGCCGCACACTGTTCTGCCGTAAAGCGCGGATACCCGAATACCAATAAAAAGAACAGGGCCATCAGGAGCAGCCACAGCGCAGGAAGCAAAAGATCCGGACGCAGCATCCCCGCCGCCAGGCAAAGGACAGCACCGCCCAGCGAAATATAACCGGGCGCGGATCCCCATATCCCGCATACCTTCTGGAATTCCGTCAAACCGATCAGAGCCGTAAAGCACAGAGCGGCTGCCAATACCGCGCCGCCGTAATGCAGTGCCAAAAACGCGATCAAAACCAATACAAGGCTGCTGCGCAGGCGAACCCAGAAGTCACTCATGCTTCTTCCTCCCTGCGTCCGCCGAAGCGGCGATCCCGGTGCCGGTAGCTGTCAATGGCCTCCAGCAGCTGCTCCTTATGGAAATCCGGCCACAGGACATCCGTAAAATACAGTTCGGAATAAGCCGACTGCCAGGGAAGGAAATTGGAAAGGCGCTGTTCACCGCTGGTACGGATCAGCAGATCCGGGTCGGGGATGCCTGCCGTATCCAAATACCGGCTGACGGTATCCTCGCCGATCTCCTCCGGGGAAAGCTCGCCGGCCTGCACCGCCGAAAGCATTTTCCGGTATGCGCGAACCAGTTCGTCACGGCCGCCGTAATTCAGGGCAATGATAAAGGTCATTTTTTTATGATCTTTGGTATCTTCCGCCAGCGAATCCAGACCCTGCATGAGATCCGGCGCAAAAGCACTGCTGTCACCGATCGTCATCACGCGGATATCATTGGCCATTGCCTTTTTCCGGATGCGGGGAATATAGTAGCGGAACAGCTGCATCAGGGCGTTCACTTCCTCTTCGGAACGCTTCCAGTTCTCGGTGGAGAAAGCATATACCGTAAAATACCGTATCCCGATCCTGGCGCAGTCCTCTACCAGCTGCTCCAGGGTTTCACAGCCCGCTTTATGCCCGAGTTTCCTCGGCAGGCCGCGCTTTTTGGCCCATCGGCCGTTTCCGTCCATGATAATGGCAACATGCGCGGGCACAGCCTGCGCGGTCGGTTCGTTCATCATAATACAATCCTTTGTCTAAAATATGTCCTGCGGGGAAAACCCCCGATATACTTTATCACAGACATAAAAGAAGGGCAAGCCTGCGCCTGCCCTTCTTTCTTCTGAAAAACCGATCAGACAGTCATGATCTCCTTCGTCTTGGCATCTACTGCCTTGTCGATATTGGCGATGTACTTATCCGTCAGCTTCTGAGCATCCTCTTCAGCCTTCTTGCGGTCATCCTCGGTCATTTCTCCGGCCTTTTCGGCTTTCTTAAAGGACTCGATGGCATCTCTGCGGATGTTGCGGACGGCGACCTTGGCCGCTTCTCCTTTTTTCTTGACATCCTTGCTGAGTTCTTTGCGGCGATCTTCCGTCAGTTCCGGGAAAACAAGCCGGATCACGGAACCGTCGTTATTGGGATTGATGCCCAGTTCGGAAGTATTGATGGCCTTTTCGATCGCTTTCAGCAGACTGCGGTCCCAGGGCTGAATGGAAATGATGCGTGCCTCGGGGACGCTAATATTAGCGACCTGCTGCAAAGGCGTCGCAGAGCCGTAATAATCGACCGTAATGTGATTCAGGACCGCAGGATTGGCGCGGCCGGCACGGATGGAAGAAAACTCCTCATCCAAATTGGAAAGTGTTTTGACCATCTTGTCTTCAAATACTTTTAATGTGTCGCTCATTTTGTCCTGTTCCTTTCTAATTGATCATACTGTGATGCGCGTACCGCTCATATCTCCCATCATGGCACGGCTGATACTCTTTTCCTCATTCAGACTGAATACCGCCATGGGCATACGGTTTTCCTGCGCCAGTGCCGAAGCGGTCGTATCTACCACCTTCAGCCCGAGGCGTACCACTTCGTCAATGGAAATGGCATCAAATTTCTTCGCATCCGGATTTCTGGCCGGATCACTGTCATACACACCGTCGACGGCCTTGGCAAGCAGGATCTCATCCGCCTCCATTTCAACCGCACGAAGGACCACGCCCGTATCGGTCGAAAAATATGGATGCCCTGTCCCGCCGGCAAAAAAAACAACCTTACCGGCTTCCAGATCTTCCATCGCATCGAATTTGCTGAAAAGGCGAGTCATGCTGCCGCACAGGAAAGGCGTATATATCTGCGTGCGCATTCCTTCCGTCCTGAATATATCAGAAACATAAATGGCATTCATTACCGTAGCCAGCATACCGATCTGATCGGCACGGACACGGTCCATGGAACCGCTCGAACGGCCGCGCCAGAAATTGCCGCCGCCGATCACAACTGCCACCTGAACACCTGCGTCCACAGCTTCCTTCACCTGCTGTGCCACGCCCCTCGTTATCTGCTCATCAAAGCCGAAATGCTTCTCACCGGCCAATGCTTCACCGCTGAGCTTCAGCAATACCCTTCTTTTTTCCATACGGAGACCTCTTGTAGCGAATGATTTCAAACATAAAGCAAAAGGACCCGCAGCCACATACGCAGCTGCAGATCCTTTGGCAAACGAAACTGCCTTACTGCATCGGGATGGAAATAGGAGCCGTCAGAGTTTCCTCGGTGGTCTCACGATCCATCTCAAGAGCCTTGATGGAAAGGCTGATCTTGTGTTCGTCATAATTGAACTCAGTGACCTTGGCTTCGATTTCCTGACCGATGGTCAGTACATCGGAGGGCTTGGTAACGCGAGTCTTGGCGATCTGGGAAACATGAAGCAGACCGTCGACACCGGGCGCCAGCTCAACGAAAGCACCGAAATCGGCAAAGCGGACGACCTTACCGGTCACGATATTGCCGATGGCATATTTTTGTTCGGCACCGAGCCAGGGATTCTCATCGGGGAATCTGCGGGAAAGACCGATCTTGGTGCCCTTGATGGACTTGATGAAGCATTCGACCTGCTGGCCGGTCTCAAACAGCTTCTTGGGACTGGAAATGTGGCCCCAACCCAT
>JAZLHR010000126.1:0-29019 GCA_045616945.1 Lachnospiraceae bacterium | reverse complement strand
GGGCCCCCTCCGCCATCCTGAATGTGGCGCACAGCGGAAAATTCTCTTCTGCCCGTACCATTCAGCAATATGTCGATGAGATATGGCATTTGACTAAGATAAAAGAGGACATCTGATATGAAGGAAATGGCAAAAACCTATAATCCGGCGGAGATCGAAGAAAAACTGTATAACCGCTGGCAGGAGCGGAAGTATTTTGCGGCGAAAGCCGGCAGCGGCAAAAAACCTTTTACGATCGTGATGCCGCCGCCCAATATCACCGGCCAGCTGCATATGGGTCATGCCCTGGACAATACGCTGCAGGACATCCTGACCCGCTGGAAGCGCATGCAGGGCTATGAGGCCCTGTGGCTCCCCGGGACCGACCACGCCTCTATCGCCACCGAAGCGAAGGTGGTGGAAGCGATGCGCGAGGAGGGCCTGACGAAGGATATGATCGGCCGTGAGGCTTTCCTGAAAAGGACCTGGGCATGGCGCGACAAGTACGGCAGCCGCATCGTGGAGCAGCTGAAAAAAATGGGCTCCAGCTGTGACTGGGACCGCGAGCGCTTCACCATGGACGCGGGCTGTTCCGAGGCGGTAAAGGAAGTATTTACCAGACTGTACGATAAGGGCCTGATCTACCGAGGCAACCGTATGGTCAACTGGTGCCCCAAATGCAATACCTCCATCTCCGACGCGGAGGTGGAATACGAGGAAAAGGACAGTAATTTCTGGCATCTCCTGTATCCTGTGAAGGAGACCGGCGAAATGCTGGAGCTGGCGACGACCCGTCCCGAAACGATGCTGGGGGATACCGCCGTGGCGATCAACGGGGATGACCCCCGCTATGCGCATCTGCACGGCTGCCATGTGATCCTGCCTCTTCTGAACAAAGAGATTCCCATCGTATGCGATGAGCATGCGGATATGGAAAAAGGTACCGGCGTGGTAAAGATCACCCCCGCTCATGACCCGAACGACTTTGAGGTCGGTGAGCGTCATGATCTGCCCCGTGTGCGCGTATTTACCTACGACGGACATATGACCGGTGCGGCGGATGCCGCGCAGGCACGCGAACTGCTGGCCAGCGGGCGTGCTGCGCTGGGCGAACCGGAGGTGCTGGACTGCGGAAAATATGCCGGGATGACTGTGATGGAAGCCCGGAAAGCCATTGTGGCCGACCTGGAAGCGGGCGGCTTCCTGAAGCGCATCGAGCCGCTGAAGCACGATGTAGGGACCTGCTACCGCTGCCATACCAGCATCGAGCCCATGGTCAGCAAGCAGTGGTTCGTAAAAATGGCGCCCCTTGCGGAACCGGCGATCGAGGCCGTGGAAAACGGGACCATCCGCTATGTGCCCGAACGCTTTACGAAGATCTACCTGAACTGGATGAGAAATACCCGCGACTGGTGCATCAGCCGTCAGCTGTGGTGGGGCCATCAGATCCCTGCCTGGTACTGCGATGACTGCGGCGAGACCGTGGTGGCCAAGGAAGCTCCTTCGGCCTGCCCGAAATGCGGCTGCACGCATCTGACGCAGGATCCGGATACGCTGGATACCTGGTTCTCCAGCGCCCTGTGGCCCTTCAGCACGCTTGGATGGCCCGAAAAGACTGCCGATCTGGACTATTTCTATCCGACCAGTACGCTGGTGACCGGCTACGATATCATCGGTTTCTGGGTGAGCCGCATGATCTTCTCCGGCCTGGCCTATACGGACAAGGCTCCCTTCGACACGGTGTTCATCCACGGTATCGTGCGTGACAGCCAGGGCCGCAAGATGAGCAAGTCCCTCGGCAACGGCATCGACCCGCTGGAGGTCATCGACAAATACGGCGCCGATGCGCTGCGTCTGACCCTCTGCACCGGCAATGCGCCCGGCAACGACATGCGTTTCTACTGGGAGCGCGTGGAAGCCAGCCGCAACTTTATCAATAAAGTCTGGAACGCCTCCCGCTTCATGATGATGAACATGGAAGGCATCGATACGTCCTGTGTTTCGCCGGTAGACCTGCGGGCGGAAGATAAGTGGATCCTTTCCTCCCTGAACCGTCTGATCGACGAAGTGACCGATAATCTGGAGCATTACGAGCTGGGCATTGCTCTGCAGAAACTGAACGACTATGTATGGGATCAGTTCTGCGACTGGTATATCGAAATGGTGAAGCCCCGCTTCTATAACAGCGAGGATGCTGCCGGCAAGGCCGCCGCGGCCTGGACGCTGCGCACGGTCCTGGTGGATGTCCTGAAGCTGCTGCATCCGTATGTTCCTTTTGTGACGGAAGAGATCTACTGCAGCCTGACCTCCGATGACGAGACCCTGATGCTCAGCAGCTGGCCTGTCAGCCGCAGGGAATGGAACTTCCCGGCGGAAGAGCAGCGGATCGAATGGGCGAAGGAAGTCGTCCGCAGCGTGCGTACCGTTCGTGTGAATATGAACGTTCCGGCTTCCCGCAAGGCACATATCTGCATCGTGTCCGCCTCTGCAGAGGTGCGTGAGGCCCTGCAGCTCAGCACCGCCTTTATTGCCGCATTGGCCGGCGGCAGCAGCGTGGCAGTGCAGGCAGACAAGGAAGGCCTGAGCAGCGATGCCATTTCCGCCGTGTTCTCCGGCGGTTCCGTGTTCCTTCCTCTGGCGGATCTGGTGGATATCGCCAAGGAACTGGAGCGCCTTGCAAATGAAGAGCAGCGGCTCCTGGGCGAGCTGAAGCGCTCCGACGGAATGCTGAACAACGAAAAATTCGTGTCCCGCGCTCCGGCTGCCAAGCTGGCGGAGGAGAAGGAAAAACGCGAAAAATATGCCCGCATGCTGGAAGAAGTCCGGCTGCGCATGAGCCAGCTGAAGGCTTGACAGGAGAGCACCATGGAAACGAAAAATGCATGGCTTTCATATAAGCCGGAAGATAAAACCGAACTGAACCGTATCTGCGAGGCGTATAAGCAGTATATTTCCCTCGGCAAGACCGAACGTGAGTGCTATCGGCTGACGGTCGGGGCAGCACGGCAGGCCGGGTACATTTCCCTGGAGGAGGCGCAGAAGCTTTCTGGGCCCGCCGCTCCCGGCACGAAGATCTATGCCGGTATCATGGGGAAGGCAGTGGCCCTGTTCTGTCTGGGAAGCAGTCCCATGCAGGAGGGTATGAATATCCTGGGAGCGCATATCGACTCTCCCCGCCTGGATGTGAAGCAGAATCCCCTGTATGAAGAAAGCGGACTGGCTTATCTGGATACGCACTATTACGGCGGGATCAAGAAATATCAATGGGCGGCGATCCCCATGGCCCTGCACGGTGTGGCAGTCCGCAAAGACGGCAGCACGGCAGAAATAGTCATCGGGGAGGATGCCGGTGACCCGGTGGTGGGCGTGACGGATCTTCTGATCCATCTGGCCGCCGATCAGATGGCGAAGACGGCTTCGGTGGTCATTGAGGGTGAAAACCTGGACCTGCTCATCGGCAGCGAGCCCGTTCCGGAAGAAAAAAAGGAAGGCAGGGAGGACCTTGCGGAAGCAAAAGGCTCCGTGCTGAAAAATATCAAGGCGATCCTGAAAGAAAAATATAATATCGAAGAGGAAGATTTCCTCTCCGCCGAACTGGAGGCAGTGCCTGCCGGACCGGCAAGGGATATGGGCCTCGACCGCAGCATGGTGCTGGGCTACGGACAGGACGACCGCATCTGTGCCTTTACCTCCCTGGAGGCAATGCTGCAGCTGCAGGGCGTGCCCGCCAAAACCTCTGTCTGCCTGCTGGTGGACAAAGAAGAGATCGGCAGTATGGGCGCGACCGGTATGCAGTCACGCTTCTTTGAAAATGCCGTGGCGGAGGTGATGGAACTGTCCGGTCAGTATTCGGAGCTCGGACTGCGCCGCTGCCTGAGCCGCAGCCGGATGCTTTCTTCCGATGTCAATGCCGGCTTTGATCCTCTTTACAGTGCCGCTTTTGAAAAGAAGAACGCATCCTTCCTGGGACACGGTCTGGTGTTCTGCAAATTTACCGGTGCCCGCGGCAAGAGCGGCTCCAATGACTGCAGCGCGGAGTATATGGCAGTGATCCGCCGCATCATGGAGGATGCCGGCGTGTATTATCAGACCGCCGAACTGGGAAAGGTAGACGTAGGCGGCGGAGGGACCATTGCCTATATCGCAGGCAATTACGGTATGGAAGTCATCGATGCCGGGGTTGCGATTCTCAGTATGCATGCGCCTTACGAGACCGCGAGCAAGGCAGATATTTTCGAAGCGGTCAAGGGCTACCGTGCCTTCCTGGAGCGAGCCTGATACTATATGCGGCGAAGAGTGGCTCCTTCCCCCGGCGGGACGGAGCCTCCGGCTGTCATTAGGAGGAAAAACTTGAAACTGAAAAATTGGATGCAGTATGTCCGGCCCTATAAAAAGTATTTTATCTGCGGGCCTTTATGTATGATTGTTGAAGTGATCGGTGAGGTGATCATGCCGAAGCTGCTGGGCGGCGTCATCAATCGCTACAACGCGGGCACGCTGACTGCCGGGGGAAGCCTCGGGACGATGGGGCTGATGATCCTGACGGCACTGCTGATGCTGGCAGGCGGCGTGGGCGGTGCGTATTTCGGCGCCAAGGCTTCTGTGAACTTCGCGGCAGATCTGCGCGAGGATCTGTTCCGGAAGCTGCAGAGCTATTCTTTTGCCAATATCGATAAATTTTCCACCGGTTCTCTGGTGACCCGACTGACCAATGACGTCACGCAGCTGCAGAATTTCGTCAATATGCTGCTCCGTATGGCGCTCCGCGCTCCGGGAATGATGATTGCGGCACTGATCATGGCTGTGTCGCTGCAGCCGAAGCTTTCGACGATCTTTGCGGTGACGATGCCGGCAATGCTGGTCGTCATTGCCTGCGTGATCAAATGGGGCTTCCCCCGCTTCGGGCGGATGCAGGCCAAGGTCGATGCCCTGAACAATACCGTCCAGGAAAATGTGACCAACGTGCGGGTCGTCAAGAGCTTTGTCCGGGAAGAATTTGAGATCGGAAAATTTCGGAAAGCCAACCGGGAACTGCGTGAGGCCGGCCTGGGCGCGATGAAGCTGCTGATCTTCATTGCCCCGATCATGAGCATTTTTATGAATCTGACCACGCTGGCCGTGATATATATCGGCGGCCCTATCGTGCTGCGCGGAGATATGCAGGTCGGCGACCTTTCCACTTTCCTGACTTATGTGACGCAGATCCTGTTCTCCATGATGATGGTGACCATGCTCCTGATGATCACTTCCCGCGCGATGGCTTCCGCCCGCCGTGTGAGTGAAGTACTCTGCGAGCAGCCGGATATCGCGGACGGAGAAAATGCCGACGCGGCCGGGACCGTGAAGCAGGGCAGCATCGAATTCCGCCATGTGACCTTCCGCTACAACAAGGACAGCGAGGATCCTGTGCTGGACGATATCAGCCTGAAGATACCCGCGGGGGCTACGGTGGGGATCATCGGCTCCACGGGCTGCGGCAAGACTACCCTGGTCTCCCTGATCCCCCGCCTGTATGATACGGATGAGGGCACAGTGCTGGTGGACGGCCGGAATGTCCGGGAATACAGTCTGAAAAATCTCCGCGACGGGGTGGGCATGGTATTGCAGAAAAATACGCTCTTCTCCGGTTCTATCGCGGAAAATCTGCGCTGGGGCAATGAAAATGCCACCGATGAGGAAATCCGGCAGGCGGCGTCCCGCGCGCAGGCAGATAAATTCATTTCTTCGTTCCCGCAGGGGTACGATACGCAGCTGGATCAGGGCGGAACCAATGTTTCCGGCGGACAGAAGCAGCGCCTTTGCATTGCGCGCGCGCTTTTGAAGAATCCGAAGATTCTGATTCTGGACGATTCCACCAGTGCCGTGGATACCGCCACTGAAGCAATGATCCGCGAGGCCTTCCGGGCAGAACTGAAGGGCTCGACGAAGCTGATCATCGCGCAGCGCATATCCTCAGTGCAGGATGCGGATATGATCGTTGTCATGAACGAGGGCAGGATCACCGGCGTCGGCACGCATGCCGAACTGCTCGCGGGCAATACCGAGTACCGGGAGATCTACGAATCTCAGACGGGAAAGGAGGCGTAAACCATGGCAAGAACACTGGAAGAATTACAGAAACAATACAATAAAGCGGCTGCCGCAGGCCGGCGCGGTTTCGGCGGCGGTCATCGGGGCGGCAGGATCCCCGGCAAGGGCGGCAAGCCGAAGGATATGAAGAAGACCATATCCAGGCTGCTCCGATATGCCCACGGCTACGGGCTGCGCTTCGCAGGCGTGCTTTTCTGCATGCTGCTGAGCACGCTGACTTCCCTCTGCGGCGGCTATATGGTGGCACCCATCATCGACCGTCTGACGCTGGCGGTGAAGCCGGATGCGGATGTGACGCTTTCCGCTTTCGAGGTTTTGGCGGACCGGCTGATTACGTCTTTTGCCGGTGACAGTGAGGCTCTTACGACGATGGGCTATATCCTGACGGCGCTGCTGATCCTGGGAACGGTATATCTGGTGGGGATCGCCTCCACCTACTGCCAGGGAAGACTGATGCTGAGCATTTCGCAGGGGACTGTGGAGCGTATCCGGAACGACCTGTTTACGAAGCTGCAGTATCTGCCAGTCCGGTATTTTGACGGACATCCCACCGGCGAGATCATGTCCCGCTTTACCAACGACGTGGACAATATCGACGTGATGATCAACAATTCCCTGACGCAGCTGATCTCCGGCGCGGTGACGCTGCTCGGCACGTTTGTATTTATGGTGACGACGAGCTGGCGGATGACGCTGGTCACGATCCTGTTCAGCCCGGTCTTCGTGCTGGGCGGGGCAGCCATCGCAAAGCGTTCTCAGAAGTATTACGGCGCACAGCAGGCCGCCCTCGGTGCGGTGAACGGTTATGTGGAAGAACATGTGACCGGGCAGAAGATCGTCAAGGTCTTCAATCACGAAGCCTGCTGCGTGGAGGAATTCAAGACCCTGAACGACGATATGCGTGACAAGCAGTTCCATGCTCAGTTCTGGGGCGGTGTCATGGGCCCGATCATGGGAAATACTTCGCAGATCTCCTACGGCGTGACCGTGGGCATCGGCGGTATTCTGATGGTGGCAGGCAAGCTTTCCCCCGGCGGCCTGACGGTCTTTGCCGGCTACGCAAAGCAGTTCTCCATGCCGATCAATACCATCTCGCAGCAGACGGCGACGATCTTCGCGGCACTGGCAGGCGCGGAGCGCGTGTTCCAGGTGATCGACGAAACGCCCGAACCGGCCGATGTCCCGGATGCGGACCCGATGCCGGACATGCAGGGCTATGTCATCCTGGACAATGTATCTTTCGGGTATGTGCCTGAAAAGACGGTGCTGAAGCATATCAGTCTGTACGCGAAGCCGGGACAGAAGATCGCCTTCGTCGGTTCTACCGGCGCGGGGAAAACGACTATCACCAATTTGCTGAACCGTTTTTACGATATCGAGGAAGGCACCATCACGATCGACGGTGTGGACGTAAGGAAGATCCGGCGAGATGTGCTTCGCCGGAATATCGCCATGGTGCTGCAGGATACGCATCTGTTTTCCGGGACCGTGATGGAAAATATCCGCTACGGGCGTCCGGATGCGACGGATGAGGAGGTCATCGAGGCCGCCAGGATCGCGTCCGCCAACAGCTTTATCCGCAAGCTTTCCGCCGGGTATCAGACGATGCTGGAGGGAGACGGGGCAAACCTGTCGCAGGGCCAGCGCCAGCTGCTCAATATTGCCAGAGCAGCTCTTTCCAGGGCGCCGATCCTGGTGCTGGATGAAGCGACGAGCTCCGTGGATACCCGCACCGAACGGCAGATCGAGCGGGGCATGGACCGTCTGATGAAGAATCGGACGACCTTTGTCATCGCCCACCGCCTTTCCACCGTACGCAACGCCAATGCGATCATGGTGCTGGAACAGGGCGAGATCATCGAACGGGGCGACCACGACGACCTTCTGGCTTTGAAGGGCAGATACTACGAACTGTATACCGGCAAAAAAGAACTGGATTGATCTGTCGGGAAAGGATAGTTGCGCAAGAGGATGAAAGTACGGAAAGCCATATTGATCATATCGGGAGCGCTGTGCTGCCTGTACGGCCTGGCCGTAAATGCGCTGATCAGCAGTGTGAATTGGTTCAATTACGCGGGATTTTTCGTGGGCGGCGTGCTGATTGCCGCGGGGATATTCCTGCGGCAGCTGCATGCCCTTGTCCGCAGGCTGCCGAAGGTGCTTGCGGCGGTTTTGTGCGCGGCTGCTTTGGCGGTCGTCATCCATTTTGCGGTATTTGAAGTCCGTGCCGTGCAGGCGGCACATGCCGGCCCCGATCCCTCCGCCCGCTATCTGATCCTGCTCGGGGCCAAGGTGAACGGAACCGTTCCCACGATCGAGTACCAAAGGAGGATCGACGCGGCCCTTGCGTATGCCGGAGCCCATGAAGAGCTGGTGATCATCTGTACCGGCGGTCAGGGAAAAGACGAAAAAATTTCCGAGGCGGCCGCCGCGTATGATTATCTGGCGGCGCACGGGATAGGGCCGGAGCGCCTGCTGAAAGAGGAGAAGAGCACATCCACGGAGGAAAATTTCCTTTACGCGAAGGAATTGATCGCCGCCCGTGAAGGCGGTATATACGGCACGGGGAATGCGGCCGGGGCAGGCACTGCTGAGGCCGGGCTGCCGGATATCATCGTCGTGACTTCCGCGTTCCATCTGTATCGTGCGGGCCTGATCGCCGAAAAATTCGGTTTCACCAATGTGAGCTATCTGGGCAGCAGGGGGCTGGCGCTCCTAGAGCCGCATTACTATTTCAGAGAATACGCTGCATATATTAAAATGCTGCTCTTCTGAGACTTTGCGGGGAAAATAGTTTGATTACTGAGCCTGCAAGCGCCGCAGTCGATCATAGACATGAGAAGTATGGTCGAACAGCGAAAAAATGGAAGGAAACGATAGAATGGGACGCGAAAATGACAAAGAGGGAAAAAGCAGTATCCTTCTGATCCTTGTGATTATTATTGCAAGCGGAAGCGCCCTAAAATACCATAACGACACCGAAACCTTCTTCTCCCTTATTTTGGTCATATTAATTCTAGCTGCTGTCTTTTTTAGTCGTTACTCCCAAAAACAGGAGAAGAAAACAGAAAAATCTGTCGGTGCAGATCCACCTCCCATGAAAGAACTGCCGGATGGAGAATTGTCAAAAGAAAAGCTGAAGCAGAATTCGCGCTGCAACGAATTGATAGCCCAACTTTCCGAGGCAAATACGGAAGCAAAAAATTATGAAAAACCGGGAGAATTTATTGAATTATCGGTAGTAGACTGTTGGAACGAAAAATACAGCAGCTTAAAAGGTTGTTCAAATGAAAATGAAATCAAACGGTTCAGGAAAGCCGTTAATTATCAGAGGGCAAGGTTTGAGGCAGAACTTTTTGAACAGAATTGCCTCTTCTTACAAGAAAAGCTATCAGCTCACAATGACAAAGTTGCAAATCAAAAAGTCGCAGAAGCTTATGCCTTAATCGGCGATGTCGAAGGCCGCAAGCTTGATAATCAGCAAATGACTTGCATCGTAAAAGAGGCCCATAACCACTTGGTGATTGCCGGAGCCGGAACCGGGAAAACGACAACTGTCGTCGGAAAGATAAAATACCTGCTGAAGTCCGAAAAATTCAAACCGGAGGACATCCTTGTTCTTTCATTTACAAACGCCTCCGCCGGTGAAATGCGTGAGCGAATTGCAAAGGAAACCGGCTGCAGCAGTATCTTTGCGTCAACTTTTCATAAGCTGGGGCTCAGTATCATTGCAAAAGCAGACGGAGTCATGCCCAAAATTACTCGAATCAAGCTCCGGGATTTTATTAAAGACAGATTGTCTGAATTCATGAAAGACCCGGCGTATCTCCATCGCTTGGGAACATATCTCCTTTACAATAAGGTCCCCTATAAATCGGAGTTTGATTTCGGAAACAAGGAAGAGTATGAAGAGTATCTCCAATTCAATCCGCCGATGACCTTCCTTGGGGAGCGGGTAAAGAGTTATGGTGAAATGGATATCGCCAATTATCTGTTCCAAAATGCCATTTGTTATGAATACGAAGCCGTATATAAGATTGATACCCGCACGGAGGATTTTACACAATATCATCCGGATTTTTATCTTCCGGATTACGATGTGTATATCGAATACTTTGGCATTAACAAAAACGGTGAGGTGCCAAGCTGGTTTATAGGCAAAGACGGGAAATCTGCGGCAGAGACGTATCGGGAATCCATGGAATGGAAATTTAAACTTCATAAAGAAAACGACACTAAAATGGTCGCCATGTACTCTTATGAGAAAATGGATGGTTCCCTTTTAGGTCTCCTTGAAAAAAGGCTGAAAGAGCTTGGCGTTTCTATGAATCCGAAATCTCCGGATGAATTATGGAGAAATATTGCCGGCAATGGGAACTCGCCGCTTGAAGGGTTAATAGAACTGTTTGAAACTGTGATCAATCTGCTGAAAAGCAACGCATATTCGATTGAGTATTTTAAGACGCTTGCTGCTGCGCGTTCGCAAACAGAGTTTATTGCACTTGTTGAGCCGTTATTTGAAGCCTACGATGCAGAATTGAAGAAAAGTGGTGAGATCGATTTTAATGACATGATCAATCTTGCTGCAGAATATATCCGCGTCGGAAAAGTGAAAAATCCGTTCTCTTATGTGATTGTTGACGAGTACCAGGATATTTCAAAAGCCAGATATAATCTTTTGGCGGAGCTTAGAAAGTCGAAAGATTTTGACCTGTTCTGTGTGGGGGACGACTGGCAGAGCATTTACCGTTTTGCCGGAAGTGACATAAATTACATCTTGAACTTTGAAAAATACTGGGGAAAAACAACTGTCAGCAAGATCGAAACCACCTACCGTTTTACAAAATCACTGATTGAAATCAGCGGCTCGTTTATTACGCAGAATCCGGCGCAGATAAAAAAACAAATACACGGACATTCTGATGATGCGCGGTTTTCAATGGGAGAAATCAGCGGTTATACAGATAACGTAGCCGTTGTATTTATGGCGGCAAAGATTGAGGAACTGCCTAAGGACGCAACCGTCTTCTTTATCGGGAGATATTCATTTGATGTGAAGCTTCTCAGCGAAAGCGGTTTGTTTGTATGCCAATATAATAATGAGACAGGCTTTATTGACGTTAAATATAATCCCCGGAGTGACCTTAAGATGTGCTTTATGACGGCACATAAGTCAAAAGGGCTTCAGGCAGACTATGTTTTCATTATCAACAATAAAAACACGCGCATGGGATTTCCGAGCAGAATACAGAATGACCCAATACTGGAACTGCTGCTTGAAAATCGTGAAGAATATCCGTTTGCCGAAGAACGAAGATTGTATTATGTCGCACTGACGAGGGCCAGAGTAAAGGTGTTTGTGCTGGTGCGGAAGGATCACGAATCTATCTTTGCCAAGGAACTTCATGCCCGTTACGAGAATGAACTGAGGCGGGAACAATTTGAATGCCCTCTTTGCGGCGGCAGGCTTTCGCGCAAGACGGGGCCCTATGGGGATTTTTTTGGCTGCGAAAACTATAGAATTACAGGCTGTACTTATAAGCGCAAAATTCCCAAACAGATTCCCAAAGAAGAGATAAGAGGAACATCCGATAATTGACATCAGAACGAAACTTGCTGTTTTTCGGGATGTTTTGACCTTTTACAGAAGATGAATAAAACAGCAGTCGGGTATTCCGGCTGCTGTTTCGTTTTTGTATAGGGGGCTCACGGGGAAAGGATTGTGCCGCCCGTTTGGGGGATTTAGTCCCCGCTTATTCTTTTTCCGGTTCGATATAGATCTTCGCCTGACGGACCAGACGGCCGTCGACCGACATGACCGTGACAGTCAGTCTGTCGTATACAAAACTGTCGCCGCTTTCGGGAAATTTGTCCAGCTGCTCGGTGATCCAGCCGCTGAGAGTCGTATATTCGCTTTCGAAATCCTTGGGGTCATATTCCAGATATTCGAACGCATCGGCGATGCTCATATCACCGTCCAGCAGGTAGGTGTTCTGTCCCATTTCGGAACAATCCGTCTCGATCTCATCGGTCTCATCGTAGATCTCGCCGACGATCTCTTCCATGATGTCCTCGCGGGTAAGAATGCCCATCGTCCCGCCGTATTCGTCCAGAACAACGGCCATGTTGCGGCCGGTTTCGCGCAGCTCCTTCAAAATGTCCGAAATATCTTTGGTCATATGAACGAACATCGGCTCGACGAGCAGGGACTCTACATCCACCAGAGCAGGATCGCCGCAGGCAAGAACGGCCTTCATCAATTCCTTCGTGTTCAGGATCCCGATGATATGATCCACATCCTCACGGTAAACGGGAATACGGGAAAAGCTCATGGCATCCCGGTCGGAGAGAAGTCCGGCCAGAGGTTCCGCGATGTCCCAGGCACTGACATCCACCCGGGGGATCAGGATATCGTGGGCCGTCAGTTCACTGAAGCCGATGGCGGATTTGATCAGTTCGCCTTCGGATTCCGTAAAGCCGCCTTCTTCCTGCATATTGTCCACGACCATGACCAGTTCTTCGTCGGTGATGCTGGGTTCCGGTTCCGGAACGGCCCAGAGCACGGACAGCTTATCGACCATGCGTGTGACGATGCGGACGATGGGATTGAAGAAACGGATGGCGCCCTGCAGCGGACCGCTGAAGCGCAGCACGAGGGAAGAAGCGTGGTCCGCGGCAAGGATCTTCGGGAAGATCTCACCGAAGATCAGCAGAAGCAGCGTGGAGGCGATCTCCGCGTACAGCTCGGCGTTCGGCCGGCCCTTCAGATAATATTCGGTGCAGAGGACGGTCACGACGGAGGTGGCGGCGATATTGACCAGGTTGTTGCCGACGAGGATGGTCGCGATCATCCGGTTGAAATCTTCGGAAATATTCTGCGCGCGGATGGCTTTCCGGTTGCCTTCCTCCGCAAGCGTCCGCAGACGCGGCTTGGAGGCCGTGGCATAGGCGATCTCCGAGGAAGAGAAAAAGGCGGAAAGGGTGATCAGCAGGACTGTCAGGAGAATCAGAAGCGCAGGTGTCATTGGGGCTGTTCCTCCTTATTCCAGACTTCACCGATCAGCTCTTCGAGCAGATCTTCCAGGGTCACCATGCCCTGCGTGCCGCCCCAGGCATCTTTAACGATGGCCAGATGCATCTTCCGGCGGCGCATTTCGTCGACCAGGGGGTACAGCCCCATGTCTTCGTGGATATAGTACGGCTTGGCCATGACCTTGCGGATATCCGCCGTATGCTGCGGCGCGGTCAGCTTGGCCTGCAGGTATTGCTTGGTATTGAGCACACCGACGATATGGTCCAGATCCCCGTCGTAGACAGGCAGACGGGAGTAGGCTCCGTTCAGGATCTTTTCCTGGTTGATCTTGTCGGGATCCTTCAGATTCAGTCCGGTGATACGGACACGGGGCGTCAGAACGTCCCCGACCTTCCGGTCGGTAAATTCCACGGCCGACTGGATCAGTTCGCTGGCATCCGATTCCAGGCCGCCCTCATCTTCGATGGTTTCGATCATCGACTGGAAATCATCTTCCGTCATGGCCGTATCGGCTTCGCTTGTGCGGAACAGACGCTTCAGCAGCTTCCCTATCCCGTTGAAGAAGAAATCCAGAGGCGTCAGAAGGATCATCAGCAGGGAAAGGATCCCCGAAACGGCGCAGATAAAGCTGTCGCTGCGGGCCTTGGCGATGTTTTTCGGGATCGTTTCACTGAAAATAAAAACGAGAAGCGTCATCAGCACGGTGGAAACGACGGGACCGGCTGCCGGACCGATGAAATCTATCGCAAGCACGGCAGCAGAAGCCGTTGCGACAACATGTACGACATTGTTGCCGATCAGCAGCGTGATGATCGCCTTATCAAATTTTTCCAATATTTTGAGCGCTCTCGCAGCACTCTTTTTACCGTCTTCGGCCCAGCTCATGAGCCGCAGACGGTTGCAATTCGAACAGGCTGTTTCAGACGCCGCAAAAAAGCCTCCGAGTAGGATCAGGGTAAAGATCAGAATGAAATATCGTGGGATACTGTCGGGGTCCATAATTTGCAGGACATCCTCCTCAATCATTATTAAGCCTCAGCTTTCGGCTGTTTATACTAGCATAAAGGCGGGGCTTTGTCAAATCCCTTGCTTTTTTGTTACATTCTGTTTATAATACGCTCGAGGTATGCCCTGTATCGGGCAAGGTGTCCGCATGACGGAAAGGAGGCCTCTGTGATCAATTTTGAGGAAGAAATCGCGAAGTTCCGTCCCAGCAACGAGATCGATCAGGCGGAGGATATCATTCTTCATACGTCGCTCAAGGATATGACGGACCTGATGCTGGAAATTCTGAAGGAAAAGGACGCATAGTATGCTCTGCTATCAGTGCGGCAGCACGCTCGGCTCCGGAAAATACTGCCTGCGCTGCGGCGCGGATGTCGGTCTGTACCGGAGGATCGTGCGTCTGTCCAACAGCTATTATAATATGGGCCTGCAGAAAGCCGCGGTCCGGGATCTGTCCGGCGCCGTGGAGGCTTTGTCGCGTTCTTTGGAACTGGATAAAAGGAATATTCAGGCCAGAAACCTTCTGGGCCTGGTATTTTACGAGATGGGGGAGACCGCCGATGCACTGACTGCGTGGGTCCTCAGCACGCATTTCCAGGCGGAAAATAATCCGGCGGGCGCTTATATCGAGCAGGTCCGGGAAAATCAGAATGAATTTAGCAATTTTAAGCAGGGAATCGAAAAATATAATCTGGGCCTCGACTATGCCAGACACGGCAGCGAGGACCTGGCGGTGATCCAGCTGCAGCGGGTAACGCAGCTCAGCCCTCACATGGTGAAGGCAAGGGCTTTGCTCGCCGTGCTGGAATACTGGGAAGGGCGTTACGATAAAGCGGAAAAGGAATGCCGGGCGGCGCTGAAGATCGACCGGGGCAATACATTCTGCCAGAATATCCTTTCGGAGCTGACGGGACGCAGGCGTGAACAGAAAAAGAAAGGCCAGGCGGCGATCCTGGCCAGGAAAGAGGCGCTGGCAAACGGCAGCGAGAAGGCCCCGGAACCGAAGATCAAGCTGTCCGGACCGGCGGTGTTCTGGCTGCGCTTCGGTTTTGGGATGCTGATGGCTGTATTCCTGTTCCTGGGAATACTGCATCCGACCGTCAGCCGTCAGCGAAGCAGCTACGGAAGCCGGATCTCCGCGCTGTATTCTCTGCGCTCGCAGCGCGTGGCGGACAGTATCACGCAGCTGGAAAAGGAAAAGAAAGAAATGGAACAGCAGCTGCGTGAGATAGAGGCCGAAATGGCCGAGGTCAACGCGGTACTGAAGGGACAGAACGAACAGCTGGCTGCCGCGGAAGCGATACGGCAGGAGATCGAAAAATATGAGACCGTTCTGAGTATGTTCCGGCTGGATCCGGAAAAGGATGCGGAGGCACTGCTCGCGATCTTCAACGGACTGAAGGATGACCGCATCGATACGGAGGGCTACCGCGCCGTATACAGCTATTGGAAGAAGACACTGGGGCAGGAAGACGGAACCGATACCCCGCAGGGTTAAAAAGGAGGCATCCATGAAAGGCATCGTATTGGCCGGCGGCGCCGGTACAAGACTGTATCCACTGACGATGGTGACCAGCAAGCAGCTGCTGCCGGTTTATGACAAGCCGATGATCTACTATCCGCTTTCCGTGCTGATGATGGCCGGGATCCGAGATATCCTGATCATCTCCACGCCGACCGATCTGCCGAATTTCGAGCGCCTTTTAGGGGACGGATCCCAGTTCGGCATGCACCTGTCGTATAAGGAACAGCCCAGTCCCGACGGCCTGGCGCAGGCATTTTTGCTGGGTGAGGAATTCATCGGCGACGACTGCTGCGCGATGGTGCTGGGAGACAATATTTTCTACGGCAACGGCTTCGGCAAGCTGCTGCAGCAGGCGGCCGCAAAGGCGGAGCAGGGGATCGCAAGTATTTTCGGCTACTATGTCAAGGATCCGGAACGCTTCGGTATCGTCGAGTTCGACGATGACGGAAAGGTGATCTCTGTGGAAGAGAAGCCGGAACATCCGAAGAGCAATTATTGCATCACCGGGCTGTATTTCTACGATAACCGCGTGGTGGAAATGGCCAAGCGCGTACGTCCCAGCAAGCGCGGCGAGCTGGAGATCACGGATCTCAACCGCTTTTATCTGGAGGACGGATCGCTTTCGGTGGAACTGCTGGGCAGAGGCTACGCCTGGCTGGATACCGGCACGATGGATTCCCTGGTGGACGCGGCGGATTTTGTGCGCATGATCGAGACGCGGCAGGACAGCCAGATCGCTGCTCTGGAGGAGATCGCTTTCCGAAAGGGATGGATCGACCGGGAGAAGCTGCTGGAGTCGGCCGACCGTTACGGAAAATCCCCTTACGGCCAGCATCTGCGCCGTGTGGCGGAAGGAAAAATCAGATATTAAGGAGATGCCATGACTATTATCGTTACCGGCGGCGCCGGCTTCATCGGCAGTAATTTTATCTTCTATATGAAAAAGAAACATCCCGGCTACCGTCTGGTCTGCCTGGACAAGCTGACCTACGCGGGCAATCTGTCCACGCTGGCTCCTGTACTGGACGATCCGGATTTCCGCTTCGTGAAGGCGGATATCTGCGACCGTGAGGCGGTCTACCGCCTGTTTGAGGAAGAAAAGCCGGATATGGTCGTGAATTTCGCGGCGGAAAGCCACGTGGACCGTTCCATTGAAAATCCGGGCGTGTTCCTGGAGACCAATATCATGGGAACGGCTGTCATGATGGACGCCTGCCGCAAGTACGGGATCAAGCGCTTCCATCAGGTCTCCACGGACGAGGTCTACGGCGATCTGCCGCTGGACCGTCCCGACCTGTTCTTCACCGAAAGCACGCCTATCCATACCAGTTCCCCGTATTCCAGCTCCAAGGCTGCGGCGGATCTGCTGGTATTGGCCTATCACAGGACCTTCGGGCTGCCGGTGAGCATTTCCCGCTGCTCCAACAACTACGGCCCTTACCAGTTCCCCGAAAAGCTGATCCCGCTCATGATCGCCAATGCCTTGAACGACAAGCCCCTGCCGGTCTACGGCACCGGGGAAAATGTCCGCGATTGGCTGTATGTGGACGATCACTGCAAGGCCATCGACCTGATCATCCACAGCGGCCGCGTGGGAGAGGTCTATAATATCGGCGGCCACAATGAGATGAAAAATATCGATATCGTGAAGCTTATCTGCGCCGAGCTGGGCAAGCCGGAAAGCCTGATCACCTATGTGACGGACCGCAAGGGCCACGATATGCGCTATGCCATCGACCCGGCCAAGATCCATGCCGAACTGGGCTGGCTGCCGGAAACGATGTTTGCCGAAGGTATTCGCCGGACGATCCGCTGGTATCTGGAAAACAGGGAATGGTGGGAGACCATCATCCGCGGTGAATATCAGGATTATTACGAGAAAATGTACGGAAACCGCTGAAGAACGCGGACGGAGCCGTGAACACAGCTCCCGGAGGAAACCATGAAGGTATTTGTGACCGGTGTCGGCGGACAGCTGGGACACGATGTGATGAATGAACTTGCGGCCAGAGGGTACGAGGGGATCGGCTCGGACCTGGCCCCGCAGTACAGCGGCGTGGCCGACGGCTCCCCGGTGACCCGGATGCCCTACGTGCAGCTGGATCTGACCGATGAGGCTGCCGTGAAGAAGGTCTTTGCGGAGACGGCTCCCGATGCGGTGGTCCACTGTGCCGCCTGGACGGCTGTGGATAAGGCCGAAGAAGAAAGTCTGCGCCCCGTGGTCAAGAAGATCAACGCCGACGCGGCGGGCTATGTGGCGGCAGCGGCAGCGGCCCTGGACGCCAAAATGGTCTATCTGAGTACGGATTACGTGTTCGACGGTCAGGGAGAGCGTCCCTGGGAGCCGGACGATAAGAATTATGCGCCTCTGAATGTGTACGGGCAGACCAAGCTGCAGGGCGAACTGCAGGTGGCCGCGGCTCTGAAGAAGTTCTTCATCGTCCGTATCGCCTGGGTCTTCGGGAAAAACGGCAATAATTTCATCAAAACGATGCTGAAGCTTTCCGAAACGCATGACAGTCTGCGGGTCGTAAACGATCAGATCGGGACGCCGACCTATACGCTGGATCTGGCACGCCTGCTGGTGGATATGCTGGAGACCGAAAAATACGGCTATTACCACGCTACGAACGAGGGCGGTTTCATTTCCTGGTACGATTTTGCCTGTGAGATCTTCCGGCAGGCAGGGAAAAAGGTCGCTGTAACGCCGGTCACCACGGCGGAGTACGGTCTTTCCAAGGCGGCCAGACCCTTTAACAGCCGCCTGAGCAAGGAAAAATTGAAAAATGCCGGCTTCCGGCCTCTGCCGGATTGGCAGGATGCGCTTGCGCGGTATCTGAAAGAACTGGAACTGACGGAGGGCTGAAATGGGACAGATCAAGGTGACTGCCTGCGATATCGAGGGCCTGTATGTGATCGAAACGACGGTCCACGGCGATGCGCGCGGCTATTTTTCCGAGACCTATAACGAAAAGGAAATGGCAGAGGCCGGTCTGACCATGCGTTTTGTGCAGGACAACCAAAGCATGAGCGTGAAGGGCGTGCTGCGCGGCCTGCACTATCAGAAGCAGTATCCGCAGGGCAAGCTGGTCCGCGTGATCCGAGGCGAGGTGTTCGATGTGGCAGTAGACCTGCGCAGCGGCAGCCCCACCTTCGGAAAATGGCACGGCGAGCGGCTTTCCGCGGAAAATCATCGGCAGTTTTATATTCCCGAGGGCTTTGCACACGGCTTTCTCGTGCTCAGCGAGGAAGCGGAATTCTGTTATAAGGTGACGGATTTTTACCATCCCGGCGATGAAGGCGGCCTGGCCTTCAACGATCCCTCCATCGGCATAGAGTGGCCGGAGCTGGAGGGCACCTACCGCGGACGTCCCTGTGCGGCCGATTACCGCATGAGCGACGGGACGCCGCTGATTTTGAGCGCCAAGGATGAAAATCAGCCTTTGCTGGCAGAGGCATTTCGGTTCGAATAAAAAAGCCGTGTGATGACACTGCGGCGGGAAGCGGTCATTTGCTGTATGAAAACGATGTTTGCGGGCTTTAAGAGCAGCCCATTTTCCGAAAAATGCCGTATACTGGGAGAGCTGTGCTTTGTGCTCCTGATCTTCGGCTGCGCACTCACCGGCGGCGGGCACTATCTGTCCGTCGGGCCGCTGACGCCCCGTTTGCTGCTGGGCGGCGCGATCCTGGTCCTGGCATTGCCGGTTTTCTGGATCGAGCGCCGGGAGCAGGTCAAAAATCCTCTCCACTGGATGGTGCTTGTTTTCCTGCTGTATATGGCTGCGGAAGCGGTGCGCGGATTCCGGGCGGGCAACAATCATGATGTATTGATGTCCGATATCAAGGGCTTTGCCTGGATGTTCCTGGTTCCCTGTGCCCTTGTGCTGCTGAAGCGTCAGGGTGCCGTGGAACGCATCTGCCGTGCCATGACCGCCGGGGCTCTGCTGCAGGCCGTCCTGTATATGGGCTTCAACTATTGGATGTTCTTTTCTCAGAAGAGGATCGAACCTTTGAACAATTACCTGCATGAGATCCAGTGGGGGGCCGTGGATTACGGTATCTGGGGCGCCTTCCGGATCTTCGGCAACAGCTCGATTTATCTGGCGGCGGCTTCGCTGCTGCTGCTTTATGAGATCATCCGCACCGAAAAGCCCCGCTGGGAGGCGTTTATAGGCTTCGGACTGCTTGTGACGGCGATCGTGATGACCATGGCTCGCTCTCTGTACGGGGCATGGCTGCTTTCCGCGGCTGTGATTCTTGTATTGGCACTCCTGCTTTTCCCCGAGAAAAGAAAACGCAGTTTTCAGCGCTTTTTCGCCGCGGCCGGGGTGGCGCTGGCGTGGCTTTTGCTGACGGAAACAGTGACCCGGCAGGGCTTTATCGAATTTGCCGCAGCCCGGTCGCTGCATCTCAATATATATCCGTATTCTTACCTGCGTCTGCTGCACGGCCCCTGGGGCAGCCCTTCCTTCAACATCGAAGACATTACGTCGGTTTCGGACAATCTGCGCGCCGTGACCAAGGCGGGCCTGATGGAGCTTTTCCGCGCTCAGCCGCTGATCGGAGCCGGTCTGGGCGCTACCTCCCTGCTGCGCGATGAAGCGGATGAGTATTTCTACCTGGATATCCTTGCCCGCGGCGGAGCGGCAGGCCTGCTGCTGTATCTGCTGCCGATCGGCTATGCGGCCGTATCGCTGCTGAAGCGCGGTCTGAAGGGGCTGCGGCGCATACCCGGAGAGACGGTCGTATTTGCCACGCTGTCCGTGTTTATGATCGCGACATATTTCAATCCGTGGATGAACGCGGTGCTGGGGATCACCTGGCTGGCGGTCGCCTTTGCTGCCGCCGCGCGCGTGAAGGAGGCAGAGAATGGGAAAGGTTAAAAATCCGCATCCCGGGATCAACCGCCTGTATTTGTTCTGCGTCAAATTGCTGGCCTATGCGGTTTGCGCCGGGACTTATATCTGGATCATGGGCAGAAAGTTCTTCTTCCTGCTGAATTTCTCCCGTACGCTGGCTATTGTATTTTCGGCCTTTACCGCGGCTTATCTGCTGATGTGCCGCATCTACGGCGGGGTTGCGGTCGGAGAAAAGAAGAGCCGGCCGATTCTGTTTTCCATGGGCCTGGTGCTTTTCTTTACCGACCTGATCGCGCAGTTCTTCCTTTCCGTCATGAACATCACCGTCGTACACAGCGGTCGCTTCGTGTTTGAAACACCTCTGCGCCTGTTTATCATCTATATCATCCAGCTGGTGCTGGTGGCATGCCTGACCTATGCCGGCAACGATCTGTTTTTCCGCTTCAATCCGCCTGCCGAATGCCTGATCGTGACCAAAAGCGGCGCGGGGCACCGGAAGATCGTCCGCGAACTGAAACAGTATAAAAAGCAGTACCATCTGATCGGCGCGGTAAGCTACGACAATCCGGAGATCCTGACGAGGATCGATCAGGCGGATCTGGTCTTTTTTTACGGGCTGACGCCGGAAGAACGTTCTTCGCTGGTCGAGCATTGCTACCAGCGCCGGATCAGCATCAATTATTCGCTGGATATTGCGGATATCGTGGCCCTGCGGGGAAAATATACCAGCTACCACGATCAGTCCTTCCTGGCTTCCCCGGAAAAGCAGATGACGCTGGAACAGCGCTTCCTGAAACGCAGCCTGGATCTGGTCGTTTCCGGGCTCGGGCTTCTGATCACGTCTCCTTTGTTCCTGATCGTTTCTTTGGCGATCAAGCTGGAGGACCGCGGCCCCGTGTTTTATAAGCAGAAGCGTGCGACCGATGCCGGCCGCAGCTTTTATGTGATCAAATTCCGCTCCATGCGGAGCGAGGTGGGCGGCATCCATAAGTCTGTCCAGAAGGATGATGACCGGATAACCCGTATCGGCCGTTTCATCCGTAAATTCCGTATCGACGAGCTGCCGCAGCTCATCAATGTCATCCGGGGAGATATGTCCCTGGTCGGTCCTCGCCCCGAAATGCTCGAAAATGTGGAAAAATATACTGCCGAGCTGCCAGAGTTCGCGTACCGCCAGAAAATGAAGGCGGGGCTGACGGGCCTGGCGCAGATCTACGGCAGATACAATACCTCCCCGAAGGATAAGCTGCTGATGGATCTGACCTATATCGAGCAGTACAGCTTCGGGCTGGATCTGGTGCTGCTGTTCCGTACCGTATTGGTCCTGCTGACGCCGGAGGAAAGTACGGAAGCCTTTGAAAGCGCCGACCCGGAAGAGGATATCGTCGAATAAGAAACGGGGAACACCATGAGTGAGAAAATATCGGTGACCGGCTGCATCGTGACCTACAACAGTGCGGCGGAAATCGAAAAATGCATAGACAGTGTGCTGCGGTTCACCCGGGGGGTGGATTTCCGGCTGTATGTATCGGACAACGGTTCTTCCGACGGCACCGCGGAGTTGGTCCGGGAAATATTCCCGGCGGTCACGGTCCTGACGGGGGAAAATGTCGGCTTCGGCGGCGGCCATAACCGGGTGCTGCCTCTTCTGGACTCCCGCTACCATGTCATGATTAATCCGGATATCCAGCTGCAGGAGGACGCGATCACGGCGCTGGTACAGTATCTGGAAACCCATCCCGAAGCGGGGCAGATCGGACCGGATATCCTGAATCCCGACGGGACCCGTCAGGAGCTGCCCAAGCGTGACCCGCGCTGGCTTTATATGTTCGGCGGCAGGCTGCCGGGCGGGAAGAAACTCCGCAGCCGGTATTGCCGCACCGAGGAAAAACTGAGCCGGCCGACAGAAATCGAATTTTGTTCCGGCTGCTTCAACATCGTCCGCACGGATCTCTTCCGGGAGATCGGCGGTTTCGATGAGCGCTATTTTCTGTATATGGAGGATGCGGATCTGTCTCGTACCGTGCGGAAAACGCACAAGGTGATCTTTGATCCGGAGGTTCGGGTGACGCATCTGTGGCACCGGGCCAGCGGTCACAGCGCGAAGGCTTTGAAGCTCCATCTGGCATCCGCCAGGAAGTATTTCGCGAAATGGAGGAGAGAGCAGCATGGAAAGTGAAGTGACGGTGCTGCTGGCAGCCTATAAAGGCAGCACATATGCTCCTTCTCAGATCGAATCGATCCTGGCGCAGGACTGCGGCGGCTGGCGGCTGGTGCTGTCGGATGACGGCGACTGGACCGCGGAGGTATTGGACCGGTATGCGGCTGCGTATCCGGACCGGATCGTCCGTTACCGCGCCGGAGCCCGCTTCGGCTCTGCGCAGAAGCATTTTATGGCTTTGCTGCGGGCTTTCCGCGAAAGCCCCTATATCATGTTCTGTGATCAGGATGATATCTGGCATCCGGATAAGATCCGCCGGACACTGGCTCTGATGAAGCAGACAGAGGCTTCGGCCGGCGCGGGCGCTCCCGTGCTCGTGCATACGGATCTGCGCGTCGTGGACGCAAAGCTGCAGGAAATGGCTCCTTCGTTCACGCGCTATTCGCGGCTGGACGGTTCCGCCCTCAGTCTGAATCGGCTGCTGGTGCAGAATACGGTGACCGGCTGCACGGTCATGATCAACCGCGCACTGGCGGAAATGGCTCTGCAGGCGGAAGATGTCCCTGAGATGCAGATGCACGACTGGTGGATGGCTCTCACGGCGGCGGCCTTCGGAAAAGCCGCTTTTCTGCCGGAGGCCACGATGGATTACCGCCAGCACGGCAGCAATACGGTCGGCGCCAAAAATCCGAATTCCCTCTCGTATGTCATGGACAAGATCCGCGCAGGCGGGGCTCGGAAGGCATTGGAGGATACCGCGGCGCAGGCCGGGGCGTTCCTGCGCATTTACGGGCCGCAGCTGAGCGAAGCGCAGAAGGAAATGCTGGAGGCGTGTTCCGCCGCCCCGGAAAAGGGCAAGGCGGCGCGCCTTCGCATCTACGGAAAATACGGTTTTTGGAAGAAAGATCTTCGCCGACGTCTGGGGCAGCTGCTGTGGTGGTAAAGCCGCGGCGCCCGGAAGGACGGGAGCGAATCATATAACAGGAGGAAACAGCCATGGGTGATAATTCCGGCGACCGCTATTATGTGCTGAAGGAGCGGGCCGTTCCTGAAGTGCTGCTGAAAGTGGTAGAGGTCAAGCGCCTGCTGGCCAGGGACCGTAACGTGTCCATCAAGGATGCGGTCGCCCAGGCAGGCATCAGCCGCAGCACCTATTACCGCTATAAGGAAGATATTTCACCGCTGCGGCGCGAAATGAAGGGAAAAACCATCAATTTTACCGTCCAGCTGGAGGATAAGCCCGGCCTTCTTTCTGCTTTGCTGAAGGCCATTGCCAATCACCAGGGAAATATCCTGACCATTCACCAAAGTATCCCCATCCACGGGATCGCTTTGCTGACATTCAGCGTACAGATCCTTTCCAATATGAATAATGTGGAAGAACTGTTTGAAGAGATCCAGAAGCAGGAGGGCGTCTGCGAGGTCCGTCTGCTGGGTGAGGGCTGAGCGGGGCGTTTCAGACCGCCCGCGGAATACCATGAAAGAAGAATTTTTGACGCACACGCCAGGGAGAGCGGAAAAGATCGCCGCGGGGCTCGGATTTGCCGCCGCGGCCGCGGGACTGTGCGCTGCGGTCTGGGCATGGCTGCGGCCGGCCGATTTTGAGGCGCTGCGCTGGCCGTATCCGTGCATTTTTCTGTCTATGACAGGCTATTACTGCCCGTCCTGCGGCGGGACGCGGGCCGTGAAGGCTCTTCTGCGGGGACATATCGCGGAATCCTTCCGCTGGCATGCCGCGGTCCCGGTGACGGCGGGCTTTGTGCTTTTGTTTGAGGGACTGTACCTGCTTTGCCGGCTCAGCCGGGGCAGAATCCCGGCCCTGCGCTGGCGAAACGGCTGGCTGCTGCTGTTTGCCGCCGTGTTCCTGCTGAACTGGATCGGCAGGAATCTGTTTTTGTTTTTGGGAGGCTGAAGGGAGTTCGCCTTCGGCCGCTTTTATCATTTTACTTGGAACGGAGACCCATTATGAACATTATCAAGACCCTGTCTGCGGAACTGAAGGTCGCGGAGACCCAGGTCCGTGCCGCCGTGGAACTCATCGATGCCGGCAATACCATCCCTTTCATTGCCCGTTACCGGAAGGAAGTGACCGGCGGCCTGAACGATGAAGTGCTGCGGGACCTGGATGAACGGCTGAAATATCTGCGCGGTCTGGAGGAACGCAAGGAGACCGTGCTGAAGAGCATCGAGGAACAGGGCAAGCTGACGCCGGAACTCAAAAAGCAGATCGAGGCCGCCGAAACTTTGGTGGCTGTGGAAGACCTGTACCGCCCTTATAAGCCCAAGCGCCGCACGCGGGCCACGATCGCGGCGGAAAAGGGGCTGAAGCCTCTGGCCGATGCCATCCTGCTGCAGGATACGGCTGTCCCGTTGGAAGAAATGGCGGCTGCATATGTGAACGAAGAACTCGGCGTACCGGACGCGGCGGCGGCTCTGGCCGGCGCATCGGATATATTGGCGGAGCAGCTCAGCGACGATGCCGCGTGCCGTGCTGCCATCCGTGAAGCGACCGCCAAATACGGGATCATCAGCTCCGAGGCGAAGGAAGAGGACCCGGAAGGGACCTATCAGATGTATGTGGGCTTTTCCGAAGTGGCCGGAAAGATCGCCGGGCACCGCGTGCTTGCGCTGAACCGCGGCGAGAAAGAAAAAAAGCTGACGGTCAGGCTGTCCGTGCAGGAGGACCCTATGGTGACCTTCCTGAGCCGCCGGCTGATTAAAAATGACAATCCTTATACGACTCCTTTCCTGCGGGCCGCGGCAGAGGACGCATATAAGCGCCTGATCGCTCCGTCCGTGGAACGTGAAGTGCGTTCCGCCCTGACCGAGGCAGCCGAGGACGGCGCCGTCAAGGTCTTCGGCAAGAATCTGGAGCAGCTGCTGATGGCCCAGCCCATCGTCGGGCAGGTCACGCTCGGCTGGGATCCCGCCTTCCGCACCGGCTGCAAGATCTCCGTGGTGGACGGGACCGGAAAGGTGCTGGACCATCTGGTGATCTTCCCGACGGCACCGCAGAACCATGTGGAGGAATCCAAGGCCGTCATCAAGCGGCTGATCGCGAAATATCATGTGACCCTGATCGCGCTCGGCAACGGGACCGCCTCCCGTGAATCGGAGCAGATCATCGTGGAGCTCCTGCGGGAGATCCCGCAGAAGGTCGCTTATGTGATCGTCAATGAAGCCGGCGCGTCCGTGTATTCGGCCAGCAAGCTGGCGACGGAAGAATTTCCGGATCTGGATGTGGGCGCCAGAAGCTCCATTTCCCTGGCAAGACGCCTGCAGGATCCGCTGGCGGAGCTGGTGAAGATCGATCCGCGGAGCATCGGCGTGGGCCAGTATCAGCATGATATGGACCAGGCCAAGCTCGGCGACGCGCTGGGCGGCGTGGTCGAAGACGTGGTGAACCGCGTGGGCGTGGACCTGAATACCGCCTCGCCTTCCCTGCTCGGCTATATTTCCGGCGTCAATAAGACCATTGCGAAGAATATCGTGACATACCGGGAGGAAAACGGCGTATTTTCCGACCGGAAGGAGCTGCTGAAGGTGCCGAAGCTCGGCCCGAAGGCCTATGAGCAGTGCGCGGGCTTCCTGCGTGTGCGGGACGGAAAAAATCCGCTGGACAACACCGCCGTGCATCCGGAAAGCTACGGCGCGGCTGCCGATCTGATGAAGAAGCTCGGATACAGCCGGGATGACCTGAAAAGCGGCGGGCTGAAGGGCCTGCGCAGCCGTCTGGGCAATACCGCACAGCTGGCGGCGGAGCTGGGGATCGGCGAGCCGACGCTCCTGGATATGGTGAAGGAACTGGAAAAGCCGGGACGCGACCCCCGTGAGGAAATGCCGAAGCCGGTCCTGCGTACGGATGTCCTGGAAATGAAGGACCTGAAGCCGGGGATGATCCTGAAGGGGACCGTCCGCAACGCGGTGGATTTCGGGATCTTTGTGGATATCGGCGTACATCAGGACGGTCTGGTACATATTTCGCGCATCTGCGACCGCTTCATCAAGCATCCGCTGGAGGCGGTAAAGGTCGGCGATATCGTGGAAGTACAGGTGCTGGAGGTCGATATGGCCCGCAAGCGCATTTCCCTGACTATGAAAATCGAGAAATAAAGCGATCCGGAAAGGAGCAGCGATGCCGGACAGAAATAAAAGAAAGATCTATACGGCTTATCCCGGCGGTTTGTGGAAAGCCTTTACCATGAGCTATGACGACGGGATGGACTGCGATATCCGCCTGTGCGGGCTCATGCGCCGCTATGGCGTCAAGGGAACGTTCAACGTGAATTCACTGCATTTCAGAACGCCGGATTCGCCGCCCACCTCCAGACCCTACCGGGCCATGTCGGCGGAGGAGATTCTTGCCTGCTACGGGGACGATATGGAAATCGCGGTCCACGGCGCGACGCATGCGTGGTGGAACCTGATCAGCCCCGTAAATGCGATGGAGGATATCCTGCAGGACAAGAAGAACCTGGAGGCACTCACCGGCCGGATCATCCGCGGCGCCGCCTATCCCTACGGGACCTACACCGATACGGTAAAGGATATCCTGCGTGCGGCCGATTTCCGCTACTGCAGGACCGGCAGGGTCACACATTCTCTGGAACTTCCGGAGGGAGATCTGATGGAACTGCCGATCACGGCGCATCATATCGATCCCGAGGCGGAGGATCTGGCCCGGGAACTGGTCGGGGACAGCACGGGAATCCCGAAGCTGTATCTCCTTTTCGGGCACAGCTTTGAATTCGTACAGGACGATAACTGGGATCGGATCGAGCGGCTGCTGCGGATCGTGGGCGGCAGGGACGATATCTGGTATGCGACCAATCTTGAGATCTTCGACTATCTGTGGGCCGTCAGGCAGCTGCACTACGATGCCGCCTGCACGAAGGCGTACAATCCGACCGGAACGGATGTCTGGCTGCGCATCTGCCACAAGACCAGAGATGCTTCCGCTCCGGTCCTGCGGATTCCTGCCGGCTGCACGGCCGAGATCCCGGACTGATATCCGCGGCGGCCTGTCCGGAAAACGCCCGGTCTCTGCACGGTAAGACACCGAAAAAAGAGATATCACGCATCAAAAAAATATAAAAATCAGTTGACAGGCGGCTGCGAAGTATGATATAGTCCGTAAGCCGCCTTCTCAAACGGGTCTTTTTTTTGTGTACAAAAACGCGGAAGAAAGGGCCTGAAAGGATGGAAGTACAGCCGGCCGATGTCGGTAGTAGTTATAGAAGCTATTTAGGGAGGAACCCGCTATGCGCACCAGAATTACCCTTTCCTGCACCGTTTGCAAGCAGAGAAACTACAACACCACGAAGGAAAAGAAGAATCATCCTGAAAGAATGGAAACCAAGAAGTATTGCCCCTTCTGCAAGAAACACACGCTGCATAAGGAAACCAAATAATCCTACCCTCAGAAAGGAACCGTCATGGCACAGGATACTTTAGAAAAGGCCGCGCCGGCTGCCGAAGCTGAGCAGAATGCGGGAGAAAAGTTTGAGGCCGCCAAGAAAGACTCTTCCGAAAAGAAGAAGGGCAGCTTCTTCAAGGGCGTGATCGCCGAGTTCAAGAAAATCATTTGGCCTTCCAAGGCAACTGTTGCACGTGAGACCGGCGCTGTTGTGTTCTTCAGCGTTGTGCTTGGCGTGCTGATCGCTGCGATCGATGCACTGATCAAGTTCGGCCTTGGCAAGATTATGTAGGAGAAGGGCATGGCAGAGGCACAGTGGTATGTAATCCATACTTATTCCGGCTATGAGAATAAGGTGAAGACAGACCTGGAAAAATCCGCTGAAACGCGCGGCATGACGGATTGGATCGTCGATGTTGCGGTCCCTACGCATGACGAGATCGAGACGAACGAGCAGGGCACGAAGCGAGTCGTTCAGCGTAAGACTTATCCGGGTTATGTGTTTGTGCACATGGTAATGAATGACCTGACCTGGTACGTTGTCCGTAATACGAACGGCGTGACCGGTTTCGTCGGCCCCGGCAGCAAACCCGTTCCTCTGACCGAGGACGAGGTCGACAGCATGGGCTTCGGAAAGACCGTTGAGATCTCCCGCTTCAGTGTCGGCGACACGGTGGAGATCATGTCCGGCGTTTGGGTCGGCAACAACGGCGTTATCAAATCGATCAACGAAGGCAAGCAGACGCTTACCATCAATGTTGATATGTTTGGCCACGAGACACCGCTCGAAATGAGCTTTGCCGAGGTCAAGCGCATGCAGTAATGTGGGAGGGGGTCTCCCCCCCGCTCAACCACCACCCGGTTTTCCGGGATTATTAGGAGGAGCCATCATGGCAAAGAAAGTAACAGGTTTTATCAAACTGCAGATTCCTGCCGGCAAAGCTACGCCGG
>JAZLHR010000125.1:0-5410 GCA_045616945.1 Lachnospiraceae bacterium | reverse complement strand
CGTCCGCCGCGAATTCCGGGCTCAGTCTGTCGCCCTTGCGGAAGATGCTGCCGTCGCCCTTCGTAAAGCGGTATTCGACGGGCGTTTTCTCAAAGACCGCCGTGTAGTCCGCATTCGCCGTAACCGCGGCGATTTCCGGAGCCCAGCCGGTAAAGGTATAGCTGTACTCGCCGTCCCTGGCCTTCTGCGGGGTTTCCCCGTCGTAGTCCGGCACGGCGTTATATTTCAGTGCGTAGGTCTTGAGGATCGTCGTGGGATCGTTCAGGAAGCGGATCTGATACAGCCGGTACGTCTCCTCAAAGACAGGCCGGTAGATATAGATACCGTCTTTATCGATCTTTTCAAACTTCCATTCGATGAATTCATAGTGATACAGTTCCGTATCTTTGCGTTCGGCCTTGACTATAGTTTTGGGTTCTTCGCCGAATGCAAAAGTGACGATGTCGAGGATCTCTTCATTATCGCCAATGAATTTGGCAATGTACTTCCTGTCCTCTTCCTGAAATTCGGCTTTGTAGGTCGCATCGGCCACTGCCGGAACGATCTCCCTGTCCCAGCCCCGGAAGGTATACTGCTTCGTGTCGGTCGGTTCCTTCTGCGGCGTCTCGCCCGTAAAAACCGGCAAGGTATTCAGAGTAACTTTTCCCGTCTGCAGTACCGCGTCATCGTAATTCACGAAGCTGATGTCGTATTCCGGCTCCACATAGAGCGTAAAGAGGCCGGGAGCGCCGTCTTTTCCGTCATAGCAGGCACATTCCAGTCCGCGACCGGGATGATCCGTATATCTGGTTCCTTCTCCTCCGACGAGATACAAGGCTTCATTGTACAGATTTTGGAAGTCGCCATACGATTTATCCCGAAAATCGAAGCCGGCAGAAACGTAGATGGTCTTAAAATTGGAGTTCTCAAACAGGGCGACTGCATGGCGGAGGCTTTCGATGCTGAAGCCGGAAATGTCCAGTACCTCACAGTTTTTGCACTTGGAGAACATCAAGTCCATATCGAAGGTATCGCTCGTATCCAGATTCTTCAGATCAAAGTTTTTGGCCGCGCTCTCATAAAACCAGATATCTGTGAAGACCGGCTTCATGGGATTGAGAACGACAACGTTTTCCATTTTAGACTGGAGTTCCCGCCAGGGCAAGGTGTCATTATAAAACTCATTATCTTCAAACGCTTTCGGCGCCTGATCTGTATAAGTGCTGCTGAGATACAGCGTTTTGCTTGTCGTATCATAGCCCCAGTAGAGAGTCTGGCCCTTCTCCGTGAAGAGTCCCTTTCGATTGGGATTGTCAATTCGGGCAAAGGTGCGGTCGCTCTGCCCCTCTTCCAGATCTTCCAGCATTGTTTCAAAGCGGCCCATCAGCTTCGTATCGCCGGTAAAGAGATTCTCTCCCACAGCAGTATCGGAGAGGTCGAATGCCTGATCCGCATAAATCGTCAGGACGCCTGTCATGCCGGCAAACATATGCTCGGCACTTTCCAGCGAATCGCAGCGGAAGCTGCAGAGATCCAGAGTCCTCACCGCAGCGCAGTCCCGAAAGAGATTATCCATGTCCTGCGTCAGGCTGGTATCCAGCATCTGGAGGTCAAACTCTTTGCAGTTTGTGCAGCCGGCAAACCAGTTGCTCAGATGACGGGGGCTGATTTCAGATACAATATCCACCTTGCCGACATCCCTTGCAAGTAAATGCTCAGACCATGGAAAGGCATCATATCTGATGTCATTAAACGGGAGCCATGCACGTTCTGTTTGTACCGATCCGATACTCAGAGTTTCGTTTTTATTATCATAGCCCCAGAAATAGGTCGTTTTCTCGGTAAAATATCCCGGGTTCTTTGACCCTTCGTCAACGATAGCCCGTACATGATCCATTTCAACCAGCGTGGCATCATAGGTCGTTCCCCTGCCGCCGGTGAGCTGCTCGCAGCCGGCAAACATATAATTGGAATTGACCTGATTGCTCAGCGAAAATCCCCGCGGTGCATAAATCGTCTTCAGATTCGTGCAGCCTCGGAACATGCTGCCGCAGGGAATGCTCTGGCACCAGCCGGTCAGATTAATCTCTTCCAGAGCGCTGCAGCCGTCGAACATGGATTCCATCGACATGCTGGCGGAAAGGTCCAGCTTGGCAAGGTCAAAGCTGCTGCAGTTCTTCAGATTCTCAAACCAATGCGCCGTTGTCTTCGGGATGACGGTATCGAGAACCTTGACAGCCTGAATCGCATCCACATAGCCGGCACCGGTCCAGGGGGGCTGCTCAAAGATATCCTCCAATTGATTGGGTGTCTGCGCACTGTATTGGCTGGAAATTGTGAGTGTTTTTGCGTCATTGAATCCCCACCAGATATCAGAAGACTGAACTGTCTTTTCGGTAAAGTATCCTGCGACTGCCGGCGAATCGATGCAGGCATACTCTGTATTCCTTTTATTGCTGTCGTATTTCGTTCCGTATCCGCCGGTGAGCTTGACGCAGTTCAAAAACATATCCTTGGCACGCACATTTTCCAGGATTCCCTGGAAATTAAAGCCGTTGGCGGCATAGATTGTCTTCAGATTCCGGCAGTCACAGAACATCTCCTGAACATTCATATACGTCGGATCCTGTCCGCTCAGGCTGAAGTGCCGGAGGTCGATTGTTTCCACCGAACTGCAGTTCTTGAACATGTGATCCATTCCGACCAGCTTATCATTATGGAGCTTGGCCAGATCAAAGCTTTTGCATGCAATCAGATTGCAGAACCAGTAGCTTGTAATGTAAGGGTGAATTTCGTCGTCAACGGTAACGTTCGTGATCCTGCTCTGGTACTTGCTCCAGGGGATATTGTCGGCAACCGCGGTACGGAAGTTCTTCTCGAACTTCCCCCAGTCTTCAATGTTATTATCTTCCTCTTTCCCCGGCACGTAGTTGCCGATATGCAGAGAACGATCCTTATAATAATACCAGGCGTAATATTCTTCCGTTCCGCCCTTGTGCGGGTTGGTCACAATGTATTTATGAATCATTTCTCGCGACGGGAAATCGGAACTTCCCCAGCCGTACCGTATTCCCTGTTTCAGCGTCGTATTATTCAGAAAATAGAAGTTCATCTCTTCGGCATTGGCCCTCGGGCCAACATTTAAGCCTATTTCACTTTCCAGCTGATTCAGGTTGATGCCGACCGTAAAGACATCCGGATTGCCGTAATGACCCGGTATATTTTCAATATCACCCTGTTTCCGGAAAATATCGATGGAGTGCAGATTCATTGGAACGGCGTGTGCCAGATGCGACTGAATCAGTTTCTTTTTTTCATTTCGATATACGCTGTAATGATCGCCGTAGGCGGTCGACATGCTGACATTGCGATAATATTCCAGAACGACAATCTTCCCCCGGCAGTCGTCCAGCGTCGGCACCGGATCGCCCGCATAGACGAACAGGCAGTCTTCTTCGCTGAGATTCTGCTTCATCTTCCGGATCGCATCCTCTACCTCGCGTTTATACTCATCGGAATAGTCTTTGAAAAAATTGCCTTCCCGGCAGGTATCGAGAATAATGGTCTCTGTCGGATGCTTCTTCACGTAGTCGACAGCGGGCAGCACGATATTGTCCCAGACCCGATACGCATAAGGCCCTTTGTAAAAACACGGCATCCCGTTGTGCGTTGAAATAAGGAAGCTTTTATCCACTCGCTTTCCAAGTTCGTTGAAGAAGTCGCAGCGAACATCGAAGTAGCGGATGCCTCTGGCAAACTGCTCTTCGATATAATAGTCCTGACATTGCGCCCATATAGCGGGCACGGCGTTCTTCGTAGCGGCATCGTGCGCACCCGGGATATTCAGCTGGCTGATCTGATAATAGCCCGGCACCTCCGCCATCCACTCGGCATAATTCAGATTTTGTACGTTGGCCCACTGCGAACCCAGATCCGGGAGGCCGTCCTCCGCGTCCGCAAACGCGGAAACGGAGGGCAGCACCGTCGTCAGAATGCAGACAAGCGCCAGCACAAAGGCCAGCATCCTGGATGCCGGTTTCAGAGCTTTATTCTTCTGTACGGATTGATCCGAATTCATCATATTTCTACCGTTCTGTCTTATCTTAAATTCTGTTCTTTCTTCGGCCGGCACAGCAGACCGCTGCCGCGGTCAGACTGCTGCACGCCATCAGTGTGATCCACAGGGCGGTGCCTGCATCGCCGGTCTTCGGCGGTACGAATCCGCTGCGGATCGTGAAGTTGGTGGAAGCGCTGCCGTCCGAGGATACGATTTCTATCCTGTGGGTTCCGATCGCCAGCGTATCCAGATAGGCGGGCTTCAGGTCAATCACCGTGGAGCCTTCGCTCGCCGTGTAGTTGCCCGGAGCAACCGTTGCTCCGTCGATCTTCACGCCCACGAATTTGCTGAACGGAGCATCCGATGCAAACCGGTGGGTGATCCCGCTTCCGTGCGTCCAGCTGGAGTTGGCGCCCTGGATGATGTGGTACTCCGTCGGCTCCGGATCCGTCTTCTTGGCATTCGTCATAACCACGGCGCTTACCGGGGTCTCCGTGCTGCCGCTGACGGTCACCACGGTTCCGTCATTTTTCACTCGGAAGGCAATGTCTGCCGAACCGGTATAGCCCACCGGTATGAACAGCTCTTTCATGGTATAGCTTCCCGGGCGCAGCGTCAGCTCCTTGTCCGAGCCCTTTACGCTGATCCACTCGCTTTCATAGCTGCTGTCGCTGCCCTCTACCCTCAGTCCGCCGCCGCCCAGCTTATTGCCGCTGCCGTCCCGCAGAGAGAAGGTCACCCGGTATTCCACAGGCTCATCCTTCTTGATGTTCGTCATCACTACGGCTTCCGCCGGGATTTCCGCCGTTCCGTTCACCAGAACAAGCGTTCCGTCGTCCTTCACTCTGAAGGCTATATCTGCCGAACCGTTATATCCTTCCGGTACGGCAAGCTCCTTCATAACGTAGCTGCCCGGCCAGAGTCGGATCTCGTGATCGCCGATCTTCCGGCTCGTCCAGCTTTCGGAGAAGGTATTGTCCGTCCCCAGAACCTGCAGAACACCGTCTGCCAGCCGGCTTCCCGTGCCGTCGATGAGCCGGAACATCACGTCCTTCGCCTTTTTGGCAATGTCTCGCATCACTACGGTTTCCACCGCTGTTTCCGTTCCGTCTTCTGCCACGAGCACCACCGTCCTGTCTTCCAGGACCTTGAAGGTAATGTCCGCCGCCTTCAGGTATCCTTCCGGTGCTTCCGTCTCCTTCATCGTATAGGTTCCGGGCCAGAGCTGCAGCTGCATGTTCTTTCCGGCTTCCGTCGTCCAGTTGTACGAGAAGTACACGTTGACGCCCTCTACCCGCAGCTGGGCATTGCCCAGGCTGGCTCCAAGTTCATCTGTTTTGGCAAAGACCACCGGTACCGGGATCTTTTTATCCT
>JAZLHR010000124.1:0-32137 GCA_045616945.1 Lachnospiraceae bacterium | reverse complement strand
GGGATTGGATTTGTTTGTCATAGGATTGTACCTCCGTAAATAAATATGGGATGATTTCCCAAGGTAAATCCTACGACATAATATTTCCCAGAGTAAATCCAACTTTAATTCCTACTGTGGGATTTACTTTGGGAATTTACTTAAGAGAAAAGTAGATGGTCGGTGCGTTCCTTCGCACTTGACAAAAGTATAAAATCAGATACAATAAACATAATTCACCTGCTAAAGGAGGAACTGTTATGGCAGTTGCATTTGAAAGTGTAAAAATCACCATTGAGGGACACAAGAAGATCCTGAACAGCGCGTTCAAGGCTCTCGGCATGTCCGATCAGTGTGCGGCAGAGGTTGCCGACAACCTTCTGTTTGCTGACCTGCGCGGCACCAATTCTCACGGTATTGCCCGTTTCAAGCAGTATACCGATCAGGTGGGCAAGGGCTTTATCCTGGCTAAGGCCGAACCGAAGATCGTCAGCGAAGAGGGCAGCGCCATTGTAGTCGATGGCTGCAACGCTCTGGGCGCTCACACCGGTACCTTGGCCATGAAGGCGACGATCGCCAAGGCCAAGGAATGCGGCATGGCTTTCAGTACGGTAAGAAACAGCTCTCACTACGGTGTTGCTGCATATTATTCCATGATGGCTCTGGAAGAGGGCATGATCGGCTTCTCCGTGACCAATACCCTGCCTCTGGTTGCTCATTACGGCGCCCGTAAGGCCGGCACCGGCACCAACCCTATCAGCGTGGCTATGCCCGCCAGCCGTCATCTGCCTTACGTAATGGATATGGCTACCAGCGTTGTTGCACGCGGCAACGTTGTCAACTGCGCCCGTGAAGGCAAAGAGATCCCGATCGGCTGGGCCTGCGATAAGAACGGTTATCCCACCACTGACCCCAATGAAGCAGAAAAAGGCTTCTGCCTGCCTCTGGGTGCCGACAGAGCTTACAAGGGATCTGCCCTCTGCCTGCTCGTTGATATCCTCTGCGGCGTTCTGAGCGGCGGCTGCGCCGGTATCCAGGTACATCCCATGAATACCAGAACTCCGGAGACCCTGCGTGAAGGCCCCGGCATCGGCCATGCTTTCGGCGCGATCGATATTTCTCACTTCATGCCTCTGGATGAGTTCAAGGAAAGACTGGATGTCTATATCGACGATCTGAAGAGCGCTCCTCTTGCACCCGGCTATGACGAGATCCTGATGCCCGGCGAACCCGAGTTCCGTCAGTACGAGGCCAACCTCAAGGCCGGTACCGTTTCCGTGGCTCTGGAAAACTTCAAGGAAGTCTGCGAGATCTGCGCAAGACTGTGCCCCGAAGTGGATCCGAAGGCATTCGTGGTCGGCTGATCCGAGTCCGATACGGCTGTATTCCAATATTAAATCATACAGAGATGCCATCCGGGATCATCCCGGGTGGCATCTTTGCGTCCGGGCACAAAAAAAGAGACCGCAGACGCGGCCTCAAAAATGAAAAGATAACAGAGAGAAAACACGGGACGCCTTCGCTCAGGGGGCAATGATCGCGCTCAGACCGGCATTTTCCAGATCCTGCAGTGCCGAAGGATCCGCCTCGCGGTCCGTGATCAGCTGCAGATGCGAACTGACCTCGCAGATATGCGTGAAGCCGCAGCGGCCGATCTTGCTGTGGTCGGCGATGACGATTGTGCGGCTGGCACGCTGGCTCATCAGTCGGTTGAGCGCCGCAGCGGCCGCGTGATAGGTGGTCACGCCGCCGGCAACACTGACACCGTCAACCGCCAGTACGGCTCTGTCAGCCTGATAGTGCAGCAGCTGTTCCTTGGCTTCATCCCCGGTGGTGAAATCGAAATGCGTATCCAGCTCGCCGCCGAGCAGCAGCACCCGGAAGGAGGGGATATCGCTGAGCTCTTTGGCGACGGGATAGGAATTCGTTACGATATGGAGATCCTTGTGGCTCTTCAGGGCTCTGGCAAAAAGCAGAGTGGTCGTGCCGTGATTGATGAGGAGCGTGCTGCCGTTGGGGATCTCCGCGGCGGCGCGCTGCGCGACGGCCCACTTGGCATCGTAGTTGTGGATCCCTTTCACTTCTTCTTCGGCGAGGGAGCCGGTCGGAAGTACGGCGCCTCCCTGGGTCCGAAGCAGATGCCCGCCGGCTTCCAGCGCGGCAAGGTCACTCCGCACAGTCACCTGCGTGATGCCCAGCATACGGCTGAGCTCCGGGACACGGACATATTTTTCACGGCGCAGCAGTTCCAGAATGGCACTGCGCCGCTTGTCGATTTTCAGCTGTCCCTCTGTCATGGGCTTTTATTCCTTTCGGGGCCGACTGCCGGACGGCAGGCGGGAGATCAATGGAGCGCTTTGTGATTCAGACGCTCACCCACGGCTCCGCCCGGATGGATCAGCGCAAACTGTTCGGCCTGGTAGCCGGTTTCTTCGATCAATGCGGCCTGCAGCGCATGGAAGATCATGCACAGTGCCGTCGTGGAAGTGGTGCCCTGGGCATTCCACTTGTCGGTCTCGCGGTTTACATGCTGCTTCAGCACGACATCGGCGGCCTTGGCCAGCGGAGATTCCATGTTCTCCGTTACGGCGATGATGGAGACTTCCTTCTTTTTGCAGATGTCGATGATGGGGAGCAGCTCGCCGGTCTTGCCGCCGCGGGATGCAAAGATCATCACATCACCCTTCTGCAGAAAGCCGGTCGCACCGTGGACCGCCTCGGCGGGAGAGATGAAACGGGCCGGGCGTTCGATGCAGCACATCAGATGTGCCATGTGCTGGCAGATGATGCCGGAATGGCCGCAGCCGCAGGTGCCGATGCGGGGCGCCTCAGCGAGCAAAGTGACTGCCTGAGAAAAAGCTTCGTCACTGAAATAATCCTTCATTTCCTGAATGCAGGCCGCTTCGATATCGTATGCGCTGCGCGCGGCGGCCAATGCTTCCTGACTGATCATGACCATACTCCTTTGTAATGGGGAACAGGACGAACCTGTTCGGGATAAGGGGAGTGTATCACATAATTTGCATTTTGAAAAGATATTTTCTTCGAAAAAGAAAATTTTCGATCTGATATTTTTCACGTGTGAAAATAATCGGGAAAATGTGGTTTTGTTAGCGAAAATACCAGTTGACAAAGCAGCGGCAGAATGATTAAATAACAGAGAACGCGCCGGGGCGGTGTGTGCGCCGTATCGGTACGTTCGGTTTGTGCAAATACCTATTTATAATACACTCAGGAGGAATCATTATGGAATTCAAAGTATTCCAGAAGGAAATCGAACTCCAGTCCCGCGGCTGGATCCCCACCTTCCACGATGTAACCGTGGACATCATGAACATTGTTAAGGCTTCCGGCGTTAAGAACGGTACCGTCTGCATCGCCTCTCACCACACCACCTGCTCCGTTATGGTTCAGGAATGCTCTCATGACTTCGACTCCTTCGACCTGGAGTACCTGCAGCATGACCTGCTTGACATCATGCGCAAGATGATTCCGGATTTCGCGGAAGAGCATCAGTACCGTCACCCCGGCCCGATCCATGCTCAGTTCGGCCGTTACGTAGACGAACCCGGCGACTTCACTTCCATGAACACCGACGGACATCTGCGCAGCGTATTTTTCGGCCGCAGCGAGACCATGACCATCAAGGACGGCAAGCTGGACGGCGGTGAGTTCGCTCACGTTTACTTCATCGACTGGGACCATGTACGTGCAAGACACAGACAGCTCAACGTAACCGTTATGGGTACGCCTGAGGAACTGACTGAAGACCGCAAGTACAACAACGGCGAAGTGGTAAATACCCTTCATAAGTTCAGCCCGGAAGAAAAGGCTTACGATCCTCACTACGATCTGTGGAAGATCCGCTAATACCATAAGGGACCGGGCGTCATCATCGGCTGCTCCGGTCCTTATTTTGAAAAATCCGGCGAATGAAGCCGCAAAGTAAAGGAGTTCCGTTATGGCAACAGCTGTTATTATGCCGAAGGCCGGCATTTCCGTGGAAAGCTGCCTAATCGGCAGCTGGAACAAGAAAGTCGGCGATCAGGTAAAGGTCGGCGATATCCTGTTCTCTTATGAGACCGATAAGGCCAATTTTGAATGTGAATCCACCGCAGAAGGTGAGATCCTCGAAATCTTCTTCCAGGACGGCGACGAAGTTCCCTGCCTGGTCAATGTCTGCGCCGTAGGTACGAAGGGCGAGGATGTATCCGCTCTGCGTCCTGCCGGTGCTGCCGCGCCCGCCGCTGCGCCTGCCGAAGCCGCTGCTCCCGCACCCGCCGCTGCTCCCGCCCCCGCTCCCGAACCCGCAGCCGCCGCAACTGCCGCCGCAGGCAGTGCTTCCGCGATTTCTCCCCGTGCCAGAATGATCGCCGACAGAGCCGGTGTAGATGCTTCCCTGGCGACGCCTACCGGTCCCAACGGCCGCATCATCGAGCGCGATGTCCGTGCTTTGATGGAAAGCGGTGCTGCTGCCGCCGCTCCCGCACCTGCTGCCGCTGCCGCCGCTCCTGCTCCTGCAGCTCCTGCCGAGGCTGAGTATGAGGATGTCAAGTTCAGCGGTATCCGCCGTGCTATCAGCAAGTCCATGTCCGCATCTCTGTCCACGATGGCTCAGCTGACCCACAACTTCAGCTTCGATGCGACGCAGATCCTGAACTATCGCAAGATCCTTAAGAATACCGAAGGCGATACCGCCGGCATCACCATCGGCGATATGATCCTTTACGCGGTAGCACATACGGTCGTAGAAGAGTGCAAAGACCTGAACGCACATATGCTGGATGCCAACTCCATCCGTTATTTCAAGCACTGCAACCTCGGTGTTGCCGTAGATACCCCCCGCGGCCTGATGGTCCCCACCATTATGAATGCCGACCAGAAGAGCCTTGTGGAGATCTCCAAGGAACTGAAGCAGCTGGCTGCCGAGTGCCGCACCGGCGCTATCAACCCCGACAAGCTGCAGGGCGCTACCTTCACCGTGTCCAACCTGGGCTCCTTCGGTGTTGAGAGCTTCACCCCAGTTATCAATCCGCCGCAGACCGGTATCATCGGTGTCTGCACTACGGTGAACCGTCCCAAGATGGGCAAGGACGGCCAGATGACCCTGTATCCGGCCATGACCCTGTCCCTGACCTACGACCACAGAGCCATCGACGGCGCACCTGCTTCCCGCTACATGCAGAGCCTCTGCAGACAGCTGGAAAACTTCTACGCCCTGCTGGCTAAATAAGACTGCGAAAGAAGGATTTTCATTATGGAACTGTTTGACGTACTCGTTATCGGCGGCGGCCCCGGCGGATATCTCTGTGCCGAGCGTGCCGCACAGGGCGGCATGAAGGTCGCTCTGTTCGAAAAGAAGGCTCTCGGCGGCACCTGCCTGAACGAAGGCTGCGTTCCCACCAAGACCCTGCTCAATTCTGCCAAGCTGTACCGTCATGCGACCGAAAGCGCCGCTTTCGGTGTGGAAGGCACGGCTGTTTTCCATCACGATACCGTCATCGAGCGCAAGGATAAGGTCGTTAAGACCCTGGTTGCCGGTGTCGGCGCGACCATGAAGGCCAACAAGGTCACGGTTATCATGGAGAAGGCCGAGGTCCTCGGCAAATCCGCTGGCGGCTTCAGCGTGAAGGCCGGTGAGCAGACCTACGAAGGCAAGCGCCTGGTCATTGCAGCCGGTTCCGACGCCAACGTTCCGCCCATCCCCGGCGTGAAGGAAGGCATTGCGAAGGGCTTTGTTATGACCAACCGCGAGATCCTGGACGATAAGACCCTGCCGAAGCATCTGGTTGCCATCGGCGGCGGTGTCATCGGTCTGGAAATGGCCTGCTATTTCGCCAGCATCGGTGTCAAGGTCACCGTTCTGGAAGGTCTGGCCAAGATCGCCGGTGCGACCGATCCCGAGATCTGCAAGATCCTGATGGATACTTACAGCAAGCGCGGCATGGAATTCCGTGTCAGCTGCAACGTGAAGGAAGTGACCGACCACTCCGTTATTTACGAAGAGGGCGGCGAGAAGAAGGAGATCGAGTGCGACCGCGTTCTGCTTTCCGTAGGCCGTCATGCCGCGACTGCGGGCATGGGTCTGGAAACCCTGAACCTGGAGATGAACCGCGCTGCGGTCGTGACCGACCGTTTCCTCTGCACGAATGTTCCCGGCGTCTATGCCATCGGCGATGCCAACGGCAAGCTGATGCTGGCTCACACCGCCTACCGTGAGGCAGAAGTGGCTGTGAACCACATGCTGGGCAAGAAGGACGAGATGCGCTACGATGTGATCCCTTCCGTCATTTATACCGATCCCGAAGTGGCTTCCGTCGGCCTGACGCTGGACGATGCCAAGAAGAACGGTATCAATGCCAAGGAAGTGAAGCTTCCGATGCAGTATGCCGGCCGCTATGTTGCCGAAAATGAAAACGGCAAGGGCTTTATCAAGCTGGTCATCGACCAGGATAAGAAGCGCCTGATCGGCTGCTTCATGGTCGGCAGCTATGCCTCCGAAATCATCATGACCGCCACGATGATGGTAGATACCGAACTGACGCCCGAGCGTCTGAAGAAGCTGGTATTCCCTCATCCTACCGTCAGCGAAATGATCCGCGAAGCGATCTTCGCAGCAAAATAAAACGCTGTCCGTTCCGGCGGCCTGAGGCCGCCGGGCAGCGCAGCAGAAAGAACAGGAGATTATTATGTCCAAGAGCTTATATGTGGATCCCGTCCTTACCAGAGCCTCGGGAAAGATCGAATTCAATTCCATTCCTGTCTGCACCTACAACAAGACGGTCGCTCAGGAACTGAAGGAAAAGAACTTCAAGAAGACCGATCTGGTTCGCATTTACCGCGATATCACCATCCTGCGTGAATTCGAGACCATGCTGAACCTCATTAAGACCCAGAAGAACTACAACGGCGTCGATACCACCTATCCCGGCCCCGCTCACCTGTCCATCGGTCAGGAAGCTGCCTGCGTAGGTCAGGCCTATTACCTTACCAAGGATGACTTCAACTTCGGTTCTCACCGCAGCCACAGCGAGATCCTTGCCAAGTCCCTTTCCTGCATCGAAAAGCTTTCCGATAAGGAACTCATGGACACCATGGAAAACTTCCTGGGCGGCAAGACCCTTCGCTCCGTAGAAAAGCTGGATGCCACCCTGGGCGCCCCCAAGGATACCAAAGAACTGGCCATCCGTTTCATCCTGTACGGCGCTCTTTCCGAACTGTTTGCCCGTGAGACCGGTTTCCACAAGGGCATGGGCGGTTCCATGCACGCCTTCTTCCTGCCCTTCGGCGTATATCCGAACAACGCCATCGTAGGCGGCTCCGCCGGTATCGCTACCGGTGCTGCTCTGTACAAGAAGACCCAGCACAAGAACGGTATCGTTATCTGCAACATCGGTGACGGTTCCCTGGGCCGCGGCCCCGTTTGGGAAGCCATGAACTTTGCTTCCATGGACCAGTACAAGAAGCTGTGGGAAGAGAAGGGCGGCATGCCTATCCTCTTCAACGTGTTCAACAACTCCTACGCCATGGGCGGTCAGACCCGCGGCGAGACCATGGCCTATGATATGTGCGCCCGTCTCGGTGCCGGCGTGAACCCGGATGAGATGTACGCAGAGCGTATCGACGGCTTCAACCCGCTGGCTGTGATCGAAGCCATGGGCCGCAAGCTGGATATCCTCCGCAAGGGCGAGGGTCCTGTCCTGCTCGATACCGTTACCTACCGTTATTCCGGCCACTCCACCTCCGACCAGAACGCTTACCGTACCGCCGAGGAGATCGAAGCCTGGAAGCAGTATGACCCGATCATCACTTACCGCAAGAATATCGTGGAAGCCAAGGTCTGCAAGGACAGCGAATGCGAAGCCATCCTGGCCGAGACCATTGAGCGCATGACCAAGATCTGCGCCCATGCTGCCGATCCCGCTGTCAGCCCTTATGCCGATTTCAAGGCGGATCCGCTGTTCATCGAGCGCACCATGTTCTCCAACGAGACCGTGAAGGCCTTCTCCGACGAAGAACCCAAGATGCTGCAGACCAGGGAAGAAAGCACCTGCCTGAAGAGACTTGCCGGCAAGGAACGCTGCCCGATCAAGGACGGCAAGCCCGTGTCCAAGATGAAGCTCTTCAATATGCGTGACGCTCTGAGCGAAGTCATCATCAACCGTTTCTACGAGGATCCTACCCTCATTTCCTACGGCGAAGATGTTCGTGACTGGGGCGGCGCCTATGCCGTTATGAGAGATATGAACCAGTCTGTGCCTTACAGCCGTCTGTTCAACTCCCCGATCTCCGAAGCTGCTATCGTTGCTACCGCAGTCGGTTATGCGATGTGCGGCGGCCGTGCTCTGATCGAGCTGATGTATGCCGACTTCATCGGCTGCGCCGGCGATGAGATCTTCAACCAGATGTCCAAGTGGCAGGCTATGTCCGCCGGTATCCTGAAGATGCCCGTGGTACTGCGTGTGTCCGTCGGCTCCAAGTACGGCGCACAGCACAGCCAGGACTGGACCGCCCTCTGCGCGCATATCCCCGGCCTGAAGGTCTGCTTCCCCGCTACGCCTTACGAAGCCAAGGGCCTGCTGGAGTCCGCTCTGCAGGGTACCGACCCCGTTGTGTTCTTTGAGAGCCAGAGAATCTACGATGTCGGCGAAGATTTCCACGAAGGCGGCGTTCCCGCAGAACGCTACACCATTCCGATGGGCCAGACCACGAAGATCCGCGACGGCAAGGATATCACCATCGTGACCATCGGCGCGGTCCTGTACCGTGCTCTGAAGGCTGCCGATGCTCTGAAAGAGAAGTTCGGTATGGATGCCGAGATCATCAACGTTCCCAGCCTGGTTCCGCTGGATTACAGCGGCCTTGTTGAGTCCGTAAAGAAGACCGGCCGTGTTGTCCTGGTATCCGATGCCTGCACCAGAGGCAGCTTCCTGAACGATATCGCTCAGAATCTGACCACCCTGTGCTTCGATTACCTGGATGCTCCCGCTGTGGTCGTCGGTGCCAAGAACTGGATCACTCCTCCTTTCGAGTTCGATGCCGAGTTCTTCCCGCAGGACAGCTGGATCCTGGATGCCATCAACGACAAGATCGTTCCGCTGCCCGGCTATGTAAGCCAGAACGGTGTGACCGAGACCGAACAGATGCGCCGCGCACGCCTGGGCGTCTGATCCGGAAAACGTCAATTCACGAAAGCCTCTCCCGGTTTGAAAGCCGGGAGGGGCTTTTTTGTGCAGGTAAATTGCTTCTGGCCGGGCGGTTGACAAATGAAAGTGCCTTTGCTACTATGCTCGGCGGAGGCATTTGTGCCGATAACTGCAAACTACAGGACAGGGGTGTGTTATGATTGAGGTAAATGCTGCAAATGAGATGTTTTTCGCTGAAACGGACTCAAAACAGATCCAGAAAGCGGTCGATTATGCGTGTGAAAACGGTTACGGCCGGGTCGTGATACCCAAAATCAATCTCCGGACCGGAAAGGGGATATGGAATATTGAAGAAGCGGTCCTTCTGCCCGATGATATGACCGTTGTCATTGAGGATGCCCATCTGCGCCTGGCAGACGGGATTATGGATAACATTTTCCGGAACAAAAATGCACATACGGATCTTGGCAGGACCCTGGAAGGGGAACAGCACAGGATCAACATTCTCGGACAGGGAAACGCGGTACTCGACGGCGGAAAATATAACGGCGTCTGCGAACAGATGCACAGAGATGAGCCCGGGAAGCACAAGTGGCTCAGCTACAATCTGCTTGTTTTTCTGGATAATGTCAGCGATTTCCGGATCGAAGGGCTGAATATCCTTAACAGCCGGTATTGGAGCGTCTGCGTGATGTACTGCCGTTTCGGCCGCATTGCCGATCTGCATTTCAGACTTCTGAATACTGCCGAAAATCAGGACGGTGTCGATCTTCGCATCGGCTGCGAATATATTACGGTCGAGAATCTTACCGGCCTGACCGGTGACGATACGCTTGCCCTGACTGCGCTTCCCGAGGACGGTTATATTCCGGAAAAATACCTCAAAGTAGAGGGGAAAAGCTTCGATATTCACGATATCACCGTCAGAAATATCATTTCTGCGTCTCACGGCTGCGGGATCATGCGACTTTTGTGTGAAGATACCGCCTGCATTTACAATGTGACGGCAGACGGGATCAAAGACACCGGTGAGACTATCAGCGGGACGCCCGTCATCATCGGTTCGTCCAACACGGGCTTCGCCAGAATCCGGCCTCATGTGATGGGCGAGTTTCGGAATATCGTTATCCGCAATGTGACGACCTGTGCACAGTATGCTGTTGAAGTAAATGAGCCGGTCCAGGATGTGGTCATCGAGAATGTGAGCACTTTCGGAAATACTACGCTGGTAGGGATCAAATTCGGCAAGAATTTCCAGTGCGATAACCTTTCCATCCGGAATGTGACCGTGCGTTCCGAAGCCCTGAATACCTGTGTCTGGATGCGCAGCATGGAAGGAGATCCGGTGATCAAGGATCTTCATATCGAAAAAGTTACCATGGGTTCTGCAGATTATGTCTTCCGCGGAGCCGAGATCCCGATTCAGAATTTCCGCTATGAGAATCCGAAAAAACAGTATTTCACGGAAGAAAAGGTCAAGCTGCCGTCTCCTTACGGGAGATATCATCTCAAAGCGTTCGGAAAGGTGATCGAAAACAGGCCGGAAGGTGCGGAATCGAAGAACTTCCTCAGCAATTGATGCAGATCGCTGCGGTCCGCGCTCCCCTGCCCCGGCGAGTTTGGAGGGGGATAGGGGCAGCCGCCCCTTTTCTCACTTGCAAAAGATTTGAAAGCCCGAACGTTATTTTCTTAACGAATATAAGTAATGAATCATTATTCAAAAAATGGTCTTGCGTTTCAGGTGTGAATCGTGTATAAACTTTGTTGTGCCGCTTCGGCACGGAAGGTACAGATTGGCTTGGATGTGCAGCCCCGATATTTATACTGCATGCCCGGCTGCGGCTGCTGATTGAGAAGTCCAGTCGTGATCGCGTTTGGTCATGGTCAGTTCTTTTTTGGTCGTCAGGACACTCCGTATGGAGCTCAGAACCTGACCTTTTTTCTGTTTGACAGGAGATGTTCCTATGAGAGCGATGGAAGAAAAGATTCTGACGGAGGGCGTTGTCCTTCCCGGCGATGTCCTTAAGGTTGGCAGCTTTCTGAATCAGCAGATGGATGTTCCCTTTCTGACGGAAGTCGGCCGCGAGGTCGCCTCTCTTTTCGGCGGGGCCGGTGTAACAAAGGTCCTGACGATCGAGGCTTCCGGTATCGCCTTTGCTTTTGCCGTTGCGCAGGCGCTTGGCGTCAATATGGCCGTTATCAAGAAAAATTCGACCTCCAATGTATCCGGCTCTGTTTATACCGCTCATATTTATTCCTACACGCACGGGAAGGAATATACGGCTGTATTATCCAGAGACTACATGAATGCGGGAGAGAAGGTCCTTCTTGTGGACGATTTCCTGGCCTGCGGCAATGCTTTCCGCGGTATGCTCGAAATGGTCAGGGATGCCGGCGCGGAATGTGTCGGTGCCGTGGCTGCTGTTGAGAAGGGATATCAGGGCGGCGGAGATGCGCTCCGCAGTGAAGGGATCCGCGTGGAATCCATGGCGATCGTCGATTCTATGCATGACGGCTGCATTACCTTCCGTCAGCAGTAAAATCTTTTGATTACAGGGCATATGCCTTTGTAATATATCTTATTTGGGCTGAGAATGCATTGTTCCGGCCTTTCACTCTAAGGAGGAGAAAGATGAAGAAGTTATTTGCACTTGTTCTTTCCCTGTGCCTTGCGCTGACCATGCTGACTGCATGCGGCGAGAAGCCCGAGGAAACGAAGGAAAACGAGACCAAGACCGAACCTCTGGCTGAGTGCGGTGTTGTCCGCACGCTTGCCAAGGATGTTGCCGGTGAAACCAAGCCGATCAAGATTGGTGCCATCATGGTCGGCGATAAGACCGAAGGTTATACGCAGGCTCACATGGAAGGCATTGAGAAGGCCTGCAAGGCTCTGGGCCTTGATCCCGAGAAGGACGTTATCTGGAAGACCTTCGTAAAGGAAGATGAATCCTGCCTTACCGAAGCTACCGACCTTGTAAACCAGGGCTGCACGCTGATTTTCTCCAACTCCTACGGTCATCAGGACCATATGCACGAAGCTGCCGTTAAGTTCCCCGAGGTACAGTTCGTTGCTATGACCGGTGATACCGCCAAGGCTGACGGCCTGGCTAACTTTGCTAACGCTTTCACCTCTGTTTATGAATCCCGTTACGCCTCCGGTATCGTTGCCGGTATGAAGATCAAGGAACTGGCTGATGCCGGCAAGCTGACCGACAAGAATAAGGACGACAAGGGCAACGTAAAAGTTGGTTATGTCGGCGCTTTCCCTTATGCTGAAGTAGTTTCCGGTTATACCGCTTTCTTCCTTGGCATCAAGAGCGTATATGAGAAGGTCGTTATGGACGTTCAGTTCACCTCTCAGTGGTATGACTGGGATGCCGAGAACGAATGCGCTAAGGCTCTGATCGGCCGCGGCTGCGTTATCATCGGTCAGCACGCTGACTCCACCGGTGCTCCCACCGCCTGCGAAGAAGCTCTGAAGAACGGCACCACCGTTTACTCCGTCGGTTACAACATCGACATGCTGACGGCTGCCCCTCAGGCTGCTCTGACCTCCGCTACCAATGTATGGGCTGTTTACTATGAGTACGCTATCAAGGCTGCCATGACCGGTGCTAAGGTCGCTACCAACTGGACCGGCGGTTATGCAGAAGGTGCTGTTGAAATCACCGCTCTCGGCCCGAACGTTGCGGCCGGTACTGCCGATAAGGTAAATGCTGCTGTCGCCGATATCAAGGCCGGCAAGCTGCATGTATTCGATACCTCCAAGTTCACCGTAGAGGGCAAGACCGTTACGCTCGCCTATGCTACCGATACGAACGCTGACTTTGCTCCGGATGCCAACAATGTTGTTGCTGACGGTTATTTCCATGAATCTTATGTTCAGAGTGCTCCCGCCTTCGCCCTTGCGGTAGACGGCATCACCAAGCTGAACTAAAAGTGATCGATTTCGGAGAGGGGGCTTCGGCTCCTTCTCCGCATCTGTTTTGAATAGAAAGCGCCCCTGCGCTTTCTATTCTTGTGTTTCTGCCCCGATGCGGGCTAAAGCCTATGGCTTTCATCCTTCTTTCAGATTGAATTTGAGGAGCTTTCATGGAAAAAAAAGTTGCAGTGAGTTTTAGAAATGTTACCAAGACCTTCGGCAGCATCAAGGCAAATACGGATGTCTGCCTGGATATTTACCGCGGAGAGGTTCTTTCTCTGCTTGGTGAAAACGGGAGCGGCAAGACGACTTTGATGAACATGCTTGCCGGGATCTATCATCCGGATGCCGGACAGATCTTCATCGACGGAAAAGAAGCACTCATCCTTTCCCCGCATGATGCGTTTTCTTTCGGTATCGGCATGATCCACCAGCACTTCAAGCTGGTAGATGTTTTTACCGCGGTCGAGAATGTGGTACTTGGTCTGGAAGGCTCCATGAAACTTGATCTGAAGGGTGCCGCAGCAAAGATCACGGAGATCTGTGACCGCTACGGCTTCCAGGTAGACCCCTGGAAAAAGGTCTACAATATGACCGTTTCCGAGAAACAGACGCTTGAGATCATCAAAGTCCTGTATCGCGGAGCGGATATCCTGGTCCTGGATGAACCGACCGCCGTTCTGACCCCGCAGGAGACGGACAAGCTCTTTTCCGTTATCCGGAATATGCGTAAGGACGGCAAATCGATCGTCATTATCACGCATAAGCTGAACGAAGTAATGGAGATCTCCGACCGTGTGTCCATCCTGCGCCGCGGCGTATATATCGGCAGCGTGGATACGAAGGACGCCAATGAGCAGATCCTTACCGAAATGATGGTCGGCGAGAAGATCGAGCTGAATATCAAGCGCAGCGAACCGAAGAACAGTGAGAGACGTCTGAAGGTAGAACATCTGACCTGCTTCGGTCCGGAAGGTCAGAAGACGCTGGACGATGTGAGCTTCGATGTGTACAGCGGCGAGATCTTCGGCATCGCGGGCATTTCCGGCAGCGGACAGAAGCCGCTTCTGGAAGCGATCGCAGGTCTGAAGAAAAAGGTCGACCCGAAGAGCAGCATCCTGTATCAGGCTCCGGATGTGGCCGAAGAGGAACAGCTGATCGGGAAAACACCGAAAGAGATCCGCGAGATGGGCGTGCATTTGTCGTTCGTTCCGGAAGACCGTCTGGGCATGGGCCTGGTCGGCTCCATGGGCATGACAGGCAATATGCTTCTGAAGACCTACGGCGTCGGGCATCAGATGTTTGTAAAAACGGAGGATGCCAAGGAATTGGCTGAGCAGATCATGGAGGAACTGAAGGTCGTGACGCCCGGCATCAACACGCCGGTCAGACGCCTTTCCGCCGGCAACGTGCAGAAGGTATTGGTCGGCCGAGAGATCGCTGCGGCTCCCAGCGTATTGATGACGGCCTACGCCGTGCGCGGTCTGGATATCAATACCTCCTATACCATTTACAACCTTCTGAATGAGCAGAAGGAAAAAGGAACGGCAGTCGTGTATGTCGGCGAGGACCTGGACGTCCTCATGGCCCTTTGCGACCGGATCCTGGTGCTTTGCAGCGGCAAGGCCAACGGTATCCTGGATGCACGTACCGTTACGAAGGAAGAAATCGGTTTGCGTATGACTAAGCTGCAGGAGGAGAACCATGAGTAAGAAGACAAAGGAACCCTTATTCCGCGTTGTCAAGCGGCCTTACTGCCCGGCAGGGAAGACCGTTGCCATCCATGCCGCGGCCCTGTGTCTGGCCTCCGTGCTTTTGCTGATTTTCATGAAGGGCGTGACCGATCTCAGCTTCGGGGAACTGGTGAAGACGATCGTGACGGCTTCGACCAGCACCGCCAACCGGCTGAAGGCCTTTGCTCAGGAAGTTGCCCTGCTGCTCCTGATCGCCGTCGGCCTGGCACCTGCATTCAAGATGCGATTCTGGAATATCGGTGCGCAGGGACAGGTCCTGATGGGCGGTCTTATGGCAGCCATCTGGATGTATTACCTCCGCGGGACGGTACCTGCCTGGCTGATGATCTTTCTTTGCCTGACGACTTCCCTGCTGATCGCCGGCCTTTGGTGTTTCATCCCCGCCTTTTTCAAGTCGAAATACGGCGCGAACGAAACGCTGTTCACCCTGATGATGAACTATATCGCCATCCAGCTCGTCTGCTGCTTCACGCATGTCTGGAAGGGCCCCAAGAGTGCTTTCGGCGTGATGGACCGCTTTACCGGCTCCAAAAACGGATATCTTGCTTCCCTGTTCGGTCTGGACAACGGCTGGACGATCCTGGTCGCGGTATTGGTGACGGTTTTGATGTTCTTCTACCTGAGCAAGACCACGCACGGCTACGAGATCAGCGTCGTGGGTGAGTCCGTAAAGACCGCACGGTATGCCGGCATCAACGACAAGCAGGTCATCCTGCGGACCGCCTTCTTTTCCGGCGCCATCTGCGGTTTGGTCGGTTTCCTCTATGTAACGAATATTTCTCATACGATCTCGCCGGATACGGGCGGCAGCTACGGCTTCACGGCAATCATCGTTGCCTGGCTGGCGGAATTCAAACCCTGGATCATGGCTCTTATCAGCGCCCTTTTGATCTTTGTCAATAAGGGGGCCGGAGATGTCCGGAACCTGGCCGGACTGGACAATTCCGTCTGCGATGTGGCGGTCTGCATTTTCCTGTTCTGCATCCTCGGCTGCGGCTTCTTTACCCGCTACCGTCTGGTCAGAAACAGAAAGAAATCCGTGAAAGAATAAGGAGGGCAGAAGATGAACGCATTATTGGATCTGATCCGATCTGCAGTGGTTTACGGGACGATTCTTATGTTCGGCGCCCTCGGTGAGACGCTCACGGAGAAGGCCGGCCATCTGAATCTGGGCGTTCCCGGACTTGTGGTGCTCGGCGGCTTTTCCGGCTTCGGCGCGGGGTTCATTTACGAAAAAACGGCTGAAAATCCTTCGGCCGCGGTCATGCTGCTGCTGTCTTTCTTTGCTGCCGTGCTGGCATCGGTGCTCGGCGGCCTCATCTATTCGTTCCTGACGGTCACCTTGAAGGCAAATCAGAACGTGACCGGTCTGGCCCTGACCAGCTTCGGCGTAGGCGTGGGTATTTTCGGCGGTGCCTATATCAGCAAGCTTTACGGTGTTGCCGGTTCCGCCAAGGCTCCGCTTACCGGAGAAGTATATACGGCCAATCTGAATTCGCTGCTCGGCGGCAGCAAGGTCGGCGGCCTTTTCCTGGGCTACGGGTTCCTGACCTATCTCGCCGTGCTGCTTGCGGTCCTGCTCCATCTGTTCCTGAACAAGACCCGCGTCGGACTGAATCTGAAGGCAGTCGGTGAAAGTCCCGCAACGGCAGATGCAGCCGGTATCCGCGTGAATCTGTACAAGTATGTCGCGACCTGTGTGGGAAGCGGTATCTGCGGTCTGGGCGGCCTTTGCTACGTCATGCAGTTCGGCAGCGGCAACTGGTCTACCAACAATAAAATGGAAGCCCTTGGCTGGCTGGCCGTGGCATTGGTCATTTTCACGACCTGGAAGCCGCTGAAGGCCATTTGGGGCTCCTACCTCTTTGCGGCTCTGTATTGGCTTTACAACTATATCGGAACCATTCTTGGCTTCCGTATGAACCAGATGGCAACGGACCTGGTTCAGATGCTTCCTTACCTGGTCACCATCATCGTATTGGTTGTGGCAAGTGCCAAGGAAAAGCGGGAGAGCCAGCCGCCTACATCGCTCGGCCTTTCCTATTTCCGTGAAGACAGATAAGCATTCGGGCTCCGGCATGATGCCGGAGCCTTTTTGAATTCCGGGGTTTTTGAATTCCGGGGTTTCCCGCTTGCTTTGAAGGCTTTCCCGTGGTATCATATCCGGGTGCCTTTTGATGCAGAATATCCTTGTTTTCTGTATAAAGCGGCCGTGTGTGAGGTGAAATTTGAACTTTATCTTTTATTTGAACAGTATGCTGCTCGGCGCTGCCCTCGCGATGGATGCGTTTTCGGTCTCTTTGGCCAACGGGCTGAATGAACCGGATATGCGCCCCGCCCGGATGTGCGGGATCGCCGGTACTTTTGCGGGATTTCAATTTGCCATGCCGATGATCGGCTGGTGGTGCGTTCATAAGCTGGTGGAGCTTTTCAGTGCCTTTGAAAAATTCATCCCCTGGATCGCGTTGGCTCTCCTCGGTTTTATCGGAGGGAAGATGCTAGTCGAAGGAATCCGCCATCCGGAAGGGGAAAATACTCCCGCAGTCGGCTTCTGGGGCCTGATGGTACAGGGCGTAGCGACTTCGATCGATGCACTGTCTGTCGGCTTCACGATCGAGCAGTATGATTTACGCGCCGCATTGGTCGCCTCCCTGGTGATCGCGGCAGTGACCTTTGTGATCTGCATGGGCGGCCTCCTGATCGGCAAGAAGGTCGGGACGGTGATGGCCGGAAAGGCCTCTGTTCTGGGCGGCGTGATCCTGATCTGCATCGGTCTGGAAATATTCCTGAAAGGGATCCTCGGTTGAAAATGTCCTGCAGGTCGGAATTACAGGCCGGACAGGTGCCGGAATCATTGCGGGAACTTCCTTCGCTGCTGGAACCGTGGTTTGAGCAGAATGCCAGGAAGCTTCCATGGCGGGAAGGGCGCAGCGCCTACGGCTGTCTGGTCGCGGAGATCATGCTGCAGCAGACCCGCATCGAGGCCGTTCGTGAAAAATACAGTCAATTTACGGCTGCTTTCCCTACTTTGAAGGATCTGGCCTCCGCCGATGAGGCGCAGGTGCTTAAAAAATGGGAGGGGCTGGGTTATTACAGCCGGGCCCGCAATCTGCACAAGGCGGCAAAGCGGTGCTGCGAGGAATTCGGGGGTGTCCTGCCTTCGTCTTATGAGCAGCTGAAAAAGCTGCCCGGCATCGGAAGCTATACCGCCGGAGCCATCGCTTCCCTGTGCTTTGATGAAAATGTGCCTGCCGTTGACGGCAATGTTCTGCGTGTTTTGAGCCGGTATCTGGCTGATGACCGGGATGTGCTGGGAGACGGCAGAAAAGAAGAAGCCGGAGAGTGGATTGTCCGTCTTCCCAAAATGCATCCGGGCCGCTTTAATGAGGCATTGATGGAGTTGGGGGAAACGGTCTGCCTTCCTTCCTCGCCCGACTGCGGCAGCTGTCCGCTTGCGGGACGGTGCGAGGCGGCCAAACAGGGCCTGACCGGCGTCCTGCCCATCAGACTGGCACGGTCCGGACGCAGGACCGAGCATCTGACGGCTTTGGTCTTCGTGTCAGAGGATGGAACGGTCGGCCTCGAAAAGCGCCCCGCAAAGGGATTGCTCGCCGGCATGTACGGATTCCCTCTGCGCGAGGGACATATGAACGAAGAGGAACTGCGGAAGCTGCCGGAACTGGCAGATGTTTCCTGCGGGATCCGTCCGCTTGGGAGCTATCGGCATGTTTTCACGCATGTGGAGTGGCTGCTGGAGGGCTTCGAAATCCGCTGCGGCAGAAAGATACCCGGTTTGGTATATGCGCGCCGGGAGGAGATCGATTCGGAATATGCCGTTCCCACGGCATTCAGGTTTTACTTGCATTTATTATCGGAAGGGTGAAAAAGAGGAACCATGAATTTATTTGACAAACAGTATCTCACAGACTACACTTACACCGAGGAGATCAATGACAAGGGGCACATTGTAACGAGAGCGAAGTATTCCGGCGCCTTTTTTGCCTTCGTGGATGAAAAGAAGGCAAAAGCAGCCGCAAAGCTGATGACAGTGCTGCTTGTGCTGGCATGGGGACTGTATTTGACGCCTATGTGCTTTTTGAGCCTGTCCACAACGGTCATGTGGGTCATGCTTCCGAATATTTTCCTCCTCATTCCCCTGGCTTTTGCAATCCGCAAGCTGGTGACCGCGCTCCGGGTGAAGGCTCCTTTTGAGCATAAACCGAACGACAAGGTGACAAATTATGCATTTGTGACCTGGCCGGGAATGATCCTGGGCGCCTATTCCTCCGTCAGCTCCCTTGTGCTGTCCTTTACGCAGCCGGAAAAGCTGATCCAGCCGGGCGATTGGCTGTATGTTATCTGCAATCTTCTGGTTGCCGGCTTCTTCGCACTTCTGGATATCAAGGCAAAGGATATGGATACGCATGCGGTCAGTCATGGGTGACAGAAGATTATTATTGTGAGGTGAAAGGCTATGAGTAAATTAACATTTGCCGTAATGGGCATGGGAAACCGCGGCTCCAAGTATGCGATGATGCAGCTCCGCTACCCGGATGATATGGAAGTGACGGCTATCGCAGATCCCCGTCCTGTCAGAACGGATGCCTATAATAAGTATCTGAATCTGCCTGCCGACCGTATTTTCAGGAGCGGTGAAGAAATGCTGGAGGCCCCGAAGCTGGCGGATATCATGGTCATCGCCACGCAGGATGCCCAGCATAAGGATCATGCCGTCAAGGCTATGGAGAAGGGATACGACCTCCTTCTGGAAAAGCCCATGGCAAATACGCTGGAGGATTGCCGTGCCATTCAGGAAGCGGCACATAAATACGGCCGCCGGGTCATTATCTGCCACGTTCTTCGCTATACCATCATGTATCAGTATATCCGCAAGCTGATTATGGACGGTGTGCTCGGCAAAGTCGAGCATATCGATATGGAAGAGCGCGTCGGCTTCTATCACTATGCACACAGTTATGTGCGCGGAAATTGGCACCGTATGGAGACCTCCAGCCCTATGATCCTGGCAAAGTGCTGCCACGATATGGACCTGATGGTCTGGCTGACCGGCCGCAGCGCCGTGACCGTATCCTCCTTCGGCTCGCTGGATTATTTCAAGGCTGAAAACTGCCCTGAGGGCGCCAAGGAACGCTGCACCGACGGCTGCAAGGTGGATTGCCCTTACAATGCGCCGAATTTCTATTTCTCCCGTATGCCCGGCTGGCCTACCAATATCCTGCATCCGGAACCCACGAAGGAGAATATCTGGAAGATTCTCGAAACGACCGACTACGGCCGCTGCGTGTTCAAAATGGATAACGATGTCGTAGATCATCAGACCACAAACGTCCTTATGGATGACGGCTCCGTGATCAACCTCTGCATGAATCCTTTCACCGAGCGTCAGACCCGCTGGATCCATGTGATGGGCACGAAGGGCGAGCTTGAGGGCTTTATGAAGGACCGCAAGCTGACGCTCAGCATTTTCGGAAAGCAGCCGCAGGAGATCGATCTGAATCCCCTGTATACGGATACCACCGGTCACGGCGGCGGCGATGCGCGCATGATCGAAGATATCATCCGCCTCTACCGCGGGGACGATTTTGATTCCAGCTCCATTACCGTAATCGACAAGTCTACGGAAAGCCACTATATGGCCTTTGCAGCGGAGTATTCCCGCCTCCACGGCGGTGAGCCTGTGAATGTGCAGGAATTTGCGAAAAACTATAATGCCTGATGCGAAAGGACGTCTTTCATGAAGGAAAAATGGGTCGTCAAAAATAAAAAAGCGGATTTCAATACGCTGGCCGCGAAATTCTCGCTGGATCCTCTGACGGTTAAATTGATAATGAACCGCGGGGCGGATACGGAGGAGAAGATCGCGCAGTATCTCAGCGATGATTTGAGCATCCTGCATGACCCCTCGCTTCTGAAGGACGGAGATAAGGCCGCCGCGATCCTGGCAGAAGCCGTGAAAAGCGGAAGGAAGATCGCCGTGGCGGCAGATTATGACTGTGACGGGATCTTCTCGGGCTGGATCATTCGGCGGGCTTTGGAAATGACCGGAACGCCGGTCTGCGTCCTGGTGCCGGACCGCCTTACGGAAGGGTACGGGATGAATCGCCGGATCGTCGATGATGCGGCTGCTTTCGGAGCCGGGCTGATCCTGACCTGCGATAACGGGATCTCCTGTTTTGACGCGATCGACTATGCGGCCTCGCTGGGAATACCGGTCGTGGTCAGCGATCATCATGAAACGGTCCGCGAGGACGGCCAGGAGCGGCTGCCGGGCGCATTGGCCGTGGTAGACCCCAAGCAGTCGGGATGCGGGTACCCCTTCCCGGGGATCTGCGGCGCGTTTGTGGCTTATAAGCTGATGCAGCTGCTGTTCCGGCAGCTGGAACGCGATGCGAAGGAATTGGAGCCGCTGGCTCTTTTCGCGGCGATCGCGACCGTGACGGATGTCATGGATCTTACGGACGAGAACCGTGCGCTGGTCAAATTCGGGCTGAAGGCCCTCGCCGGGACGGAGCTTCCCGGCCTGCGTGTCCTGCTGCAGCTTTGTCAGCTGGAGGGAAAAAAGCTGAACGCGATGCATCTCGGCTTCCGTTTGGGACCCTGCTTCAATGCGGCGGGGCGTCTGGAGAATGTCGCGCAGGTCTTTGCCCTGCTGGAGGCGAGCTCCGAAGAAGAAGCTCGTCCGCTTGCAGAAAAGCTGCTGGCTCTGAACGAGGAAAGAAAACGTCTGACGCAGATCGGTGTTGCCGAGGCGGAAAAGCTGATTGCGGAAAGCGGCTCTGCCGACCGTGTGCTTGTCCTGCATATGCCCGATCTGCATGAAAGCATTGCCGGGATCGTGGCGGGAAGAGTCCGGGAAATGACCGGCAAGCCGTCCATCGTTCTGACCGGGTCCGGTGAGTTTGCCAAAGGCTCCGGCCGTTCCGTGCCGGCATACAATATGTTTGAAGCCCTGACTGCCTGCAAAAATACGCTGATCGGATTCGGCGGGCATGCTATGGCAGCCGGATTGTCCTTGAATACGGCGGATATCCCCGCTCTCCGTGCCGCTCTCAACGAAAAAGCGGAATTGACGGAGGAAGATCTGATGCCGGTCGTGTCCATCGACGCACTGATGCCCCCGGAATATGCCACTCCGAAGCTAATCCGTGAACTGGAATTGCTGGAACCCTTCGGCAAGGGAAATGAAAAGCCTCTCTTTGCCAGACCTGACCTGGAATTGGTGGATCTGAAGGTATTGGGAGAGAAGCGCAATGCGGTGCGGTTCCATTTCCGTGTCATCGGCGGCGAAAAGCAGGAGGGAATCTGGTTCGGCGACGCGGCTCAGATCGAGCAGATGATCAAAGAATCGTACGGAGAAAAGGCTTATACGGCTTTGGAAAGAAAACAAAAAGCTTTTCCCGCGGCTCTGACTTATGTGCCCGCCCTGAATGAGTACGGCGGAAAGGTCGGGATCCAGTTCCGGATCCAGAATATCGTGCCGAAGGTATGAAAGGATACGGGGAAGTTCTCCGTATAAAAGAGTGAAGTTTTTATAATAAGCAGTCTGTTTTGCGGCCTCTCGGATGCCTGTGCATCGGAGGGGCTGCCTGTATTTTGCGGCCTGAAAGCAGGGCGGAAGGATCCTCTGCAATTATTTTCAAATTCCGCTTGACTATTTCCGACCTTTCCCTTATAATGACCAGGCATTCGGATTGAATGCAGAGGCCGCGTGTCCTTTGAAACTCGGTGACTTAGCTCAGTTGGGATGAGCGCTTGCTTGACGTGCATGAGGTCAACGGTTCGAGCCCGTTAGTCACCATTTCGAATGTTCAGCGTAGTTAGAAAGGACCCGAGTTGACTCGGGTCTTTTCTATTGAGGAGTACGATATGAAGAAGCTTGAGGACTATGTGATTTCTATCCCCGATTTTCCTAAGCCCGGGATCCTGTTCCGTGACGTGACCGGTATCCTGCAGGACGCGGAAGGCTTTAAAATGGCTGTGGATTCCATGACGGAAGCGGTGAAGGACCTGGATTTTGATGTCGTGGTCGGCGCCGAGGCCCGCGGCTTTTTCTTCGGTGCGCCGCTTGCCTACCTCAGAGGAAAGCCCTTTGTACCGGCTCGCAAAAAGGGCAAGCTGCCCCGCGAGACCGTCTGCGAGGAATATGATCTGGAATACGGCACGGCTGCCGTGGAGATCCATGCGGATGCGATCCGTCCCGGTCAGAAGGTGCTGATCGTGGATGATCTGCTTGCGACAGGCGGCACGGTGGAAGCCATTGCCAGGCTGGTCGAAAGACTGGGCGGCGAGGTCGTGCGTCTTTGCTTCGTGATGGAGCTGGCAGGCCTGAACGGCCGCGAGCGCCTCGCAAAATATGATATCCGAAGCAGTATCATCTATGAGGGCAAATAAATGATCACAAGCATGGCAAATCCTCAGATCAAAGAGGTCGTTGCCCTGCGATCCGGCAGCAAGGCCCGGCGAAAAGCTGGCCTTTTTGTCGTGGAAGGCCGCAGGCTGACGGAAGAAGTCCCTGCGGATATGATCCGAAAGCTGTATGTGACGGAAGCTTTTGCGGCGAGTGCCGAAGGCATGCGTCTGTGTGAACAGTTCTGCGGCAGGACCGAGACTGTTTCGGAAGCCGTATTTGCGAAAATGGCGGATACGGATACCCCGCAGGGGGCCCTGGCCGTGGTTAAGCAGCCGTCTTATACCCCGGAGCAGCTGTGCGGCGGAAATAGAGGAAACTCCCTCCTTCTCTGCGAGCATGTGCAGGACCCCGGCAATATGGGAACTCTGTTCCGGACCGCGGAGGCCGCCGGCTTCGGCGGGATCATTCTGGACCGGGAAAGCGCTGATCCGCTGCAGCCGAAAACGGTCCGCAGCACCATGGGCGCCATTTACCGTCTGCCGTTTTATGTGGCGGATGATCCGGCTGCCGTACTGGAACAGCTTCACGGGCTCGGATACCGCAGCTATGCGGCACATCTGGGCGGCGAGAAGTATTATGATGAGATACAATACCCGGAGAAGATCGTATTTCTGCTGGGAAATGAAGGAAACGGCCTTTCCGATCGCCTGACTGCCGCGGCATCGGAAAAACTGCGGATCCCGATGGAGGGACAGGCAGAATCTTTGAATGTTGCCGTTGCCGGAGCCGTATTGATGTATGAGCGTTACCGCCGCCTGAGACAGGGGTGAGACCGCGGTATCGGAGAAACGGTCCCGAGAGGATTATGATATGAGTGAGAATGAACAGGTGCGCGGGACTTCCGCTTCCCGGAGTAAGTCCGGGCGATGCAAAAAGCCCCATCGCCGCCGGAAAATCATACTTTTGAGCATAGAATGTTTATTGCTGCTGCTTCTGGTCGGCGTATATCAGCTGCTGGGCTTTGTGAAGAACACGTGGGAAAATATCGAAACTCCGACGGAAGATCCGAACATATTTTTCGGCAGTGACGAGACAGGCTATCATACGGAGGCCGCCACCGTGATAGAGACGGATACGGCGGGAGAGACACAGGTATATGAAATCGATCTGACCGAGGAATCGACCAATCAGCTGGAATCGAAAGTAGCGGAGAAGATGTCCGGGTATAAGACCTTCGTGGTGATCGGGGTGGACCGGCGCGACCCGAATGCGAGCATGACCTACCATACGCAGGGGGACGTCTGCATGATCGTCAGCCTGAATCTGGAAACCATGGAAGTCCGCATCGCGTCCGTTTACCGTGATACCCTTGTGGAAGCAAGCGAAGGATATAATACGAAATTCACCAATGCCTACTGCAATATGGGCGCGTCCCGCATCGCGACGGTGCTGAACCGGAATTACGATCTGGAAATATCCGATTATGTCATTGTGAACTGGAAGGCCGTTGCGGATACCATCAATCTGATGGGCGGGCTGGATGTGGAAATGAGCGCGAAGGAAGCGGAATACACGAACGGTGAGATCGCTCCGGTCGTACAGGCTATCGGCGTGGATTCGACGATGCTCGAGGTACGCGGCGGCGTGCAGCACCTGGACGGTGTGCAGTGTGTAGCCTTTGCACGTATCCGAAAAGTCGGTCACAGCGATTTCCAGAGGACCGAGCGCCAGCGGTATATCGTGAATCTGATGCTGGAAAAGGCGAAGAGTATGAGCCTGAGCCGCGTCTTTGAGATCATCGATGTCGTCAGCCGGGAGATCGCCACGTCCTTCGAACTGATGGAGATCCTGAATCTGGCAAAATATTTACTGCAGTACAATATCACGGAAACGACGGGCTTTCCGTTCAAGTATCAGTCGAACGATAAGATCTATCCGAAAAATCTGATCGCGAACGTGGCGGAGCTGCACCGATTCCTGTACGGGACGGAGGATTATGAGCCTTCGCCCAATGTCCGCCGCCTGGATGACCTGATTTACGGGCTGTGCGGAGTGAGATGATCCGGCATTCTGCCGTGAAGAACATATTTTTCACAGAAACAAGTCACATATTGGACACAAACGGCTGATATGATGCAGATCGTAGGGGATCCCATGACGGGGAGTGCCCGACGAAGGAGAAAAGCTATGGAAGAGAATCGTTCGGATAATCTGATGAATGATGCGCAGAACGCTGCGGGAACTCCGGCTCCGACCGCTCCGGCCCCGGCTGCTCCGGCTCCGACCGCTCCGGTTTCCGAGGCGGAGGCTGCCGCGAGGGCGCAGGAGGCTGCCATGAGAGCACAGGCTGCTCAGGCTGCGGCAGAAGAGCAGGCACGCAGGGAAAGAGACATGCGTGCGCAGCAGGCTTACCTAGCGGAGCAGGCCCGTATCGCAGAGGAGGCCCGCCGTGCCGAGGCGCAGCGCCGGTATTATGAAGAACAGCGCGCGGCAGAGGCTGCGCGGCGTGCGGCGGAAGAAAAAGCGGAAGCCAAGCGCCGGAGAAAGAAAGGCTTCGGGATCGCGGCTCTGGTTCTCGCCGTAGCCATCCTGGCCGGCTTCGGCGGCTGGGCGGCAGGCAGCTTTGCGGGCAGAACGCGTGAGCCCGCCGACGCTTCGACCCCGGAAAAGGTGCTTCAGCACGTGGAACCGACGGCTCCTACCGCCGGGCCCCCGGAAACGATCGCCGTCGGGGATCCTTCCGTGGAGGTCGTAACGCCTGTGCCTTCCGGAGCAGCTGCCATGCTGACGGATGTATCCGACATCGTTGAAAAGGTCATGCCTGCCGTCGTATCCATTACGAATACTTCCACGAAGACGCAGTCTTCGTTCTACGGTTCCCAGCAATATCAAAGTGTCTCCGCCGGTTCGGGCATCATTATCGGCGACAGCGGCTTTGAACTTTGGGTGGTAACGAACAATCATGTGACGGAAGGCGCCGAAAAGCTGGAAGTGACATTTATCGACGGAGAAACGATAGAGGTTTATGTAAAGGGTACCAGCGCCGAAAACGATCTGGCCGTGCTCGGCGTCGGTCTGGACAAACTGAAAGATTCGACGCGTGCGGCCATCCGTACGATCACCATGGGGGATTCCGATACCCTGCGTTTGGGAGAAGGCGTCATAGCCATCGGCAATGCGATGGGCTGGGGCCAGTCCGTAACGACCGGCGTCGTCAGCGCACTCAAGCGGGATGTATCTTTTAACGACGGGACGAAGATGACTCTGCTCCAGACGAGCGCAGCCATCAATCCGGGCAATTCCGGCGGCGCATTGCTGAACAGCAAGGGTGAGCTGATCGGCATCAACAATGCCAAATATTCGGATACGGATGTGGAAGGCGTCGGCTTTGCCATCCCGATCTCCGGTGTCCGGGAGATCATGGAAGAGCTTTCCCTGCTGCAGCCCCGCTTCCCGGTTTCCGAGGAGGACTTCCCTTATATCGGCGTGACCTTCAAGGAGATCAGCATGACGATGATGATCGCCTACGGGATGCCCGAAGGCGCTCTTGTCTACAGTGTCAGCGAAAATACGCCTGCTTCTGAGGCCGGCCTGCTTCCCTGGGATGTGATCACGAAGCTGAATGACCGCAAGATCAATTCCTATGACGATCTGCAGGATGAACTGCAGTACTATAAGGGCGGCACGGAGATCACCCTGATGCTTGCCCGTATGGAACACGGCAGCTGGGAAAATGTAGAGATCAAGCTGACGCTCGGCTTCAAGAAAGATGTTGAGAATTAAAATAATACTTGCAATCAGGATATGAAGCGTCTATAATGGGCGCATATTCCATACAAGAGGAGGTACACTGCTATGGCATATAAGATTGGTGACAACTGCATTATGTGCGGCTCCTGCGCCGGCAACTGCCCTGTTGGTGCTATCAGCGAAGGCGACGGCAAGTACGAAATCAATGCAGACAGCTGCATCGAGTGCGGCTCCTGCGCCGGCAACTGCCGTGTTGGTGCTATCGAGCAGGCTTAATTGTAAGGAGATTTTCTCCCCGCCCCAGCCTCCGGCTTATGCCGGGGGCTTTTTTTGTGCCCGGAAGGCTCCGCACGGAAAAATTCCGTAAGAAGGGAATCGTTCGGACCGAAAAATTTTCGGCCGATGCAGTGATTAAAAATAATTACGGATCGGCCGGGATGAAGAAAATAAAGTGCGGCTGTAAATCAGTATGCATAAAAACTGATATTTTTTTGCGGATCGCCGCTGCGGGGGCGTAAACCCGCGGATTTCGGCCCCCTTCGACCCGAAAAATCGGCCGCGGAGACTTCAAATCCGGCGCTTTTTAATCGTATGCTTTCGAAAAGAAAGGAAAATCGCAAAACGACTAATTTTTGCAGCACACCATTGAAAAACAATTTTTAACATTATGATTGTATATAATACTATTTAACAAATGATACTTGACATCTGTCCGGGTTGTGATATTATTCAGATCAGATACTTTATTCATTTATGTCAGGAGAGAGGATAGGATATTTTCGTATTCATGGGCGGCGGAGGCTCGGTCTGCGGCGATCCCTGCAGGGAGGCAGCCGGCACCGGCCGCTTATCTGGGTGAAAGAGAGAATGGCGTCCCTGCGGCTGACATACATGCCCCGAAAATGAGCTTTACAGGCATTGTGCCTGAAAACAAATCTTCTACAGGAGGAAGAATATGAAAAAGCTAGTTGCATTAGCACTTGCGCTCCTCATGGTTTTCTGCCTTGCCGGCTGCGGCGAAAAGGAGAAAGACACCGAGAAGCGGACGGATCTGAACTATGCAGTATCCGGTGCTCCCGAAACCAACGACCCTCACGGCAACTCCAAGGATGCTACGCAGCAGTTGGCTCACTGGGTATATGACGGTCTGATTACCGTTGCCGGCGACGGCAAGGTAAGCGGCGCCATTGCCGAAAAGTGGGAGACCAGCCCTGACGGCCTGACCTGGACCTTCACCATCCGCAAAGGTGTCAAGTTCCATAACGGTGCCGATGTGACCGCGGAAGATGCTGTTTGGTCCATCAACCGCTGCACCTCCATGGCGTTCTACAAGAACTACACTGCCAGCTTTACCGATGTAACGGCTGACGGCGACAAAGTAATTATCAAGCTTGCTACCCCCGATAACGCTCTGCTTTACAATCTGTACCGCGTAAAGATCCTGAGCAAGGCTGAGGTTTACAAGATCGAAGGCGTTACCACTGAACCCGATAAATCCGATTCGGAAGCTTACTACTGCGCCAAGACCAAGACCTTCGGTCAGTCTGCTGCGGATGCCGGCTCCGGTGCCTTCAAGATCGAGTCCTACGATAAAGACAATAAGATTGTTCTGAAGAAGTATGCCGATTATTATGACAAAGCCAGCACCGGCAACATCGAGACCCTGAACATCCATGTTATCCAGGAAGCCTCTTCCCGTCTGTCCGGTCTGCAGACCGGTACGCTGGACTTCATCGAAGTTCCTACCGCAAGCTGGGATGACATCAGCAAGGATGATAAGTACAGCCATGAGATCCAGGTCTCTTCCAAGATCTGCACGCTCATCGTCAACCACTATCATGAAGGCAGCCCTCTGGGCAACAAGCTGGTCCGTCAGGCTATCCGCTATGCCCTGAACCGCGATAAGATCATTGAGATCGCTGCTTCCGGCATGGGCACCAAGGCTTATACCCTGTACAACCCCGCTTACATCATCGGCTCCTCCGATGTCAACAAGGGCACCTATGAATACGATGTCAACAAGGCGAAAGAACTGATGGCTCAGGCCGGTTATGCCAACGGCTTCAAGCTTGACCAGAAGTTCCTCTGCCCGACCGGCGGCGACAATGCCAAGGTCGCTCAGCAGATCCAGTTCATGCTGAAGGATATCGGCATTGAATTCGATATCGACCAGCAGAACAGCACGACTGCTTCCACGCTGTCCAAGGAAGACAATCAGGCATTCTACCTGACCAACTCCAACTACGTATTCCACATGAGCGACGGTTCCCGTGCAATGCACTCCCGTACGCTGAAGACACAGGTTGCCAAGTACGCCCTGCTGCCGAACAACGAAGGCAAGGTTCTGGATGATCTGTACGACAGAGCTCAGGCCGCTACGGATGACAAGACCCGTGATGACCTGTACAGCCAGCTGAACGTATGGCTGAACGATCAGTCCATCAACATCCCTCTGTACTATCAGAATAAGGGCTTTGCCTGGGACAAGAACCTGACCGTTGACCTGACCAACCCTTACTACCTGTACATCCAGTACTGGAGCTGGAAGTAAGAATAAGAGCTTCTTTGAAGGCTCTTTGATGATTTACTAGTATGATCGGGGATACCTCCCGGCACAGGCTTCTGTGCCGGGAGATTCCTCGGTTTTTCCTGAAAATTTATCTCAGTTGGAAATCTTCTCACATTTTCGCGGTGGGGCGGTTTCTGGCTGGGATAAATACAAATCACTCCAAGGAGAAGAAAGAACTTATGTGGCGATATGTCGTAAAGAGATTACTGCTGCTTGTTCCGGTTCTGCTCGGCGCCGTTCTGATCATTTTCTTTGTGCTTAGTCTCTGCAAGGGCAGTCCTGCCGAGATTACACTGGGTGCCGGCTTTACACAGGAAGAGTACGATGCGTACAACAATGAGCTCGGGTTCAACGACCCTTTCTTTGTCCGGTATTTCCGATATATCGGCCATCTGTTTACCGGCGATATGGGAACCTCCTACAGTTACAAGACGCAGGTAACGGCTGAATTGGGCAAGAGAATTCCCGTCTCCCTCCGGACTACCTTCCTCGCACTTGGCTGCGCCGCTCTTATCGGTGTTCCGCTTGGCGTACTCACTGCCGTAAAGCAGTATTCGCTACTGGATACCATCCCTACCGCGATTGCTATGATCTTTGCGGCCATGCCTATGTTCTGGCTGGGCATGCTGCTGATGTACTTCTTTGCCGTGAAGCTCGGCTGGTTCAATCCCTTCGGCGTAAGGAATTTCAAGGACCTCGTTCTTCCGACACTTTCCCTCGGCTTCCCTCACGCTGCCCGTCAGATGCGTTTCACCCGTTCCAGTATGCTGGAAGCGATCCGTGAAGACTACATCCGCACCGCACGTGCCAAAGACTGCAAAGACAAGACCGTTATCTGGCATCATGCGTTAAAGAACGCCCTGCTTCCCGTTATTACCGTTATCGGCAACAGCTTCGGCGCCATGTTCGGCGGCACGGTTATTATCGAAAAGCTGTACCAGATCAACGGTATCGGCACCATGATGGTAAACGGTATCAATAACCTGGACGTTCCGATTGTTACCGGCTGCGTGGTTACGATCGCTCTCGTATACAGTCTCGTAACGATGATCGTTGATATCCTCTATGCGTATATCGACCCTCGTACGAAGGCTCGCTTTATCAAATAAGGGAGGAGGAAATAGTCATGGCTGATACTAAAAAGCGTAAGAAGAGTAAAATGGCCGATATCTGGCGTCTGTACAAGAAGCGCAAGACTTCGGTTCTGGGACTGGCTATTTTCGCCCTGATCGTATTCATGGTCGTATTTGCTCCGATCTTCGTGAGCAAGGATATGGTGACCATGCAGGACTATGATGTTTATCTGAAGGGACCGATGCCCGGCCATATCTTCGGTACGGATGATCTGGGCCGCGACCTGTTCGCCCGTGTACTCTATGGCGGCCGCAATTCCCTTTCCATCGGTCTGATCTCCATGGTCTGCGCTCTGATGATGGGCGTTATTATCGGTTCCCTCTGCGGTTATTTCGGCGGTGTTCTGGACCAGGTCGTAATGCGCTGTCTGGACGTTATCAAGTCGATCCCCACGACGGTCATGGCCCTGGCCATTGCCGCTGCTCTGGGCCCCAATAAGACGAACCTGATCATCGCGATCATGATCTCGCAGACCCCCGCACAGGTGCGTCTGGTACGTTCCGCCGTTATCGGTATCGCAGGACGCGAGTATTTCGAAGCTGCCCGTGCATGCGGGACCGGAACGTCCCGTATCATCTACAAGCATATCGTTCCCAACTGTATCGGTACCGTTATCATTCAGGCATCCATGGCTATGGCTCAGATGATCCTGCAGGCTGCATCCCTTTCCTTCATCGGTCTGGGTATTCAGCCGCCGGAACCCGAATGGGGCGCCATGCTTTCCGAAGCGAGAACCTATATGTCCTCCGCTCCCTGGCTGATGATTTTCCCCGGTCTGTTCATTATGCTGTCGGCTTATTCCTTCAACCTGATCGGCGACGGTCTGCGTGACGCGCTGGATCCCAAGCTCAGAAGCTGATAAGGAGGAAAAGAGAATGAGTAAGAAAGTTTTAATTCCTGCATTGCCTCCCGTTCAGGAAAATCCCGTACACGATCCCGAGGCCCTTCTGGAGATCAAAAATCTGAAGGTCGTATATAAGACCGATAAGACCACGGTCCATGCGGTAAACGGCATCAACCTGAAGCTGAAAAAAGGAGAGACCATCGGTCTGGTAGGTGAGACCGGCGCCGGTAAGACAACGACGGCCCTGTCGATCCTTCGCCTTCTGCCCGAAGTGACCGGTAAGATCCCGGAAGGAGAGATCTATTTTGAGGGGCAGGATCTTCTGCAGGCGGATGAAGCGCATATGCGTTCGATCCGCGGCGACAAGATCTCCATGATCTTCCAGGATCCCATGACGGCACTGAACCCCGTTTATACCGTCGGCGAGCAGATTTACGAAGCCATCGAACTGCACTCCGCGGAAGGCCGTTCCAGGGAAGAGATCAACGCCCGTGTGGACGAAGTTCTTAAGATGGTAGGCATTACGCCGGAACGTAAGAATGAATTCCCGCATCAGTTCTCAGGTGGCATGAAGCAGCGTGTGGTTATCGCTATGGCATTGGCCTGCGAACCCGATCTGCTGATCGCCGATGAACCGACGACGGCTCTGGATGTGACCATTCAGGCCC
>JAZLHR010000123.1:0-7660 GCA_045616945.1 Lachnospiraceae bacterium | reverse complement strand
GATTGGATTTGTTTGTCATAGGATTGTACCTCCGTAAAAAGAAATATGGGATGATTTCCCAAGGTAAATCCTACGGCGAAAAGTTTCCCAGAGTAAGTCCAACTTTAATTCCTACTGTGGGATTTACTTTGGGAATTTACTGGCGTTTGCCCGGCTCCCGGCAGCGGCGGAAATACATTGACGAATATCGCCGCGAATGATAAAATATAACGGCCTTTGCGGGTAAATACTACGGCTCTGAAGGGAGCAGCTATGAAGCTTGGTTTTATCGGATTGGGACATATGGGAAGCGCGATCGCCGCGGCTGCGGCAAAAAGCAGCTTTCAGCCGTATTTTCTGGTGGCGGATCATCATCCGGAACGGGCGCAGGCATTTCTGGAGGAAAAACTGAAGACCGGAACGGTCACGGACGCGGCTTCGGCGGCCGGGCAGGCAGATTTCCTGTTTCTGGCAGTGAAACCGCAGGGGATGGAAAAGGCTCTTGCAGAGGTAAAAGAGGTACTGCGCGTCCGCAGGGAAAGCGGCGGGCGATGTATCCTTGTCACGATGGCCGCGGGGCTGGAAATCAGGACCGTACGGGCCGACGCGGGCGGGGATTATCCCGTCATCCGCATGATGCCCAATACGCCCGTAGAGATGGGCGCCGGCTGCACGGAGTATTGCAGCGAGGGCGTGACGGAAGCGGAATTGCAGCAGTTCGAGGCACTCCTGGCTCCGGGTGGTCTGCTGACCCGCGTGGGTGAAGAAAAAATGGATGCTTCCTGCGCTCTCAGCGGCTGCGGCCCGGCTTATGTATATATGCTGGTGGCTGCCATGCGGGATGCCGGTACCGCCGTGGGGCTGTCACCGGAAGAGGCCCTGCGTATGGCTGCCAAAACCGTAGAGGGTGCCGGGAAAATGGCCCTGGAGACAGGCCGTGACCCGGCGGACCTGAAAAAAGCGGTCTGTTCACCCGGCGGCGCGACCATTGAGGGTGTGAAGGTATTGGAGGCAGCTGGCTTTGAAGAAGCCGCACGGAAGGCTGTTCTGGCTGCTTTTCACAGAACTCTGGAATTGAAATAAAGAGGTGACGCTATGCGCATTACAGTTAAGATCGGTACATCGTCCCTGACGCATCCGACGGGACACCTGAATATCCGCAAAGTGGAAAAGCTGGTCAAGATCCTTGCCGACATCCGCAACGCCGGCCATGAACTGATCCTGGTTTCGTCCGGTGCCATTGCCATGGGGGTGGGAAAGCTGCATTTGAAGGAACGTCCGCAGGATATCCCTTCCAAGCAGGCTGCCGCTGCTGTCGGTCAGTGCGAATTGATGTACACCTACGACAAACTTTTTGCCGAATACAACCAGACGGTCGCGCAGATCCTCCTGACCGCCGAAGATATCGATCACGAGGAACGCAAGCAGAATATCAAAAATACGATCTCTCGCCTGCTGGAAATGGGCGCCCTGCCGATCATCAACGAGAACGATACCGTTGCCACCGCCGAGATCAAGGTGGGCGACAACGATACGCTCGGCGCGGTGGTTTCTGTCTGCAGTGAGTCGGATCTGCTGGTGCTCATGTCGGATATCGACGGGCTGTATAACGCGGACCCGCACCGGGATCCGAACGCGGAACTGATCCCGCTGGTACCGGAAATCACCCCCGCGATCGAAGCACTCTGCGGCGGCGCCGGCACGCAGCGCGGCACGGGCGGAATGATCACGAAGCTGCGCGCGGCCAAAATGGTCACGGAAGCCGGCGGAGATATGATCATTATGAACAGTGACAAGGCAGAACTGCTGTTTGATCTGGCAGACGGAAAGTCCGTCGGCACCAGATTCATCGGAAGGAGACAAAAATGACAACGGCGGAGATCCTGGACAGGGCTGCTGCGGCGAAGCCGCTCATGAGTCTGGTCGGAACGGAAGAGAAGAACGAGGCTCTGCTTCTGATGGCCCGCTCTCTGCGGGACGGTACGGAGGCGATTCTGGCGGCCAATGCGCTGGATATGCAGGCCGCGGAAGGAAAGATGTCTCCCGTGATGCTGGACCGCCTGCGGCTGGACGCCGGACGGATCGCGTCGATGGCAGAGGGCATCGAACAGGTCGCGGCACTTCCCGATCCCGTGGGTCAGGTGCTGGACGAAAGCGAGAGACCGAACGGCCTGAAGCTTACGAAGATCCGGGTCCCGATGGGCGTCATTTCCATCATTTACGAAAGCCGTCCCAACGTGACGGCCGACGCGGCTGCGCTGGCGATCAAGGCCGGTTCCGCCGTGGTGCTGCGTTCCGGCAAGGAAGCACACCGCTCCGCAGAGGCTATTGTGAAGGCCATGCGGATGGGCCTGGCCCGGTCTTCCGTTCCCGCGGATGCGCTGGAGCTGGTAGAGGATACGAGCCGGGATTCCGCCACGGAATTGATGCGCGCCCGCGGCAGGGTGGATCTGCTGATCCCCCGCGGCGGGAAAAATCTGATCCGCAGCTGCGTGGACAATGCACTGGTCCCGGTATTGGAGACCGGGACGGGGATCTGTCATATATTTGTCGATGAGAGCGCCGATGAGGCGATGGCGCTGAATATCATCTCCAATGCCAAAACCAGCCGGCCTTCCGTATGCAATGCGGAGGAGGTGCTGCTGGTGCATGAAAAGCGTCTGCAGGACTTCCTGCCGAAGCTGTACGACGCATTGGTGACGGAGCGCGCGGCAAAGGGGCAGCAGCCGGTGGAACTGCGTCTGGACGGTCCGGCACTCGAAGTCCTTCTCGCGGCGAGACCGGGCGGGCGCTTTGTGCCTGCCGGGTGTGAAGATTTCGATACGGAATTTCTGGATTATATCCTGGCAGTGGGGACTGTAACAGACTGCAGAGCGGCGGCAGAGCATATCAATGCACATTCCACCGGCCACTCGGAAGCGATCATCACCGGGGACGAGGCCCACGCGGCGCATTTCTGCCGCTTCGTGGATTCGGCCTGCGTATATGTGAATGCTTCGACCCGCTTTACCGACGGAGGGGAATTCGGCTTCGGCTGCGAGATGGGCATTTCCACCCAGAAAATGCATGCCAGAGGGCCGCTGGGGCTGCCGGAACTGTGCAGCTTCAAATATCTCATCCGCGGAAACGGTCAGATCCGGTAAATCAAAAGGGATAATGAATATAAGGGGTAACACATGATCACAGTAAGTAATGTAACCGTTCGTTTCGGCAAAACACCGCTTTTTGAAGATGTCAACGTCAAATTCGTTCCCGGGGAGTGCTACGGCCTCATCGGCGCCAACGGTGCCGGCAAATCCACCTTCCTCCGCGTATTGACCGGGGAACTGGAACCCAGCCGCGGCGAGGTGTTCATTACGCCCGGCGAACGGCTTTCCGTATTGAAGCAGGACCACTTTGCCTACGATGAGCATCCGGTCCTGGAAACGGTCATGCTGGGCAATCCGCATCTGTTCGAGGTGATGAAGGAAAAGGATGCCCTGTATATGAAAGAGGATTTCAGCGAGGCGGACGGTATCCGCGCCGCCGAGCTGGAAAATGAATTCGCCAACATGAACGGCTGGGAGGCGGAGTCCGATGCGGCCACCCTGCTGAACGGCCTGGGGATCGAGACCGAGCTGCACGATAAACTGATGAAGGAGCTTTCCGGCGCCGAAAAGGTGAAGGTGCTCCTGGCGCAGGCCCTTTTCGGCAACCCGGATATCCTTCTGCTCGATGAGCCGACCAACCATCTGGATCTGGCGGCCATCGCCTGGCTGGAAGAATTTCTGATCAATTTCGAAAACACGGTCATCGTGGTTTCCCATGACCGTTATTTCCTGAATAAGGTCTGCACGATGATCGCGGATATCGACTATAATAAGATTCAGCTGTATGCCGGCAACTACGATTTCTGGTATGAGTCCAGCCAGCTGCGCATCCGTCAGATGAAGGAGGCCAATAAGAAGAAGGAAGAGCAGATCAGGGAGCTGCAGGAATTCATTCAGCGCTTCGCGGCAAATGCTTCCAAGTCCAAACAGGCGACCTCCCGCAAAAAGGCTTTGGAAAAGATCGAACTGGACGATATCCGGCCCTCCAGCCGCAAATATCCCTATATCGATTTCCGTCCGGACCGGGCTATCGGCAATGAAGTGCTTTCCGTGAACCATCTGTCCAAGACTGTGGACGGGGTGAAGGTGCTGGATGATATATCCTTCATCGTCGGGCACGATGATAAGATCGCCTTTGTCGGCTCCGACGAGCTGGCCAAGACGACTCTGTTCAGAATCCTGAACGGAGAACTGGAACCCGACGAAGGCAGCTTCAAGTGGGGCGTTACGACCACGCAGGCCTATTTCCCGAAGGATTCCTCCGCGGAATTTAAGAGCGATCTGACCATTACCGAGTGGCTGACCGGGTATTCGGCCATCAAGGATATGACCTACGTGCGCGGCTTCCTGGGACGCATGCTGTTTGCCGGCGATGACGGTGTGAAGAAGCTGAATGTCCTTTCCGGCGGCGAGCGCGTCCGCTGCATGTTCTCCAAGATGATGATCTCCGGTTCCAATGTCCTGATCTTCGATGAGCCGACCAATCATCTGGATATGGAGTCCATCACGGCACTCAATAACGGGATGACGAGGTTCCCCGGAGTCATTCTGTTCTCTTCCCGGGACCATCAGATCGTACAGACCACGGCGAACCGGATCATCGAGTTCGTGAACGGGCATATCATCGACAAGATCACGACCTATGACGAGTATCTTGCCAGCGATACCGCCGCTTTGAAGCGTCAGGTTTACCACGCGGACAAGTCGGAGGATTAAGAATCCGGGAATACCGAGAAAGAAAAAACAGGCCGCCGAAACAGTTACGGCGGCCTGTTGTTATGAAATCGCTTGGATACTGTCCTGCTGCGGGATTACCATACGATCCGGCGGACGCGGATGATACCTTCCAGTGCCTCGACATCCTTCATGACGGATTCGGTCACTGCCGTATTCAGATCGGCAATCGTATAGGCGAATTCCCCGCGGGACTTATTGCTGAGGTTTTCGACATTCACACTGTCCTTGCCGAACAGAGCGGTAATATTGGCCAGCATGCCGGGAACATTCTTGTGGATGATGCACAGACGCTCTACACCGCTGGGATCCTGACTCAGGGAAGGCAGATTGACGGAATTGACGATATTGCCGGTCTCCAGATATTCGGTGATCTCCTTGACAGCCATGACAGCGCAGTTCAGCTCGCTTTCGGGCGTAGAAGCACCCAGGTGCGGGAAGGCGATGACATGACGGCCGCCCATGATCTTATTGCTGGGAAAGTCGGTCACATAGCAGGCCATCTTGCCGGTCGCAAGGGCATTCAGTACGGCGTCCTCTGCGATGATCTCACCGCGGGCCAGATTCAGGAAACGCACGCCGCGCTTCATGGAGCTGATGGCTTCTTCATTGATCATGCCGCGGGTGCTGTCGGTCAGAATCGTATGAACGGTGATATAATCGCTTCTCTTGTACAGATCCTTGATATCCTTCACGACATGCACATGTCTGTCCAGACGAATGGCAGCGTCTACGGAAAGATAAGGGTCATAACCGTAAACCTCCATGCCGAGCGCGACCGCATTGTTGGCGACCATGGAACCGATAACGCCCAGACCGATGATGCCGAGCGTCTTGTGATAGAGCTCGGGACCTTCAAACTGGGCCTTGCCCTTCTCGACGACGGTGGTCACATCCGTACCGGAAGCGACCTGCTCCTTCACCCATTCAAAGCCGCCGGTGATATCGCGGGAGGCGAGAAGAAGCGCGCAGATGGCCAGCTCTTTCACGGCATTGGCGTTGGCGCCGGGCGTATTGAATACGGCGATGCCCGCTTCGGCGCAGCGGTCCGTGGGGATGTTGTTGTAGCCTGCCCCGACACGGGCGATCGCTTTCAGTTCCGCGGGGAAAACGGCATCGTGCAGATTGGCGGAGCGCACCAAAACAGCGTCCTCGTTTTCGGCATCGGGATTCACCGTGTAAAGGGCGCTGTCAAGCTGGGCCAGACCTTGCTGGGAAATCTTATTGATGGTTTTGATCGTAAACATATCGCTTACCTCCTGCCGGTGACAGTACACCGGAATATTTGCGGGGAACGTGCGGCGCCTTCGCCGCTTCACCCGCATGCGGACGAGTATAATGCCGGGGAAACGTCTTGTCAAGCGCCTGCGGCCGGGAAATACCGGTTGACAAAAAATAACCCGCTCAATATACTACATCTTGCGTTTCCCGGTGCTGCGGCACAAGATACTTGTGCCGGAGGAGCAAATGCCGCGTTCTTCTGGTATCCGATAGAGGAACGGGCGGGACGCAGACACAAGGAGCTTTCATGACATTACAGGAAGAGATTCAAAGAAGGCGAACATTCGCGATTATTTCCCACCCCGATGCGGGCAAAACGACTTTGACGGAAAAGTTTCTGCTCTACGGCGGCGCCATCAATCTGGCCGGTTCCGTCAAGGGACGCAAAACGGCCCGCCACGCGGTTTCCGACTGGATGGAGATCGAAAAAGAGAGAGGTATTTCCGTAACCTCCTCCGTGCTGCAGTTTCAATATGACGGGCACTGCGTCAATATCCTGGATACGCCCGGACATCAGGACTTCTCCGAGGATACCTACCGTACGCTGATGGCTGCGGACTGCGCGGTCATGGTCATCGACGCCTCCAAGGGCGTGGAAGCGCAGACCATCAAGCTGTTCAAGGTCTGCGTGATGCGGCATATCCCGATCTTTACATTTGTCAATAAGCTGGACCGCGAGGCGAAGGACCCGTTCGAGCTGCTGGACGACATCGAAAAAGTGCTCGGGATCGCTACCTGCCCCGTGAACTGGCCGCTGGGCTCCGGAAAATCCTTCAAAGGCATTTATGAGCGCGACCGGAAGGTCATCACCACCTTTGTGGCGGCGGATGCCGGCCAGCACGCCATCGAAACGGAGAGCCTGGACCCCGATGCCCCTTCGACCCGGGAAAAGATCGGCGGCGCCTTTATGGACCAGCTCGCGGAGGATCTGGAAATGCTGGATGCCGTGGCGGAGCTGGATATGGATCAGGTCCTGCGGGGCGAGCTCAGTCCGGTATTTTTCGGCTCCGCACTCACGAATTTCGGCGTACAGACGTTTCTGGAACATTTCCTGAAAATGGCTCCCGCGCCGGGCGAGCATCTGGCGGAGGACCGTATCATCGATCCCGCCGCAGAGCCGTTTTCCGCATTCGTGTTCAAGATCCAGGCAAATATGAACAAGGCACACCGTGACCGCATCGCTTTCATGCGTATCTGCTCCGGCCGTTATGAGGCGGGAATGGAGGTCACGCACGTGCAGGGCGGCCGGAAGATCCGACTGGCTCAGTCCACGCAGATGATGGCGGATTCCCGCACGATTGTGGAGGAAGCCTTCGCGGGAGATATCATCGGCGTGTTCGACCCGGGCATTTTCTCCATCGGCGATACGCTTTGCCTGTCCGATAAGCCCTTTGCCTATGAAGGGATCCCGACTTTTGCACCTGAACATTTCGCAAGGCTGCGGCAGATGGATACCATGAAGCGCAAGCAGTTCCTGAAGGGCGTGAATCAGATCGCGCAGGAGGGTGCAATCCAGATCTTCCAGGAGCTCAATTCCGGTATGGAGGAGATCATCGTCGGCGTGGTCGGTGTACTGC
>JAZLHR010000122.1:0-31218 GCA_045616945.1 Lachnospiraceae bacterium | reverse complement strand
TCGGCTCCGAGGATCTGTCCATAGACGCACAGACTGAGGACGGAAAGACAGTGCCGCTGTTCCGCGGCGGAAACTGGGCGTTCTGATCACTTTACCCGGAGAGATCCGGACATGACTTTCGTGATATTCCTGCGTCGGGACCGCGGATGCGGTCCCGACGATTTTTTGCGTGAGTATGCAGGATGCCGGATGAAAATCCGGGGACGCTTATTCCGGTTTGTTCGGACAGGTTTCGGGATATGTATTGACAGATAAGGTGTTATTGTAGTATAATATTATATTAGCATATCGTAGTATAATGGAGTTGCTATGGATTTTCGTAACAAGGCGCTTACACCGGAGCAGGATAAAGAACGGCTGTTTTATGCCGATGCGGTGCGTGAGCGTGTAAAAGGGCAGGGGCTTAAAGCATACGTACAGACCTTCGGCTGTCAGCAGAACGAAGCGGACAGCGAAAGGATAGCGGGAATGGCGGCAGATATGGGGTATACGCTCACCGAAAAGCCGGAAGACGCCGCGCTTATTGTGGTGAATACCTGCGCCGTCCGTGATCACGCCGAAAAGAAAGCCCTTTCCGTGATAGGGCAGTACAAACACTGCAAACGTGAATGCCCGGAGCTGATAATCGCCGTCTGCGGCTGCATGGTGTCTCAGGAGCACAGGGCGGACGAGCTGAAACATAAATACCCTTACGTGGATTTCTCTTTCGGTACATCCGACCTTTACAGATTCCCGGAATTGCTGTGGAAACGCATGTCCGGCGGCGCAAGGGTATTCCCCATGCCGGAGGACGAGCCCCCCGTGGCGGAAGGGATCCCGGTGGCGCGCGCCTCATCGTACAAGGCATGGGTCAGCATCATGTACGGCTGCAATAATTTCTGCTCATACTGCATAGTCCCGTATGTCCGGGGCCGTGAAAGAAGCCGTGAGCCGGAATGCATAATAAATGAAACGGAAGAGCTTGTGCGCAGCGGCTGCCGTGACATAACCCTGCTGGGGCAGAACGTCAATTCCTACGGCAGATACTGTTCGTTCGACTGTAATTTTGCGGGTCTGCTGGGAAAACTCGCCTCCATTGACGGTGACTATAGGCTGCATTTTATGACCAGCCATCCGAAGGACGCCACCCGCGAACTTATTGACGTCATGGCGGCAAATCCGCATATAGCCAAACAGTTCCACCTGCCGGCTCAATCCGGCAGCGACCGGATACTCAAGGCGATGAACCGCGGTTATACTTCCGAAAAATATCTCGGCATCATTGATTATATACGCGAAAAGATCCCGGACTGCGTCGTGACTTCCGATATCATTGTAGGTTTTCCCGGCGAAACGGAGGAGGACTTTGAAGCGACTCTGGATCTTTTGCGCCGTGTCAGATACGATATGGTTTATTCGTTCATTTATTCGCCGAGGAAAGGCACACCGGCGGCGTCTATGCCGGATCAGATCCCGGATGATGTCAAGGGTGAGCGCCTGAGACGTCTTCTGGATCTGCAGACGGAGATTGCCGGTGAAATAAACCTCGGCTATGTCGGAAAAACCGTGCGTGTACTGTGCTGCGGAAGAAGCAAAAACGATCCTTCCATGCTTGAGGGACGCACCGAGGGCGGCAAGATAGTGCTGTTCCCAGGGAATGCGGCATCCGAAGGCGAATATATCGAAGTAAGGATTGCGGACGGAAGACCGTATGCCCTGTACGGTGAAATATCCGAATAATACGAAAGGTAAAGGTTAATAAAAATGGAACGTGAAGAAATAATAGAAATGGCAGAAAAGATCGGTCAGGCGATACGCGATACGGAGCTTATGAGAAAATACGAGATTTCCGAATACGAATATGCCAACGACGCCGTGCTTCAGGATAAGATACGCGAGTATTCGGTGCAGCAGGAAGCTCTGGCGCAGGAAAGCGCCAAGCCCGCTCCGAACGCATTTATTACCGAAAACATCAATAACAGACTCAGCGCCCTGTACCGTGAGATCACCGGCAGCAAGCATTTTGCCGAATATTCCTCACTGCAGGATCAGCTGCGTGCGCTTCTTGCCGACGTGGACAACGCCATAATGAAAGAAGTGACCGGCGAGGATCCCGCCGCAAATTCCGGCTGTACGCACGATTGCTCGACCTGCAGCGGCTGCCACTGAAAAAATGAAAAATCCGCACGCCTTATAACGGTGTGCATACCGGGGAGGTCTCCGCCATGACTCCTATGATGGAGCAATATTTTAAAATAAAAGATCAATATAAAGACTGTCTGCTCTTTTACCGTCTGGGAGACTTCTACGAAATGTTCTTTGACGATGCCATTACTGCGTCAAGAGAGCTCGACCTGACCCTGACGGGCCGTGACTGCGGCGAAAAGGAAAGAGCGCCTATGTGCGGGGTTCCTTTCCACAGTGCGGAAAGCTATATTGCCCGCCTCATTGAAAAAGGGTATAAGGTCGCGATCTGCGAACAGATGGAGGATCCCGCCCTTGCCAAGGACCTGGTCAAGCGTGAGGTGATACGTATGATCACCCCCGGAACGGTGCTTGAGGCGGAGATGCTCAGCGAAACCAAAAACAATTATCTCTGCTCGGTCTGCATCGGCGAAAAGTGCTGCGCGGCGGCGTTTGCCGACGTTTCGCCCGGTCAGGTCTATGCAACGGACTTTTCCGGCGATACCTGCATAGGTGAGCTTATGAACGAGCTCGGCACGTATATGCCGAGCGAGGTGCTTATGAACGTACCGGCATCGCAGTTTGCCGAGCTTTCCGCGTTTATAGGCGACCGACTCAAAGCCATGCTCAACGACAACAAAGCCGGATATTTTGCACAGAATGAGGCGCTGGAATCGGTAAACGCCCAGTTCGGCGGTGTGCTTCGTGAGCAGGACTCGGAAAGACATGAACTTATCCGCGCTCTCGGAGCAGTACTGAAATATGTGGCGGAGATGCAGAAATCCGATATTTCGTATATCAAAGATCTCAACATATACGAAAGCGGACAGTATATGCAGCTTGATGTGTCTACCCGGCGCAACCTTGAACTGACGGAAACCATGCGCAGCAGGGAAAAGAAGGGCACTCTGCTCTGGGTGCTTGACAAGACCCGCAGCGCCGCAGGAGCCCGTATGCTCCGGCAGTGGATAGAAAAACCGCTGCTCAACATTTCCCGCATCACAAGGCGTCAGAATGCCGTTGAAGAACTTTTCGACAATTATATGCTGCGGGAGGATCTTACCGATCTGCTCAGCGGTGTGCTTGACCTTGAGAGACTGATATCCAAGATTGTATACGGCAGCGCCAATGCCCGCGAGTTGCGCGCCGTGCCACAGACGCTTTGCCTCATACCGCCGATAAAAGAACAGCTTTCCGCCTGCCGGGGCGAGGAGCTTCGCTCTCTGTACGAAAGCCTTGATACGCTTGATGACGTATGCGATCTGATAAACCGTTCCATTGTGGATAATCCGCCGTTTTCCGTGAGAGAGGGCGGCATGATCCGTGACGGATTTGACGAGAACGTGGATCATCTGCGCGACGCTGTCAGCAACGGCAAGGACTGGATAGAAAAGACCGTGGAAAAGGAAAGAGAAGCCACGGGAATAAAGAGCCTGCGTGTGGGATATAACCGTGTCTTCGGTTATTATATCGAAGTGACGAAATCCCTGACCTCTCAGGTGCCTGCCACATACATACGAAAGCAGACTCTTGCCAACTGCGAGAGATACATAACCGAAGATTTAAAGAAGATAGAATCCGAGGTGCTGGGAGCCGGTGATCGGCTCACCGCACTTGAATATGAACTGCTTTGCGGTATACGTTCTTCCACCGCGGAGGCAGCGGCGCGCATACAGAGCGCAGCGGCATGCCTTGCACGACTTGATGTGTACTGTTCGCTGGCGTCGGTGGCGGCAAAGAACAATTTCGTGTGCCCGCAGCTCAACGGCGACCGCCGTATATGCATACACGACGGACGTCATCCCGTTGTCGAACAGTTTGTAAAGGATGCGTATTTCGTTCCCAACGATACCATCCTGGACATGAAAAACAACCGCGTCATGATAATCACCGGCCCCAATATGGCGGGTAAATCCACGTATATGAGGCAGGTGGCGCTCATAACTGTCATGACCCAGATAGGCTCATTCGTACCGGCAGCATCTGCGGATATGTGCATTGTTGACCGTGTATTCACCCGTGTCGGAGCCTCCGACGATCTGGCGTCCGGTCAGTCCACCTTCATGCTTGAAATGAACGAGGTGGCAACGATCCTGCGCTGCGCCACCAAAAACAGCCTGATCATATACGACGAGGTCGGCAGAGGAACATCCACCTTTGACGGCATGAGCATTGCACGTGCCATACTTGAATATACACACGGGCGCAAAGTCGGAGCCAAGACCATGTTTGCCACGCATTACCATGAGCTGACCGCCATGGCGGACGAGCTTGACGGTGTGGTGAACTACAATATCGCAGCCCGCAAACGCGGCGACGATATCATATTCCTGCGCAAGATAGTGCCCGGCTCCACCGATGACAGCTACGGCATCGAGGTGGCAAAACTTGCCGGCATACCTAATGAAGTGATAAAGCGGGCAAAGGAGATACTTGTCGGGGTCGAGGCCAAGGCCAAGGCGATGAATTTCGTTGAAGTGCCGGATATTCCGGAGGATGATACTGTTACTTTGGATGACTGCATCAACGACGGAGTCATAGATGACATACGTGCTGCCGATATAAACAATATGTCGCCCCGCGACGCAATGAACCTGCTTTTTGAATTGCAGCAGAGACTTAAAGTCTGAAAAAACGGACGGATACAGGTATATGGGAAAGATCAATGTACTGAGCTTTGAAGTGGCAAACCTTATTGCAGCCGGTGAAGTCGTGGACAGACCCGCGTCTGTGATAAAGGAGCTTGTCGAAAATTCAATAGATTCCGGCGCCGACCGCATAACCGTTGAGATACAGCGTGGCGGGGTTCTGTTCATGCGCGTTGCCGACAACGGCTGCGGCATGGAGCCGGATGATCTTCCGGTTGCCGTAAAGCGTCACGCAACGAGCAAAATACACAATGCCGGCGATCTTAACGGCATTATGACGCTCGGGTTCCGCGGAGAGGCGCTGGCGGCTATCTGTGCCGTTTCCGACGTGAGGATCATAACCAAGACCGCCGATGCGGCTCTCGGATCGTATATTGAAGTAAATTCGGGACGCGTCGGCGATGTCAGCGAGCGCGGAGCTTCAAAGGGAACCACCGTGATCGTTGAAAATCTGTTTGCCAACGTACCGGCAAGACTCAAATTTCTGAAGAGGGATCAGACCGAAGCCATGGCGGTATGCGGTGTGGTAGAAAAGATCGCCATGTCGCACCCGGAAATAGCGTTCAGGCTGATTTCCGACGGGAACGTAAAGCTTGAGACTTCCGGCAGCGGAGATCTGTTTTCCGCCATACGCAGCGTGTACGGCAGGGAATTTGCCGGGAAAATGCTGAAGCTGGAAGCGGAGCAGGAAGGCATAAAGGCTTATGGATATATCACCGCTCCCGATGTACCGAGGTCAAACCGGAATTATCAGAATTTTTTTATAAACGGCAGATATATAAAAACGAAAACCGGTTCCGCTGCCATTGAACAGGCGTATACATCGTATATACCGCCGGAAAAATTCCCGGGCTGCGTGATCTGCCTTGAAATATCTCCGAACGTGGTGGACGTTAATGTTCATCCTTCAAAGCTTGAAGTTAAGTTCTCCAACGAACGCCCCGTATTCGACTGCATTTATCAGAGCGTAAGAAGCACGCTGCTGCAGAATACGGTACGGCCCGGGGACGAACTGCGCGAACAGCCGGATACGGCGCCGGCATCAAAACTGCCGGCCGGGTACAGGATAAGCAAGTCTTTTGCCCCTGTCCGCGACCGTGTGGCGGATGCCGGCAGTCAGAATCGTCAGATGAATATATCCGACAGTTATGCGTCCGTAAATTTCAACCGTCCGCCCAAGCGCGAACTCCCGCGTTCCGTGCTGACGGAGAACATGCCTCTGACGTCGGCGGGATCACTGCATGATCTGCGGGCGGGAATACCCATGGGATTTGCGCAGGGGGATAATGAGGAACCGGAGGAATACGCCGAGCTCCCGCCGCCCACCGCTACGGTTTACGATCCGCATAAGGAAGACGCGATCGACGCAGAAAACGACGCAAAGCTGAAAGCGGAGGAGGACGCCGAACCCGACGGAGCTTACCGTATCGTGGGAGAACTGTTCAACTCATATATCATAGTAGAAAAGAAATCGGAAATACTCCTCATCGATAAACATGCCGCCCACGAGCGTCTGATTTTTGAAAAGCTCAAAAAAATGTCGTCCGGGGCCAAACGATCAACGCAGTTTCTGGTCGTCCCCATTGAGATCATGCTGATGAGTGATGAAGTGGATGCCATAGAGCAGTACCGCAGCAGAATAGAGTCGGCAGGATTTTCATTCAGCTGCGCGCGCAACACCGTAAGCGTGAACGAAATGCCCATGGATATTTCGGCATCCGTGGTCGCCTCAATATTTGAAGGATTTGCCGACGTCATAAAGAACAGCACGGGCAGCGTGGAACTGACCGAGGACATAATATTTGAAAAAGCACTTTATCAGGCTTCGTGCAAAGCGGCCATAAAAGCCGGACGTGTCTACCCCGCCGACTATAACGAGTGGCTCGTAAGGCAGCTGTTTGAAAATCCTGAGGTAACTTACTGCCCGCACGGCAGACCGATAGCATTCACAGTCAAAAGAACCGATATAGATCACAGATTCAAGAGGTTATAAAAATGTTTAAGATATATGCAAAAGAAGGCAAAGCGCGCCGCGGAATGCTCGAGACCGTTCACGGCAACATACAGACTCCCGTTTTTATGAATGTGGGCACCTGCGGTGCCATAAAAGGCGGAATCGCTTCCACCGACCTGCATGAAGTGCATTGCCAGGTGGAGCTTTCAAACACCTATCACCTGCACCTTCGTCCCGGTGACAAGCTCATACACGATCTCGGCGGACTTCATAAATTCATGAACTGGAACGGCCCCATACTTACGGACAGCGGCGGATTTCAGGTGTTTTCGCTGGCCTCTCTTAGAAAGATCACCGAAGAGGGCGTAAAATTTGCCTCACACATCGACGGCAAACGTATATTCATGGGGCCCGAGGAAAGCATGCAGATACAGTCGAATCTTGCGTCTACGATCGCAATGGCCTTTGACGAATGCGTCGCCAATCCCGCGCCTTACGATTATGTAAAAAAATCCGCCGACAGAACTGCAAGATGGCTGCTTCGCTGCAAGGCGGAGATGGAAAGACTGAATTCGCTGCCCGATACAATAAATAAAAATCAGATGCTTTTCGGCATAAATCAAGGCGGCACCTATGAGGATCTCCGCATAGAACACATGCAGAAAATAGCCGAATACGACCTTGACGGATATGCCATCGGCGGCCTTGCCGTAGGCGAGGAGACCGAGGATATGTACCGCATCATCGATGCCGTGGAGCCGTATATGCCCGAGAACAAACCGAGATATCTCATGGGCGTGGGCACTCCCGTGAACATTCTTGAAGGCGTACACCGCGGCGTGGATTTCTTTGACTGCGTAATGCCCAGCCGCAACGCCAGACACGGAAATCTGTTCACATGGAACGGCAAGATGAATGTGCTGAACGAAAAATATCTTGCCGATTCACGTCCCATAGATGAGCACTGCGGCTGCCCCGCATGCAGAAATTACAGCCGCGCTTATATACGGCATCTTCTTAAAGCCAAAGAAGGACTCGGCATGAGACTTGCGGTGCTGCACAACCTGTATTTCTACAACGAACTTATGGAGAAGATCAGGCTGGCGCTCGACGAGGGATACTTTGAGGACTTTTATCAGAAATACCGTGTCGTTCTCGGTGAAAGGAACCCGGATTGATCGGTGCTTTTCGTTTAATTAACAAACTGTACTTGAAAAAAACGCCGGAAAGTATTATAATTATTCCATTGCTTTTCAGACATAACGGAAAGGAGGGCGCAAGGTGCTTTCGTCAGTAAAAAATTTTTTCCTGACTTTTGTGATTTCATTGCTTTTATTTGCCCTGATGGCGTACCTTATCGTCGGCCTGGTACTGAAAAATCTGAACAGTTCGATGAACGGCAATTCCGGCAGTGAGACCGAAGCTCCGAGGTCGGAGCAGACGGATCCCACGTCCGGAAAAATAATAGATTTCGGTGACAGCGAGCTCGGCAGGTCGTTCAACGTACTGATCGTAGGTACTGATTACCGCGAAAACACTTTTGCGGATTACGATCCGGAAATGCTGAAGGAGCTGTACGGTATCGAACCCGAACGGGAAGGGGCTGCGGAAATACCGCGTGACCTGCGCAATCCCAAAAAGGCCACCGGAATATTATCCGACGGCAGCATGATCCCGGACGCCGGAGTGCCGACCACAGACGGCGCGCTGGCGTTCAAAGGCGGTTTCTATACCATTGATTACAGAGTTATCGAAGCCGATACGGTCATAATGCTCAGGTTTGACAAGGAACGCGGACATATCAGCTATACCGTGTTCCCCACTGATGCCTTTGTCGATATAGGCGGCAGATACGTAAAACTTTCCGAGGTCTACGGCAGATATGGATACGAGGCGCTGGAAGAAAAGATCCATGCCCTTACCGGCATAAATATCGACTGCCATGCCCTAATTTCCATGGATAAATTCCCGGCTCTCATAGATGCTCTCGGCGGAATAAATTATTACGTCCCCTGCAATATGAATTACGATGACTATGCCGGAAACGTACATATTCATCTCAGAGCAGGCAGGCAGATGCTGAACGGCGATCAGGCCCTGCAGCTGTTGATGTTCAACAGTTACGAGGACCCGTCTAATTCCCGCATCCTTACGACCATGTCGTTTATAAAAGCCATGTTTACCGGCATGACAAGCATTAACAATTACTCGCGTGCAGGCGATCTGTTTGAAGCGATCGACGGAATGATGGAAACAGATTTCACGGCGCAGGACTTTGCCGAGAATCTGGATATGATATTCAAGTATGCCGGCAATCAGATCGAGATCGGAGTGACCACAAAGCAGATCACCGACAACGGCGAAAAGATCATCGTCATAAACGAGCAGGGAACACTCAACATATTCTCCGATTACAGAAAAATATATAAATAATAAAATAAATAAAAAGCAAAGGAAACCTTGAAAATGGATAATACTGCAAAGACTATGGACAAGATCGTTGCCCTGTGCAAGACCCGCGGTTTTATTTTCCCCGGATCGGAAATCTACGGCGGACTTGCCAATACCTGGGACTACGGCCCCCTCGGTGTGGAACTGAAAAACAATGTTAAACGCGCCTGGTGGAAGAAATTCGTTCAGGAAAATCCCTATAACGTAGGCCTTGACGCCGCCATCCTCATGAACCCCCAGACCTGGGTCGCTTCCGGACATCTTGCCGGATTTTCCGATCCTCTCATGGATTGCCGTGAGTGCCACGAGAGATTCCGTGCCGACAAGCTTATCGAGGACTGGTGCCAGGCCAACGGCGTGGCTCTCGAAAAGCCCATTGACGCCTTTTCACAGGCCGAAATGAAGGATTTCATTGAAACCAACAATATCCCCTGTCCTACCTGCGGCAAGCATAATTTCACCGATATCCGTCAGTTCAATCTGATGTTCAAGACCTTCCAGGGCGTGACCGAGGATGCAAAGAACACCGTTTACCTCCGTCCCGAAACCGCTCAGGGCATATTCACCAACTTTGTGAACGTACAGCGCACCACACGCCGCAAGCTCCCCTTCGGTATAGGTCAGATCGGAAAATCCTTCCGCAACGAGATCACTCCCGGCAACTTTATTTTCCGTGTCCGCGAATTTGAGCAGATGGAGCTTGAATTCTTCTGCAAGCCCGGCACCGATCTGGAGTGGTTCCAGTATTGGCGCAGCTTCTGCCACAACTGGCTGCTGTCCATCGGTCTGAAGGACGAAGAACTGCGTCTCAGAGACCATGATCCCGAAGAACTTTGCTTCTATTCCAAGGCGACAACGGACTTCGAGTTCCTGTTCCCCTTCGGTTGGGGCGAGCTTTGGGGCGTTGCCGACCGTACCGATTATGACCTGACCCAGCATCAGAACACCTCCGGTCAGGATATGTCTTACTTTGATCCCGAAACGAGCGAGCGCTATCTGCCCTACGTCATCGAACCTTCGCTGGGTGTGGAGCGCAGCGTGCTTGCCGTGCTTTGCAGTGCTTATGATGAAGAGGTGCTGGATGCGGAGAAGAACGATGTCCGTACCGTTATGCATTTCCATCCGGCTCTGGCTCCCGTGAAGATCGCCGTGCTGCCTCTGTCCAAGAAGCTGAGCGAGGGCGCCGAGAAGGTATTCGACGAGCTGAGCAAGTATTATGTATGCGATTATGATGTGGCCGGTAATATCGGCAAGCGTTACCGCCGTCAGGATGAGATCGGTACGCCGTACTGCATCACTTACGATTTCGAGTCCGAAACGGACGGCGCCGTGACTATCCGCGAGCGTGATACCATGAGCCAGGTACGTGTGCCCGTTGCCGAACTGAAGTCCTGGTTCGAGGGTAAGTTCCGGCTGTAATACCGGCAAAAGCTGCAGAAGGCCGCTGCCTGATAAGAAAAGGAGGAGCAGAGGCATGAAAAAGAAAATCCTGCCGCTGGTCCTCCTTATTTGTGTTTTGCTGGGAAGCATGCTTCTGCCGGCTGCGGCCGACAGTCTGGATGAAGACATTTCCGATGCCCGGCAGGATATTGATGACAATGACCGGAAGGCAAAGGACGCCGAAGAAAAAAAGAAAAAATACGAAGCCCTGGAAGCGGAACTGACGGCAGAGCTGGAACAGCTGCAGACGGAGCTGGACGCGGTGGAAGCGTCGCTGGCCGATCTGGAAGTCCAGATGCAGGAAATCTCCGATGCGGCGGAAGAACTGGATGAGCGGCGCGCGTCCGTCGAGGAAGCCCTGGAGGAACGCAGACAGGATATGAAACTGCGTATCCGCTATATGTACGAAAGGGGCAGCAGCTCATGGTGGGATGTGATTTCCGGCTCCGGATCGTTATCCGAATTGCTGAATGCCGCGGATTATATCGCGTCCATCAATCGCTATGACCGGGAAAAGATTGATGAATTCCGCGAAGAGCAGAAAGTATTGGAACGCGTGATGCGTGACCGCGAGATCGCGCGGGCCGAGCTGGAGGCCGTTGAGGCTGAGGTATCGGCTTCCTGGGAAGCCATGCATCTCCGCAGTACGGAATTGCTGGAAAAAATAAAAGAATATCATACGCTCGCCGAAGAAAACGGCGCCGCACAGGCCTATTATATCGAAAAAACGGCACAGGCCGAGGCACTTCTGCAGAAGCTGCAGGCCGAGGCAGAGGCCGAAGCGGCCCGCCGCAAAGCGGAAGAGGAAGCTGCTCTGGCTGCCAAGAAGGCCGCGGAGGAAGCCGAAGCGGCACGTCGCAGGGCAGATGAGCTGAACAGCCGCGGCGCGACCGGACAGAGGGGCGTGGGCAGTGTGGCAATCGACGGAAGCTGGATGAATCCGAGCGGTTATACCAATCTGGAACTGCTTGCCTGTATCATCCACTGTGAGGGCGGCGGACAGCCGTATGAAGGCAAGATCGCCATTGCCAATGTCATCCTCAACCGGATTCTCAGTCCCAAATATCAGATGACGCTGTACGATGTGATATATGCCACGGGGCAGTTCACGCCGGTGAAGAGCGGCCGCCTGGAGGTCAGATTGGCGCAGGGTGCCAGCAAGGAGTGCCTGCAGGCTGCGCAGGACGCACTGAACGGTGCGAGAGTGCTGGGCGAGGAATATTTGTATTTCCGAAGAAATACTTCGACTTTGGATAAGAGTAAATATAAGCAGTGGACCGTTATCGGTGATCACTGTTTCCACTAGTGCAAGGAGGAAACTATGCAGATCTTTAACACGCTGACACGCCGCAAGGAGGATTTCGTTACCCTCGAGCCCGGTAAGGTCCGTATGTATGTGTGCGGTCCGACCGTATATAACCTGATCCATATCGGCAATGCCCGCCCGATGATCTTTTTCGATACCGTGCGCCGGTATCTGGAATACAAGGGCTATGAAGTGAATTTCGTTTCCAACTTCACGGATGTGGACGATAAGATCATCAAAAAAGCGCTGGAAGAGGGCGTGGACTCCTCTGTGATCTCCGAGCGCTATATCGCGGAATGCAAAAAGGATATGGCCGGTATGGGCGTGAAGCCCGCGACCACGCATCCGAAGGCGACGGAAGAGATCGGCGGGATGATCGAAATGATCCGGACCTTGATCGAAAAAGGCCATGCGTATGAAAAGAACGGCACGGTATATTTCCGTGTGCGCAGCTTCAAGCATTACGGCAAGTTGTCCGGCAAAAATCTGGATGAGCTGCAGAGCGGCAATCGCACTCTGCTCGTGACCGGCGAGGAAGAGAAAGAAGATCCGATGGATTTCGTTCTCTGGAAGCCGAAAAAAGAAGGCGAGCCGTATTGGGAATCTCCCTGGAGCCAGGGACGTCCCGGCTGGCATATCGAATGTTCCGTGATGAGCAAGAAATATCTGGGAGAGCAGATCGATATCCACGGCGGCGGAGAGGACCTTGTGTTCCCGCACCATGAGAATGAGATCGCGCAGAGCGAGGCTTGCAGCGGCTGCACCTTCTCCGCGTATTGGATGCACAATGCGTTCCTGAATATCGACAACCGCAAGATGTCCAAATCTCTCGGCAATTTCTTTACGGTCCGTGAGATCTCCGATAAATACGATCTGATGGTCCTGCGTCTGTTCATGCTCAGTGCCCATTACCGCAGCCCGCTGAATTTCAGCGCCGATCTGATGGAAGCCGCCAAGAGCAGTCTGGAGCGTATCCGCACCGCCGTCAGCCGCATGAAGGAACTGCAGGGCAAGGGCACGGATGCCGCTTTGACGGCTGACAGGCAGGAACAGCTGGCCGGCCTTACTGCCCGCTTCGAAGCTGCGATGGAAGATGATTTCAATACCGCAGATGCGATCTCCGTGCTGTTTGAAACGGTAAAATATGCCAATCTGCTGAAGGAAGGCGAAGCTTCCGAGGCTGAACTGACCGAAACACTGCACCTGCTGGAAGTCTTCTGCAATATCCTCGGCCTGAGCATGGGCGAAGAGAAGAATCTGGATGAGGAGATCGAGGCGCTGATCGCGGAACGTCAGGCAGCCCGCAAGGCGAAGAATTATGCCCGGGCAGATGAGATCCGCAGGCAGCTTGCCGATCAGGGAATCCTGCTGGAAGACACCAAAGAGGGCGTTAAGTGGAAGAGAGCATAAGGAAGGTCTTTGAAACGGATCCGCCGCGGGCGGAGATCTGGCCGGTTCTGACCCTTGCCTATGTGGGCGACTCGGTGTTTGAACTGATGCTTCGGACTGCCTTTGCGGAGCAGCACATCGATAAGGGAAATGCCCTCAATGCCCGTGTGCAGCAATATTCCGCGGCCAGGGGCCAGGCCAAAATGGCTCTGCGTATCCAGCCGCTTCTGACAGAAGAGGAAGCAGCGGTATATCGGCGCGGCAGGAACGCGCATCCGGAAAGCGTTTCCCGGCATGCGTCTCTTTCCGAGTATCATAAAGCGACAGGTCTGGAGGCGCTCCTTGGGTATCTGTATCTGAAGGGGCGGATCGGGAGAGCTGCCGAAATCGTGAAAGCAGGCATACAAGATGGAGAAAATACAGAAGAAAACGGCTGAAAACAGCGGCAGAAAGCGCCCTTTCCCCGCCGAAAAAGGCCGTACGGAACGAAATGATAAAAAGCCCTCCGGACGTCCGGAAGGCAGACGGGCAGAGAAAAGTGCGTCATACGATGTTCCGGAGAAGGTCCTTCTCCCGGAGGAAGGGGCTTCGGTCCTGGAGGGGCGCAACAGTATCCTGGAAGCGCTGCGTGCCGGCCGTCCCGTAGATAAGCTGTTCGTGCAGTCCGGCCTGCAGGACGGACCCGTGAAAATGATCCTGGCGGAAGCACAGAAAGCCGGGGCATTGGTGCGTTTTGTGGAAAAGCAGCGGCTGGACCAGATGTCCGAAACGGGACATCACCAGGGTGTCATCGCGTATTGCGCGGCTTTCGAGTATGCGGAGGTCGATACGATGCTGGATGCTGCAGCCGCCAGGGGAGAAGATCCGTTCCTGGTGCTTCTGGACGGGATCGAGGATCCTCACAACCTGGGCGCCATTATCCGGAGCGCACATCTGGCAGGCGCACACGGTGTGATCATACCGAAGAACAGAGCCGTGGGACTGACCGCCGCAGCGGTGCGCGCTTCTGCGGGGGCACTTGCCTATACGCCCGTTGCCCGGGTGACCAATCTGACCGGAACAATCCGAGAACTGAAGGAAAAAGGCTTGTGGTTCGTATGCGCGGCCATGGACGGCGAGGTGATGTATCGTCAGAAGCTGACCGGCCCGATCGGCCTGGTCATCGGCAGCGAGGGGGACGGTGTGTCCAGACTTGTTCGTGAAGCATGTGATTTTACCGTATCAATCCCCATGGCGGGGCAGATCGATTCTTTGAACGCCTCCGTGGCGGCAGGTATCCTTTCATTTGAGATTCTGCGCCAGAGAAAAGGTTTGTGATCGGATAGGCGTGCCGTGACGGCAGCCGGAAAGGGAAAATGCATGGAAGTGAAAGAGTGCAATTTCAGCAGTGCAGAGGAACGGTCAGCCGCTTATGTGGCCTCCAAAATGCCCTATTATAAGCAGCCTTCGCTTGCTTATATCGAACCGTTCCGGATGTTCGGACCGATCTATTATGTCGGTGACAGGCAGGTCTGCGTGCATTTGTTCGATACCGGCGAAGGGCTCATCCTGCTGGATGCCGGCTTCCCTCATACGATGCATATCATCACCGAAAACATTTATCACCTCGGCTTTGATCCGCATGATATCAAATTGGTCATTCTGACGCATGCGCACTATGATCATATCGGCGTGGCGATGGAGTATAAGCATCTCTACGGCTGCAGGATCGCTCTCAGCAAGGTCGATACGCAGCTGATCCGCGAAAAGCCGGGATATGTGACCAATCCGACCGGCCCGGTGGCGATCATGACGCATTATCCCGAGATCGATCATGAGATCGAAGACGGTGAGCATATTCGGCTCGGCTGCATTGATATGGAGTGTAAGCTGATCCCCGGCCATACGCCCGGCGCAATGGCCTTTTTCTGCGATGTGACGGAGGACGGTCAGACATATTACCGTGCGGGAGAATTCGGCGGTGCCGGTCAGGGAAGCGTGACCCGCTTTGCCCTGGAGAAGAACGGTCTGCCGTACAGCCTGCAGGACGATATGCTTGCATCTTTGGAAAAAATGAAAGCGGAACATGTAGATATCATGCTCGGCAATCATCCTTACAACAACGGAACGTTCGAAATGCGTGAAAAGCAGCTGGCAGGCGATGAAAAGGCCTTTGTGGACCCGACCCGCTGGCCGGAATTCCTGGAAAAGACGGAAGAAGCTTTCCGGAAGCTGTTTGCGCGTGAATGGGCAGACGAGATCCGCCCGGATAAGCGCTGAAATATCGGCGGAATCATTCATCGGGAGGACTTCCTGCGGGAAGCCCCCCTGCTTTTTTGAAGGAGAAAGATATGTACGAGGAAGAAAAGGTCAGCTTTCGGGAAGCATCTCCCCTGCTGCAGAAATGCGGCCTGATCCCGGTAGATAATGCGGATTACCGTGTCGGGATCTTCAACGATGACGAAGACCTGGTGGCGACCGGTGCGCTGGTCGGCAATATGCTGCAGATGATCGCCGTGGACCCTGCGTACCAGGGCGAGGACCTTTCTGCCAAGGTGGTTTCCCACCTGGTGCGCTATGCGGCGCGTGAGGGCATTTTCTGCCTGTATCTGATCACGAAAAGCACGGCGGTGCAGTCCTTTGAAAGCATGGGCTTTCATCTGGTCGCCCATGTGCCCGGCGCAGTCGGCCTGCTGGAATGGGGCGCGCCCGGTATTCGGGAATATTGCGATTCTCTGCGGCAGCTGCGGCAGCCCGGCGCAGAGCGGGTGGGCTGTCTGGTCATGAACGGGAACCCGTTCACCAAAGGACATCAATATCTGATCACCGAGGCATCACGGGCATGCAGCCGCGTGTTCGTATTGGTGGTGGAAGAGGACCTTTCGGAATTTCCCTTTGCGGTCCGGTACAGGCTTTTTCAGAAAGGCACGGCACATCTGCCCAATGTCACCGTGATCCCGGGCGGAAGATATGCAATCTCGTCGCTGACCTTCCCCGCGTATTTCAGCCGGGATGCTGCCAGAGCCGGCCTGCAGAGCCGCCTGGACGCGGAAATATTTGCAAATCATATCGCCCCGGCCCTGGGGGTCACGGACCGCTTTATGGGGGAGGAACCGTTTTCAACCTCTACGGCGATCTACAACGATGAGGTAAATAAGCGCCTGTCCGCCGCAGGCATCCGGGTGCATATCGTTCCCCGGCACGCAGAGGGCGCGACCGTGGTCAGCGCTTCGGAGGTCCGCAGACGCCTGAAAAGCGGGACGCCGGAGGATGTCCGGGATCTGGTCCCCGAGACGACTTACCGTTTCCTGGCAGAGCATGCCGAAGAGGTGAAGCAATGGGTGAACCGCTGAGCCGAGATCCCTCGGAAAGAAACATGACGCAGCCGGGAGAGGAGCAGCAGAAGGCTATGCTGGCCATGCTGGATGCCCGCGAAGAGCGCTGGAACCTTCGTCTGGCTCTTTCGGGCAGATATGATTCCCTTTTGACGATGACGCTTTGTATCCCGCTGCCTTTTCGAACTGAAGCCGGCTGGAAGGCGTTCCTGCTGCGGCAGGCAGATCGCTTCGCCGCGTATGCGGAAAGCTGCGGTGCGGCCGCGGAAAAGGCGGCTGTCCTGGAAGGCGCGGACGGCACCGCCGTATTCTACGGCTTCCGCTGCAGCGGAGAAGCTTTGAAAAAAATCGCAGTGGCTTATGAGAATCTGGAGCCTTCCCACCGCCTGCTGGACGCGGACGTGATGGAAAAGGGACGGGCCATCGGCAGAGCGGAATTGAAGCTGCCGCCCCGGCGCTGCTTTTTGTGCAGCCGCAATGCGGCAGACTGTGTTTCCGCATCCCGGCACAGCCCGGAAGAGATCGCCTTGTATCTCCGGACGGTTCCGACCGGAAAATAGTTCGTTCAACGGGATACCGAAGCAAAAATCTGCGGCGGTATCCTTTTTTTACCAAAAAGTTACGGCATACCCATATACAAAAGTATATATACGTTATTACATTATTCTAAATTGAAATGTGGGGCGATACGCGGTTGACTTAATCCGATGTTGTTCTATAATAGCCGTCGGGCTATAACCCATATAAACTTTTGTATAAGTGAGGAAGAGTGGAATGAAAGCTTACAGAGTGAATCCCGAAGGATTGGAGAAACTGTGCGCAGAGGCATTTGCCGCTGACGGAATGGCTATTGAAAATGCGAAAAAGGTTGCTGCCAGCCTGGTCTGCGCTGACCTTCGCGGGGTATCTTCTCACGGGATGGTCCGTCTCGGTACCTATATCCAGCGTTCCCATAAGGAACAGTGGAACCAGAATCCTCATTTCACTTTTACGCAGACTCTCCCCGCCGTATGCATGATGGACGGTGATGACGGATTCGGTTCACTTGTCGGCACCGTAGCCATGGAGAAGGCTATGGAATTGGCAGATATATACGGGATCGGCGCGGTCGCCGTGAAAAAGAGCGCTCATTTCGGAATGGCTTCCTACTATCCTTTGCTCGCGGCCAAGAAGGGCTTTATCGGTTTTGCCTGCACCAACGGTATGCCGAACCTTGCCCACTTCGGCAGCAGAGAGGGCATGCTCGGAACCAATCCTTTCAGCGTAGCCATTCCCGTTTCAGGTCAGGAGCCGATGGTCCTGGATGTGGCCTGCTCTGTGACAGCGCGCGGCAATATAGCGAATTACAAGCGTGAGAATAAGCCGATCCCCGCAGGCTGGGCTATGGATAAAGACGGCAATCCCACCACGGATGCGGAAGCGGCCTTAAAGGGCAGTGTCCTTCCTTTCGGCGGTCATAAGGGCTCCGGTCTTGCGATCGTGGTAGATATGCTCTGCGGTCTGCTGGCAGGCGCTGCGTACGGCATCCATTTGCGTGACGCACAGCTGGGTGAACATTCCGGCGGTCCCAATGTAGGACATTTCTTCGTTGCCATGAAGGTTTCCGCTTTCTGCGATCCTGCGGATTTCGAACAGAGAGCTGCCGCAGCGCTGCAGGAGCTTCGTGATGCGGAAAAGGCTCCCGGCTTCAATGCGATCTACATGCCCGGCGACCTGGAAGCGAAAAAGTATCAGTTCAATAAGGAAAACGGCATCCTGATGGGCGCCGGTGCCTTCAAGGAATTCTGCGAGACCTGCGCGGCACTGGGGCTGAAGACGGATCCTCATGAGTATATTATGAGTGAAGAGGAGGTACAGGGAAAATGAAACTCGGATATATCGGCTACGGTGAAGCCGCATATTATATGTCCCTGGGCTTCCATGAGGAGGGGCTTCTGAAGGAGCAGTATGCCTGCTCCCGCAAATTCGCCGATCCGAACTATGTCGGCTACCATCCGGAAGATGCCGGTGTGAAGCCTGTTACGACATATGAGGAGCTGTTCCGGCTGGCAGATACGATATTCGTGATGACGCCCAGCACTGCGGCACTCGAAACGGCCAGGAAGGCCGCTCCGTTCCTGCACGAGGGACTGGTGTATGTGGATATGACCTCCGGAAATCCGAAATTGATGGAAGAGGTGGCTGCCGTGATTGAGCCTACCGGTGCCTTGTTCGCGGACGGTGCGATGCTGGACGGCCTGCCCAAGTTCCGGAATAAGGTTCCGATCGTGGCTGCGGGACCCGGGGCGGCCGAATTGATGCGGCGGATCAAGGGCCTGGGCATGAAGGTCGATAATGTCGGGACCCGTTCCGGTGCGGCCTCCGCCATCAAGATGCTGCGCAGCATTTACACCAAGGGGCACCTGGGATTTGCTTTGGAAATGATCGAGGGCGCCGCGTACTACGGTGTGGATGAATATGTGATGAACAGCCTGGCGGAGACCATGGACGGAAAGTCCTTTATCGAGGGAATGGACGGGCGTTTATCCGGCGGTATCATCCATGCGACGCGCCGCGGCCATGAACTCGAGATGGCTGCCGAAATGCTGGACGATGCGGGCCTTTCTTCCGGTGTCGCCCGTGCTGCCGCAGCCAAGCTGTATGAGATCGGTGAGCTGAATCTGAAAGATAAATTGGGGAATGATAAGCCGAAAACCTGGAAGGAAAGCATCGACGCGATCCGGAAATACAGAAACGAATAAGGAAACGGCCTCTCTGTTTTCGCAGAGGGGCCGTTTTTTGTGATCCGCGTTCAGTCTGTTCCGGGGTGACGGGAGCGGAGAGAAGGCAGCCGGCCGGCTGTCTGAACCGGGGAGATCCCGAACTCGCGGCGGTAATCACGCGAAAAGCTGGAATAGCTGCCGAAACCGCAGTCAAAGCATACCTCCGTAGGACTCTTTCCTTCGGAAAGCTGACGCCTTGCCAGAAGCAGGCGGCGCCGCAGGATCCATGCATGCAGCGTGACGCCGGTGGCGGCCTTGAAGCGCCGCATCAAATGATATTTGCTGATGAAAAATGTTTCCGCCAGATGATCCGCATCCGTTTCTTCTGTCAGATGCGCCTCCAGATACCGCATCAGCTGAGAGATCCTGTCGTCAGCGTCTGCGGCCGGTGCGGTTTCACTGTGGCGAAGCAGGGCGACCAGCAGTTCTGTCATTTTCGCACGGGAAAGCAGCAGATGCCCTGTGCGCTGTCCTGTCGATTCCTGCTTCAGGTCCGTCAATATCCGCATGAGGTCGGCTGTTTCGCTTTCCGAGGGATGCAGGATCCTGCCTTCCCCGGGGGTAAAGAATGCCCGCAGCTCGGGACTGGTATCCGTGAATTGCGGTGAGAGATAAATGATGATGCGCTCGTAATTGCTCCCGGCGGGAAAAACCGGATAGTGCAGCGTAAAGCTGCTCACGCAAATAATATCCCCGCTGCTGACGGGACAGAGCCTTCCGTCCAGACAGTATTCTCCGCGGCCGTTCAGCAGAAAGAGAAGCTTATGAAATTCGTGATAATGTACCGGCGTCGAAGTACCGCGGCTGTCTTTTAAATGGAACAGCCGGAAATCCTCATACAGATATCCTCTTTTATCGGTTTCAAGGTCCATTGCTTCTCCTTTTCATAACAGAGCATTATTTGCACAGATAATAGCATATAATGCGTATTTTGTGCAACTGTGATTTGATATAGTGGGGACATCCGGGGAGAGCGGTGCAGCTGCCGCGGCAGCAGGAAGGAAAAGCGGACATGAAGAAATTCCTCAAGAACTATTCTTTCATCATTTGTATGCTCACGGGTATTGTTGCCGGATGCATCACCGGTGCTTTTTGGCCGGGTGCGGCCTGCTTGGAACCGCTCGGCACGCTTTTCGTCAATATGATGTTCTGCGTGGTCGTACCGATGGTATTCTGTTCCATCGCATCTGCGATCGCCGGGATGAAAAGCGCGAAACGCGCAGGCAAGGTCATGGGCATTACCATAGTGACTTTCCTGGTCACGGCAGCGATCGCAGCGGTGCTGATGTATATCGTTGTAAGGATCATCCCTTTGACTGCTGTGCAGGATAAAGCGGCAGGCGAAGTCGGCTCGACGCTCGGTGCGGCGGATATGATCATCAATTTCTTTACAAAGCCTGACTTCTCCGAGCTGTGGAGCCGCAAAGCGATACTTCCTCTGATCGTGGCAGCCGTGATTTTCGGCTTTTCCGTGCAGCTGACCGGCGGGAAGGACAGTGCGGTGGCAAAGCTGCTGGCAGATCTGACGAACTGCCTGATGAAAGCCGTAAAGATCATTTCCTACTACGCACCGATCGGCTTTTTCGGCTTCTTTGCGTATTTGGTCGCCACCTACGGCCCGGAGCTGATAGGAGATTACAGCCGGACGCTTCTTATCTACTATATCATGTGCTTCCTTTACATGTTTGTTTTCTTCCCGATCTATGCCCGCTTCGGCGGCGGTAAGGGCGCGGCAAAATTGATGTTCCGGAAGCTGCTGCGGCCGGCAGCCGTGTCCTTCGGCACCTGCTCTTCCGTGGCGACCATCCCTACCAACATGGAAGTCGCCGAAGAGACAGGCATCAGCAAGGAGGTCACGGATATCGTGCTTCCCATGGGTGCGACGATGCACATGGACGGCTCGGCGATGTCCGCTATCGTGAAAGTGGCTTTCCTTTTCGGAATATTCGGACTGGATTTCGGGACCGGCAGGGCGATCCTGGCAATCATTGTGGCGGTCTTTTCCTCGGTGGCCATGAGCGGCATCCCGGGCGGCGGCGGAACGGGCGAACTGGTCCTCTGCACCATTTTCTTCCCGGATCAGCTGGCTGTCGCATTCCCGATCGCCATCGCCATCGGCGACCTGGTCGATCCGCCCGCAACGATGGTGAATGCGGCCGGAGACTATGTGGTCAGCTTTATCGTGCAGCGCTTTACGGAAGGCAAAGACTGGCTGCAGAAACGGCTGAACAAAGAAAAAGCAGAATGAGCTCGGAACTGAACATAAATAATAAATCCGGAGGACACAATCCTCCGGATTTGTTGTATAATCTCCTTTATCGGAGGTGAAGTATTATGAGTGATAAGTTTTCTGTGCTCGATGAAGGGCAAATCGATAAAAATCTGTATATAGCGGATAAGGTCACGGAGCCGGATGTGCTGTTCCGGAACGTCCGTGAGACAAAAGCGGATATTTACGGCCTGTACGAGCCTTTCCGTGAGGGACCGTTCCTGCGTATGAACGTGGAGATGGATGCCCTGAATCCGAATATCCGGAATCTGAACCGGCGGCCTGCCGGCGGCCGTATTCGCTTCATGACAGATTCGGACTATATCGCCGTAAGGGTGGTGAAGCCGCGCCGCAAAAGCTTTATGTCGCATATGTCCTATCTCGGCTGCAGCGGCATAGATGCCTATATCAAAGAGGAGAGCGGCTATGTGTTCGCGGGAAGCATCAAGCCGAAGGTCGAGTTCAATGACGGCTACGAGGGAGTGATCCCTTTCTGGAATAAAGGGTGGAAGGATATCACTCTGAATCTTCCTCTGTACGATGTGGTGAGCGAGCTGTATATAGGCATTCAGGAAAGCGCTGGTCTGGAAAAGGCGCCCAGCTACACTTACAGCACGCTGCCTGTCCTGTTTTACGGCAGTTCCATTACGCAGGGGGGCTGCGCTTCCCGCCCCGGCAACAGCTACCAGGGCTTTTTGTCTCGCTGGCTGGATATGGATTTTGTCAATCTCGGCTTTTCCGGGCGTGCCAAGGGCGAGCTGGAAATGGCAGAGTATATCGCCAAGCAGCCGATGAGCGTATTTGTGCTGGATTATGACCATAATTCGGAAACGGAAGATCTGAAATTCACACATTGGCGAATGTATGAGACGGTACGGAAGGCACAGCCGGAGCTGCCGATCCTGATGATCAGCAACTGTACGCTGTATTATTCCGATGAAAAGCGTGAGACCATGGCTTTGCGGCGGAAGATCATCGAGAATAATTACCGCAGGGCAGTCGAGGCCGGTGACAGACATGTGGATTACCTGGACGGAGCGACCATGTTCCCGATGCTGGCAGGCTCGGATTCGACTGTGGACGGTGCGCATCCGAACGATCTGGGCTTCTATGCGATGGCGATGGCGATTCTCCCGTATTTGAAAAAATACAGGGAAGAGTTCCGGTGATGTTCCCGAAAGAGGAGCGTTCCGCGGCGGCGGCACGCGGCCTTGCGGATGCCGCGTGCAGGCTGCCTGAGATTATTATCCCGATCGCCCGAAAAAATCGAAAAAGTGCTTGCATTTGCGGCTTATGCGTGGTATAAAGGTGGGGTCGCGATGCGGCATGCGGAAGTGCTGGAACTGGCAGACAGGCATGACTAAGGATCATGTGATCGAAGATCGTGAGGGTTCAAGTCCCTTCTTCCGCAGTTCAACCCGGGAGCTTGCCTGGGACTGCAGGGTTAGTACATCGGTAGTACGGGTGCTTCCCAAGCATCGGAGGCGGGTTCGACTCCCGTACCCTGCTTCATATCAGAGACTCTTTTGCCTTTCGGGACGAAAGAGTTTCTTGTTTTGTGATAGACAAATTAACAGAAAATGATATTCTGAAATCAGCCAATCGGTATTTCTAAAAATGAGTGACAGGAGGCAGATTGATGGGGAAAATATTGACAGCGTACTTTTCAGCCAGCGGAAAAACAGCCAAGGCAGCAAAAAAATTGTCGGAGGCCATCGGCGCGGAACTGTATGAGATCCGGCCGGAGGTAAAATATACGAAGGCTGATCTGAACTGGATGAACAAAAATTCCCGCAGCAGTGTGGAAATGAATGACAAGAGCTTCCGGCCCGCGATGATGACCGGCGATCTGGATGTTTCGGACTATGACACGATTTGTCTGGGATTCCCGATCTGGTGGTATGTCGCCCCGACGATCATCAACACATTTCTGGAAGCTTATGATTTTTCCGGAAAGAAGATTCTGCTGTTTGCCACTGCCGGCAGCAGCGGATTCGGCAATACCGCAGCGGAACTCAGACCCTCCGCACCGAACGCGGATATTGCGGAGACCGATGTGCTCACGGGGATCATCACAGAATCAAAAATAAATAAGCTGATCCAGCTTGTTCAAAAATTGCTGTAAAGGCGGGGATGCAGCCCGGCAGCCTCAAAACAGTAAAAAAACTCTTTTGTCTGCTGAAAAAGGAGATTTTTTTGTTGCTTATCTTTCTGCGGCTGACGTTTGAGAGACGCTGCAGGACTTTTTAGCTTGACAGTGCTGCGAAAAGCCGTTTATTCGGCTTCGGGTGCTTTCCAGTCGTAGATCAGTTCGGGCTTCGGGAAGGGAAGCTTGAAATAGCGGTCAGAGAGAGGCGTACCGAAATATTTGTGCGAGATGACTTCGGCAAGCATTCCCGCATCCTCGGGGAGGTGAGAGTGGAAGCCTCTGCGGAAATACCAGAGAAGATTTTCCGGGCAGCCGAGGAATTTGAATACTTCGGACGCTGCAGCGGAGGTCTGATATGTCCCGATGGGATTGGTCCAGATATCGCTCGCGGCTTCCCCGACGAGAAGGATCCTCGGAGCGACCATTGCCTTGAGGAAGTGGCAGTCGAAGGGCAGTTCGTTTTCGCGGTCTTTATAGAAACCTAAGTTTTTGCCGAACCAGAAGGGGAAGTTGCCGATGACATCGGTCAGGGTCTCGCTAGGCTTTTCCTTGCCGTTTTCGCCGACCGCTTTCATGTGGATACGGTAGCAGGAGCAGGAACCGGCGTTGGTCTCATTCGGGTTGACGATCGCGGCTCTTTCATCGAGGACGCCGGCTAGCATAGCAGTCTTTGCACCGCGGGAATGTCCCGTGAAAGCGATGCAGGAAAGGTCGACGCAGGAGCTGATCGTTTCCAGCGCGTCTACGCAGCGGGAATAACCCCACGCCCAAGCACTGAGCGCACCGAAATCGAGGTCGGGATAGACTGCGTAAAGGGGGCCTTCCTTTTGGTCAAAAGGGATATATCTGCCGTCGTTGGCAAGTTCGGTGCGGTTGAAAAGCGCGACAGCGATCCCTTTCTCCAGAAAAGCATCGATATAGCCGGGCTTGAAGGCATAGTCAAAACAGAGGTCGCCGTCAATGACGACCGGACATCTGCTGATATGATCTTTCGGCAGGATCAGTCTCATCATGAAACTGGTCTGCTTTTCCTTCGTGCCGGCGGTGATGCGGTAGGAGGAGGCACCTTTTCCCGAATGAGTGCAGTCAACACGGAAATATTCGGGCTTCGGAGGCTGGGAACCGTATTGAAGTTCAATCGCATATTTGTATATTTCTTTACGGCGCTTCTCCCAATCTTCCTTCGTGCGGACGCGTGTGCCGTCCTCCAAAAGGAAGGGATTGGGAAGTTTGCCGAGAACATCGTATTCGGTGATACGGATCAGGTCTTCCTGAAAATCAAAGATATTTTCCATCCTTCGCCTCAGGCCCATAGATTTTCGCTTGAAAAGGGCACTGACATCGTTATACATTGTCTGGAAGGAAAAGTCAAGACTGATGCATTTTCATGCCGGTATGAGGCAGAAGAAGACGCCTTGACTTTAGCCCGTCCGCATGATAAAAACGAGGCAGTTCGCAGGAATAGTCCATAAAGGAAACGGACGCAGGGATGGAGCGTTTTTTCGCCGTTATCGTATTGCGGATACTTGTTTTTTCTGCGGGAAAGCAGAAGATGAAGGTGTCCGGGAGGAGGTCTGCACATGGGAGATATCACAGAGGGAAGAGGGGCAGGTTCCTCGCCGGATGAAAAGCGCCGCCGTTTATATGAACGGCAGGCGGAATTGCTGGATACCTTATTGTCGCACGGCGCTATCACACGGGCACAATACGATAAGAGCTTCGGCGACCTGACTGTCAAGATGGGATTTGCGGAGCAGGAGAAGAAATAAAAGGAACGGATACTGCGGTCCCGGCCGATCTGTAAACGGTGCGGCCGGTCCGCGGAAGCAAGAAGTAAAAAATGCCCGGTACATTGATCGGAGATATCGTCGGTTTCCGATTTGAGCGGAACGATATCAAAACGAAAGAGTTCGAACTGTTCACGGATAAATGTTTTCCGGCGGATGGCCCGCATTCCCGAAAAGATACGGAAGCGCGCACGGCCTTTTCTGGATGGGCGGCGGCTTTCCATTCCGGAGCAGTTTGAATGCAAATTCGGCTGCGGCAGCGAAAGAACGCAGCGGATGTGGCGCTTCTGTCGAAGTCACACACTGTTCACGAAATGAGCATTGATTTCCCGGGGGAAATGAAGTATAATGACCTACTGGATCGTGGGGGATGTACCTCGCGGTCGATGATTCAGCGCGTATATTTGCGCTTCGTTAATTTTTTGGGGGGGTAGTATAGGAATGGAAAAGGGTTCTGTCGGCGGAAGCCGAAAGAATATCGCTTCATTAAGAAAGAAAAGAAACATCCTGAAAGTGTGCCTGGGCTTGTTTTCTCTTGTTCTGGTCGTAGGGATCGCCGGTATGGCTTATACACTTCATCTATGGGGGCTGATCGAAAAACCGGCCGAAGAGGATAGTACGGAGATCAATTCGTCCGAGCTCCAGGAAATACTAAATGAAGATAAAACGCTTCCTAATTATTTCTACGATGATCCTACCGAGAGCTCCGGGGGGGATCAGACACAGACCCCGGAGGAACCTACTGAAACGGAACACGGACCGTCAGCAGCCGATGATACCGCGGCGGAACCTTCCGAGACGGAGCCCGAACAGCCGCAGGAAACACAGCAGCCCATTGAGCAGCCGACCGAAAAGCCTACCGAGAAGCCGACCGTAAAGCCTACGCCCGCACCGACCCTGCCGCCTATTGTGATCGACCCCGGTACGGAACATAAAAAGGATCCCGGCGTTGAAAAGGTACTGGATGGCTTTCAAACCTTTGTAGTATACGGCGTCGATGCCAGAAACAATACGAGGATCACAAGCGGCGCACAGGGCGACGTGGTCATCCTGGTGAGTATCAACCGGGCCACGAAGGAAGTGCGTCTTTCTTCCATCCTGCGTGATACGAACTTCCAACGCCCTGTTGCCGGCGCGAACGGTGCCGTCAGCTATACCTTTAATAAGATCACGAATATTTACAGGATCGTCGGCGCTGCTGGCACGATGTCCATTCTGAACAATGAGCTGGATCTGAATATTGAGGATTTTGTTGCGGTCAACTGGAAAGCGGTCGCGGATGTCGTAAATCTAATGGGCGGGTTGTATATCAATATGACTATTCGCGAGGCTGATGAGGTAAACAAAAGTTGTGGTGAGACTTCACTTGTGACTGGATTATCTGCTGGGCATCTTGAATTGATTGACGGCGCTCAGCTCTGTGACGGTGTCCAGGTCGTGACTTATGCACGTATTCGTCATATCGGCAATGCGGACTATGACCGTACCAACCGGCAGCGGACCGTCATCAACATGCTGTTGGCAAAGGCCAAAACGCTCAGTGCTGCGAAGCTTTTGGCGATCTGTGAGACTATGTTCCCGGAAATCGGGACTTCGTTCACCCTTTCCGAAATCGTGGAAATGCTGAAATCGGTGCGTTCCTATACGATAGTCGATTCCTTCGCTTATCCGTATACCTTCGTTTCCAATGACAGCATCTATGTCCGGGATCTGCCGACGAATAATAAAAAACTGCATGAATTCCTGTACGGCAATTCCGGTTATGTTCCTTCCGACTATGTGTCCCGTGCCGAAAGCGGCTACAGCTATATGTGGCAGCATTACGGCAGCTGAGTTTTTTGTCCTTTGAAATCGTAGGGGAAAGTCTCCTCCGAAATAAATTATCTCTGCGGTGCAGAAAGGGAGCTGTATGAAGAAGTTTTTCAATGAATTCAAAGCCTTTATTTCTAAAGGCAACGTCCTTGACATGGCTATCGGCGTTATCGTTGCCGGTGCTTTCGGCAAGATCACTACCTCGCTCGTAAACGATGTGCTGATGCCCTTTATCGGTTGGCTGTTCGGCGGCTCCGATGCCGTTAACAGTCTGAATGTCACTCTGGCCCCCGCTGTTCTGGATGAGGCCGGTGAAGTGGTTACGCCCGCTACGGTTGTCGGATTCGGTACTTTCCTCAGCACGATCATTGATTTTGTGATTGTTGCCTTTATCGTATTCTGTATCGTGAGAACGTTCAATAAGGCAAGAGACAAGGCTCAGGCCAAGAAGCTTGCGGAAGAGGCCGAAGCCAAGAAGAAAGCGGAAGAAGAGAAGAAGCTGGCTGAGGAAGAAGCTGCCAAGAAGGCTGCCGAGCCGACTGCCGAGCAGCAGCTGCTCCAGGAGATCCGCGATCTGCTGAAGAACAAATAATGCATTGCCCGTTTGCCGAAAAAGAGTCCCGGTTCATCCGGGACTCTTTTTTCGTGCTGTGAATATATTCACGGGATAGCAGCTGCACCGATTTGCTAAGACAGTATCGGAAGCAGCTGCGCCGAAATTATAAGACGGTTTTAGAAGCAGCTGTGCCGAAATTAGAAGACGGTTTATGAAGCTGCGGCAGCGATTATCAGAAGACTTTTAGGCAGCTGCGGCAGAAGACCGGCCTAAAGGCAAAAAAAAGAAGCGCGAGACGGGGATCGAACCCGCGACCCCCACCTTGGCAAGGTGGTGCTCCACCGCTGAGCCACTCGCGCATGTGCCTGGGAAAGAAGAAGCGCGAGACGGGGATCGAACCCGCGACCCCCACCTTGGCAAGGTGGTGCTCCACCGCTGAGCCACTCGCGCATTTCCGCACCCTTTCATTGGGCACGTGTTGCACTATACTACTGTACGTCTTTTTTGTCAACCATTTTTTGTAAAAAATCGTAAATAGACCAAAGCCGATCCTTCGCCTGCCGCACGGAGGAGGTTCGGAGGGAGCTGCTCCGTATCTGTGCGATTTCCGGCGGGGCAGTTCGGTATCTGTGCGATTCCCTGCGCGGGAGGTCCCGTATCTGTGTGAATGCCTGCGGGGCGATCCCGTTTCCGTGCTTTTTCGGGCGGGAGCATTGCTGCTTGCGCATTTAGGCGGGGAATGGTATACTGGGGCAGAAATGCGGTGAGAGAAAAATGTCCGCAGATGGATCAGATATGTATTATAGGAGATAATAAAATGCAGCTTCCTTTCGACCGTGTGGCAGCAATCCGTTCCGAGATCAATGAGTCCGACAGATTGATCACAAAAGCTTTTGAAAACAGGATGAATGCTTCCTGTGCCATGGCTCGGGTCAAGATCGAAAAGAATCTGCCGGTCTATGACGCGGCCCGGGAGGAAGAAAGGCTGAATTCCGTTATGACCGGCGACTATGCGGAAGCCAAACGTGCGCTGTATCAGACGATCATGCGGGAGAGCCGCAGGCAGCAAAGGCTTGTCTCCGCAAAGACCATCCGGGATGCCGAAGAGGATACAGCCGGCGGGAGAGGGCTGATCGGCGAGCATCTGTCTCACAGCCTGTCTTCGGAACTGCATGCGTTATTGGGAACACCTGATTACCGTTTATGGGAGCTTTCTTCGGATGAACTGCCCTCGTTTCTGCAATTAGGCCGGTTCAGCGGCGCAAATGTCACGATCCCTTATAAAACGACCGTATTTGCTTATTGCAGAAAAGTATCCGATGCGGCAGCCCGCATCGGCGCCGTCAATACGCTGCGGCGTGAATCGGACGGCAGCCTTTCCGGCTTCAATACGGATTATCTCGGCTTTGCATATTTAATGCAGCGGCTGGGCGTGCCTGTGCAGGGAAAAACCGTGCTTGTTTTGGGCAGCGGCGGTGCATCCAAAGCCGTTCAGTATGTGCTTGAGCTGTTCGGAGCCAAAACTGTTGTGATTTCCCGCAGCGGACCGGAAAATTATGAGACGGTTTACCGGCACACCGAGGCGGAATTGCTTATCAATACGACGCCGGTCGGCATGTATCCGCGCGAATGTGCCTGCCCGGTCGACCTGAAGAAGCTTCCCGGCATTCGAGGTGTGATCGACCTGATCTACCGTCCGTACCGCACGAGATTGCTGTTGGAGGCGGAGCGCTTAGACATACCCTGCATGGGCGGTCTGCCGATGCTTGCCGCACAGGGCGTTGCTTCTGCCAATATCTGGGACGGCGGAGAGGAAGAAATGCCGGATCCCAGGGTTGTCGAGCCACTTATCCGCAATCTGGAAGACCGTTTTTTGAATCTGGTTCTGATCGGTATGCCCGGCTCCGGTAAGAGCACGCAGGCCCGGTACCTGAATTACGCGCTGCGCAGACCGAATTACGATACGGATCTTGCTTTCAAATATACTCATTTATGTGAACCCTCGGATTATATCAGACAATACGGGGAAGAAGCATACCGGGAAGAAGAAACGGCTGTGGTGCGTGAAGTGGGCCGGCTGACGGGGGTGATCATCGCGACCGGCGGCGGTGCCGTGCTGCGGCAGGAAAACCGGGATGCGCTGCGTCAGAATGGCAAGATTATTTTTCTGCGGCGCCCGCTGGAGGCGCTTTCGACCTTCAACCGCCCTCTTTCCGCGGACAAACAGAAGCTGCATGAACTGGAAAAGCAGCGTATGCCCATTTACAGAGAATTATGTGACGTTGAGATCCCGGTGGATGAGTCCAGCCGTCAGACGGCGGATAAGATCCTGCGCATCCTGGGACTCACGCAGTATGCCCGCTGAGGCGGCCTGCGCGCAGCGGCCGGCAGCTCCGAAAATGCTTGCATTTTAACGAAAATTGCCATATAATAACTTGTCTGCGAAATGTATCCGCAGCAATATACAAAGGAATTTCTGCCTTTATGAAACGTTCGGTGAAACATTCTTTCATAGCTGTCGCGGCTGCGATATCGGTGCTGGTGAGCCTGCTTGCCGGCATGCCTGCTGCTGCCGGGAATGCATATATCATGAACGGGAATGCATTCTCCATCGACGGCAGAAGCTCTGAAAAGGATGAATGCTGGGATTTTGCGTGGGGGCTGTACCGTGAAATTTGGGGAACGTATGATTCCTACGGTGCGAACCGTCAGGACCCGAGATCCTACGATAATATCCTGCGGAACGCTCCGGATGAGGACAAGACCCTGACGGCGGAACATCTGCAGTTCTGGATCCGGAATTATGCGGTTCCCGGGTCCATCATCCGCATATGCAATTTATATGACAGAAACGGAAACGAAGTCCTGCATGAAGGCTGGCGTGACGGCTGGGGACACAGTCAGATCATCGTAGAGATAGATGATAACGGCTTCACGGTATTCCAGGGCGGATATCCCGATGCTCCCTATTGCAACGAAACCTATTATACCTGGAGCGATTTCCCTTATATTGCCGTGGAAAACGGCGGTATAGACAACGGTTTCTCCAAGTATAATTATATCAAGTATATCAAATATCCCGGCGGTTCCGGAGAGACGCCGCCTCCTCCGCCGCCTACGGAACCGCCGACAGAGCCTCCTACGGAGCCCCCCACGGACCCGCCGACAGAACCGCCCACCGAGCCGCCGACAGAACCGCCCACCGAGCCGCCGACAGA
>JAZLHR010000121.1:0-6974 GCA_045616945.1 Lachnospiraceae bacterium | reverse complement strand
AAGAGCCAGGTCACCGTGGAATATGAAGACGGTATCCCGAAGCGCATCGACTGCGTGGTCGTCAGCAGTCAGCACAGTGCCGATATCGACATGGATATTCTGCGCAGGGAGATCAAGGAAAAAGTCATTCTCCCGGTGTTGCCTTCCCGCATGCTGGATGAAAACACCAAATATTACATCAATCCCACCGGCCGCTTCGTTATCGGCGGTCCCATGGGAGACAGCGGCCTGACAGGCCGCAAGATCATCGTGGACACCTACGGCGGCTACGCCCGTCACGGCGGCGGAGCCTTTTCCGGCAAGGACCCGACAAAGGTCGACCGCAGCGCGGCCTACGCTGCCCGCTACGTTGCCAAAAATGTCGTGGCTGCCGGTCTGGCGGACAAATGCGAGATCCAGCTGGCCTACGCGATCGGAGTGGCCCGTCCGGTCTCCGTGCTGGTCGATACCTTCGGCACCGGCAAGGTAGACGAAAATCTGCTTGCCGAAGCCATCAGCAAGATTTTCGATCTGCGTCCCGCCGCGATTATCCGCGATCTGAAGCTGCGCGATACAGCTTACCTTCCGCTCGCTTCTTACGGTCATATGGGCCGCGAAGAGCTGAAGGTCCGCTGGGAAGATACAGATAAGGCAGATGCCCTGAAAGCTGCCTGCCGCCTGTAATCACATATCCTTCGGAAAGGAGTCACTATGAGCTACGCAGACGAAGTATTCAAAGCCAACTGCCGCCAGATTCTGGAAAACGGTGTCTGGGATACGGATTATCCGGTACGTCCTCATTGGGAAAACGGAGCCCCGGCCCATACCATCAAAGCCTTCGGGATCGTCAACCGCTACGACCTCAGCAAAGAATTTCCCATGATGACACTCCGCCGTACCGCCTGGAAATCGGCACTGGATGAGCTTTTGTGGATCTGGCAGAAAAAGTCCAATAAAGTCTGTGAACTCAGTACGCATATCTGGGATGCCTGGGCAGATGCCGAAGGAACCATCGGCAAAGCCTACGGCTACCAGCTGGGCGTAAAGCACAAATATCCGGAGGGCGAATTCGACCAGGTAGACCGCGTCATTTTTGACCTGAAAAACAACCCCACCAGCCGCCGCATCCTGACCAATATCTACAATCATCACGATCTGTCGGAAATGGGGCTGTATCCCTGTGCCTACAGTATGACCTTCAATGTCAGCGGGCATAAACTCAACGCGATCCTGAATCAGCGTTCCCAGGATATGCTCACCGCCAATAACTGGAACGTCTGCCAATATGCCATGCTGACCATGATGATGGCGCAGGTCGCCGGGCTGGAGCCGGGCGAGTTCGTGCATGTCATCGCGGACTGCCATATTTACGACCGTCATGTGGACGCCGTAAAGGCAATGATGGAGCTGGAAGGCTATCCCGCTCCGAAGGTCAGCCTGGATCCCTCCGTCAAAGATTTCTACGCTTTTGACAAGACCAGCTTCACGGTGGAGGACTACCGATATCATCCTTTCACCATGAAGATCCCCGTTGCGATCTAGGAGGCGCCCATGAATGCCATCGTAGCCGTCAGCCGCAGCTGGGGGATCGGAAAAGGGGGAGACCTGCTCTTCCATCTGAAAAAGGATATGCGCTTTTTCCGGCAGATGACGCTGGGAAAGACCGTTGTGATGGGCAGAAAGACGCTGGATTCCTTCCCGGGCGGCAAACCGCTCCCGCAGCGCAGGAATATCGTGCTTACCCGGGACCGGAGCTTTTCCAGACCGGGGGCCGAAACCGTCTGCAGCATCGAAGAACTGCTGCGCCTGACGGAAGGACTGCCGTCGGAAGACGTGTTCGTCATCGGCGGCGGGGAGATCTACCGCCAGCTGCTGCCCTTCTGCCGCAGGATCTATGTCACACAGGCAGATGCCGACCCCGAAGCTTCCGTCTTTTTCCCGGCACTTCCCGAGGAAGGCTGGCACATGACGGGCTGTTCCGACTGCTTTGAAGAAAACTCCCTCCGTTTTCACTTTACGATCTGGGAAAAGGACTGATTTATGCGTTTTCGCACCGTTAGCTACAAACTGGAAGTTCCCGACTGGCCGATGGGAGAAAGTCTCCGCATCGGCCAGCTGACGGATCTCCATAACGGCAAAACGGACGGGCTGGCGGACATAGTCCGCGGCAGCCGGCCCGATTTTTTGCTGGCAACGGGCGACATGATCACCTGTACATATAAGGCCAAACAGCCTTCCGCACAGAATGCTGCCGCTTTTCTGCGGGAACTGTGTGCGGAATATCCTCTCTATGCCGTAAACGGCAATCATGAACTGCGCTGGGAGCGTTTGGACCGTCTTCCGGAGGAAATGCAGTACAGCAGCTTCAGACGTACACTGGAAGAGTGCGGTGCCGTTTTTCTGGACGGACGCTGCCTTTTTCTGGAGGTAAAGGGTCTGCCGCTGCAGCTGGCAGGGGCGCCGCTGGAATTGAAGCATTACCGTAGATCGTCCCTTCAAAAGCTGAAGGAAGGGGACCTCCCGCCCGAGCTGACGGCACCGCTTTTTTCTGCCCGGGCCGCGGGACCGCGGATCATGCTGGCGCACAATCCCTTTTATTTTCCCGCCTGCCGCAAAGCGGGCGCCGATATCACTCTTTCCGGTCATCTGCACGGAGGCGCCATTCGTCTGCCGCTGCTGGGTGGGCTCTTCGGGCCCGGATTCCTGCTTTTTCCGGCATACAGCCGCGGCCTTTTTGCCGAAGACGGCTGCTCGCTGGCAGTCAGTGCCGGCCTCGGGACACACTCGATCCCCCGTCTGTTCAACCCGCGCGAATATGTTCTGCTGGAGCTTGTCGGGACCGGCTGTGCCCGCTCCGATCAGAATACACACTAAAAACAACAAAAAGGAGGCGTCACATGGAACTGTCGGTCAAGCTGAATGCCTTTGAAGGGCCGCTGGATCTCCTGCTGCACCTCATAGATAAAAACAAAATCAATATTTACGATATCCCGATTGTCACCATCACGGAACAGTATCTGGAATATATCGCCGCCATGGATATGGAAAAGCTGGATGAGATCAGCGAATTCCTTGTCATGGCTGCCACGCTTCTTGAGATCAAGGCCCGCATGCTCCTGCCGAAGGAGGAAGAAGGGGAGGAAGAAGCCGAAGACCCCCGCGCCGAGCTGGTCCAGCGCCTGCTGGAATACCGCAAGTATAAATATCTCGGATCCGGCCTGCGGGATCTGGAAATCGGCAGTGAACTGCTCTTCTACCGGAACCAGCTGCTGCCGGAGGAGGTCGCAAAATACCGTCCGCCGGTCGACCTGGATGAATTTCTGGGTGACCTGAACCTGTCCGGACTGAAGAAAATATTTGACGAACTCTGCCGCAGGCAGGCAGACCGTTCAGACCCCATCCGCAGCCATTTCGGAGAGATTGAACGGGAAGCGCTGCACATCGGCGACCGTTTGGATTATGTGAAGGAACGGGTATGTGTTCCCGGCCGCCATTCCTTCCGCAGCCTGTTTCGGAAAAACGCTTCCCGTCTGGAAATCGTCGTGACCTTTTTGGCGATTCTGGAGCTGCTGCACAGCGGCGAGATACGCCTTACGGAAGACAGTACACGGGACGATTTCCTGCTGGAGGACAACACCGGTGAACTGCCCGCCGCCAAGGATGAAGAAAGCGCAGCTGCCGAATATGAAGCAAAAGCAGCCGCCGATTACGAGGCCATGACCGGCCGCAAACTGAAAAAGAAACGTCCCAAGAAGGAGGTGACTGACGTTGAGAGCTGAAGATATCCTGGAGGGGATCCTGTTTGCCATGGGCGATTCCGTAGACAGAGAAACGCTGTCGGAAGCATTGGAGATCCCCGCCGATGAGGTCGATACGCTGGCTGAAAATCTGGCAAGGGAACTGGAAGGCCAGAATGGCGCGCTGCGCCTGCTCCGCCTGGGAGACAGCTACCAGCTATGCACCGCGGAAGCCTGTTACGAGGCCCTGATCCGCATTGCCAAAAAGCCGAAAAAGCCGGTGCTCACGGACGTCATCATAGAGACGCTCGCGATCATCGCCTATAAGCAGCCTGTCACCAAGCAGGAAATCGAACGGATCCGCGGCGTATCCAGTGACCATGCCGTCAACCGCCTTGTAGAATACGGTCTGGTCTGCGAAGCAGGCCGCCTGAATGCCCCCGGCCGCCCTATTCTATTTGCCACTACGGAGGAATTTTTACGGCGCTTCCGCATCTCCGATCCGGACGAGTTGCCTTCCGTCAGTCCGGAACGGCTTGCCGCAATCCAGGAAGAGGTAGAAGCCGAAACTGCGGAAACACTTCCCGAAGAAAACATTTCCGTCCAGATATAGTTCGAATTCATGCAGGATCCAGAAAGGAAAGCCATGATATATTTTGACAGTACATCGAATACTTTTTATTTGGAAAATGAACGCATCAGCTATGCCTTCGCCATTCATCCGCTCGGTTTCCCGGAACATCTGTATTTCGGCCCGAAGACCGGAAGGGATCTTGTTCCCGGATGTTATTCTCAAAAAGGACTTGCGCATCAGGGCAATCAGACCGGCCCGGACGGAAAGCTGTATAACCTCTGCCGCATCCCGCAGGAAGTCCATACGCCTCTGGCGGGCGATTACGGCGAGCCGACGCTCCTCATGCAGTTCGCGGACGGCAGCCGCCGCAGCGACCTCAGCTATGACGGTTATGAGATCCTTGCCGAAAAGCCCGCGCTGCAGGGTCTCCCTTCGCTGCGCGGCCGCGAAACGCTGGCGGTGCATTTTCACACCCTGCAGATGGGCGTGACGCTTTTCTATACGATATACGATGATACCGATATCGTCGCCCGCAGCATCCGCCTGGAAAACCGCGGAACAGACGATGTGAAGCTCTCCCGCGCATACAGCTTTGCTCTCTCGCTTCCCGCCGATGACTATCAGGTCCTGTCGATCCACGGTGCCGCAGGTGCCGAGAACCAGCTGCAGCGCGCACCGCTGGCTGCCTACGGCACGTTCACGGTCGATTCCAAGCGCGGCAATTCCTCTGCTATTTTCAACCCTTTTCTGGGCATTGCCCGGAAGGATACCACGGAAAATGCCGGCTGGGTTTACGGAGCCAACCTGGTCTATTCCGGCGGCCATGTCATAAAAGCCGAAAATATGACCTGCGGCCTGGTGAAGCTGACAGGCGGTCTGCAGGATTTTGATTTCTCCTGGGAACTGCATGCCGGAGAAATATTCGACACACCCGAAGCCGTCCTGGCCTTCTCTGCGGAAGGCTTTTCCGGGATGAGCCGTGCCTATCATAAGGCTTATAAACGGTATCTGATGCAGCCGCAGTTTGCGGAAGCCTCCCGACCGGTGGTTTTCAACCACTGGGAAGGCACCCGTTTCACCTACAACGCCGACAAGCTGAAGAGCATCGTCGATAAGATCGCAGGCCGCGGCATCGACATTTTTGCCATGGATGACGGCTGGTTCGGCAAGCGCGACGACGCCACGTCCGGCCTGGGCGACTGGTTTGTCAACGAAAAAAAGCTGCAGGGTCCTTTAAGCAGCTTCATCGATTATGTTCATGAAAAAGGAATGAAATTCGGTATCTGGATCGAGCCGGAAATGGTCAGCCCCGACAGCGACCTGTACCGGGCGCATCCGGATTGGGCCATCGCTGTTCCGGATTTTGAGCCGGTCAAGGGACGGTTCCAGTATTATCTGGACCTTTCCCGCAAAGATGTCCGCGATTATATCGTCGAAAAGATCAACACGCTCATCGACAGCTACGAGATCGACTATGTGAAATGGGACTGCAACCGCGATATGACGGAGGGCTTCAGTGCGCTTCTGCCTGCCGGCCGTCAGCAGGAGCAGTACCACCGCCAGATGCTCGGCCTGTACGATATGCTGACCCGCATCAATCTCGCACACCCGCATATTCTGTTTGAAGGATGTGCCTCCGGCGGCAGCCGGGTCGATCCGGGCATGCTGGCCTTCTTCCCGCAGATCTGGATCAGCGACCAGTCGGATGTTGCCGCCAGAGCCTATATCCAGTACGGTGCATCTGTCTGCTACCCGCTGACGGCTCACTCCTGCCACGTGACCGCGTCCCCCAACCGCCGTGCAGGACATATCACCGGCTTTGCGGATCGCGGCATCATTGCGCATCTGGGCGCAACAGGATATGAATTCGACTCCGTAAAGCTTTCCGCGGCAGACCTGGAAAGCATTGCCGCACAGGTTGCCGAATACCGCAAGGACGAGGAACTGGTCCTGCGCGGGGAATTATACAGACTGATTTCACCATATGAATCCAACTATTTTGCCGAAGAACTGATCCTGCCGGAAAAGGATCTGGCCAAAGTCGTTTATTTCAAGTTCATGGAAAACTTCAACCTGCCGGATCCGAGACTGTACCCGCTGGCACTCAAAGCCGACGTAAAGTACCATGTTCCGGAGCTGGGCCGGACCATGACCGGAAGCAGCTGGATGAATTTCGGCATCGTTCCGGAGTTCCCGCAGGGAGACTTCAAGGCGATGGAGTATCACTTTATTGAGGTGTAAGAACCGCTGCGGTTCGCACTCCCTTGCCGCGGCGCAGGGGCGGCTGCCCCTTTCCCTCACCAACCTCGCCGGCGCAGGGGCGGCTGCCCCTTTCCCTCACCAACCTTCGCTAGGGCGCGGCTAAACACTATATTTCCTTATAATTTCTTCTTCCGGGAGGCCAGGGAGGGCACGGAGTTGCGAGGCCGCCCCCCCCCTCCCCCCCGCACCCTCCCACTCTTCCCTGCACGCCTTGAGACCATTTATCGCCGATGGTCTTTTTTTGTGGGTGAAGGCCTCGCCGCTGCGTGCCCTGCCGACCGCTCGCGACTCTGCGGAAACGCCTGATGCGTTTCCGTTCGGCGCTTCGCTGAATGCGCGGTGTTCGGTGACACCGCGGAGTTCTCGGCGGCACTTGCGGCTTACGTTGGGAAAGGCGGGGCAAAGGCGGCACTTGCGGCTCA
>JAZLHR010000120.1:0-31841 GCA_045616945.1 Lachnospiraceae bacterium | reverse complement strand
TGGGGTTGGATTTGTTTGTCATAGGATTGTACCTCCGTAAAAAATATGGGATGATTTCCCGAGGTAAATCCTACGACAAAAAATTTCCCAGAGTAAATCCAATTTTAATTCCTACTGTGGGATTTACTTTGGGAATTTACTCCAGCAAACAAGAAGCACGATATGCACAGCAAAGATGTTGAAAAAAGCGGGAGCTTTGTTTACAATGAAGCTGCCCGAAGTTTGGTGCCCGGATGAAGCGCCAAACATATATTTGAGAGCGATAAGAAGGTGACACTATGTTTCTGGATATTCAGGCATTCTGCAAACCGTGTTCCTGCGGAAAGCAGCATACGATCACGGTAAAAGACATACTGATAGAAAAAGGAGCTTTGGAAAAGCTCCCCGGCATTCTGCGCAGATATTATGCCGACAGGCAATGCCCGGTGATCGTCTGTGATGAAAATACATACAAAGCTGCAGGCAGTCAGGTGAGCCGGCTGCTGCCGCAGGCGCACGTCGTATGTCTGCCCGCAAAGGGCCTGCACGCCAATGAGCATTGGGTGAGTCTCCTGGATGACGGCCTGACGGCCTGCCCGTCTGCGGATCTCCTGCTGGCGGTGGGGTCCGGCTCCGTACACGATTTGACCAGGTACGCTGCTTACAACAGAAAAATCCCTTTTATTTCGGTGCCGACCGCAGCCAGTGTGGACGGTTTCCTTTCCTCTGTTGCCGCAATGACCTTCCATGGCTGCAAGGTGACTGAACCCGCCTGTGCGCCGGAGATCGTCGTGGCGGATACGAATGTTTTCAGCCGCGCACCGAGAAGGCTGACGGCGGCCGGTGTGGGCGACCTGCTGGGAAAATATACATGCCTTGCCGATTGGGAAATTGCCCATGCCGTGACCGGCGAGTACATCTGCCGGGAGATCTGCCGGATGGAATATGACGCACTGGACCGTATGCTCTCCGCAATCGACGGTCTTGCGGAAGGCCGCGAGGATTCCTATGAAGCATTGATGTACGGTCTGCTGCTGTCAGGCCTTGCCATGCAGATGGTGGGGAATTCCCGGCCGGCTTCCGGCTGCGAGCATCACATGTCGCATCTGTGGGAGATGGAGGTCGTCAACGGACCGCTGGACTACTATCACGGTGAAAGGGTTGCCGTAGGTCTCGTTCTCAGCGCCGGGATATACCATGCCGCCGCGGAAAAGCTGCGTGAAGGAAATGTGAGCGCCGGCCATACCTTCCGCGCGGAAGAGCCGCTGATCCGTGCTTCGATTGCGGATGAAAAGACCTATGCGACCCTGATGAAGGAAAATATACCGGATCCCATGGAGGGGATCACCGGAGAACGCCTGCTGGAATGCCGCGGCGAGATCATCCGCAGTATCGAAAAGATCCCGCCGACGGAAACGCTGGTGAAAATATTGAAGAAGGTCGGCTGCATCACCTCTCCGGAGGAAATGGGGCTGGCTGCTTCCTGTACTGCCGAAATAGCCCGCCTTTCTCCGTACGTACGCAGAAGGCTGACTTTGATGAGGCTGCTGAAGTTCTTTGATTTCTATGAAGAGATCATCCACTGACCACGGAGGAAAGCTTTGGAACATTATACGATCGGTCTGGATTACGGAACCTTGTCCGTACGGGCGGTGCTTGTGTCGGTCGATACAGGGAAGGTACTGGCCCAGTCAGTGTATGAATATCCCCACGGCGTCATGGAACAGGCCCTGCCGGAAGGCGAGCCTCTTCCCGAAAAATTCGCGTTGGAAGATCCGGCGGATTACCGCAGCGGCCTTATCGAAACCGTCCGCAGCGTTCTTGCGCAGTCGGGCGTCCCGGCGGAGCGCGTGGCGGGCATCGGGATCGATTCCAACGGTGCCAGTGTTCTGCCGATATTGAAAGACGGAACGCCGCTCTGCAGTCTGCCCGAATTCAGGCATGAAAAGCACGCTTACATGAAACTGTGGAAACATCACGGTGCGGAAGAAGAAGCAAAACGCATTGAAGAGCTGGCGGAAGCCCGCGGGGAAAGCTGGCTTCCATTCTACGGCGGACGCATCTCGTGCGAGCTGGCGATCCCCAAAATCTGGGAGACCCTGCGCAGGGCTCCGGAGGTATATAGGAAAGCGGATGCCTTTACCGAGGCGGCGGACTGGATCACGATGCTCCTGACCGGAGAGCCGGTTCGCAGCACCTGCACGATGGGATACAAATATTTTTACCGCCCGGACACGAAATCCTTCCCGTCGGACGACTTTTTTGCGTCACTCGACCCGGAGCTTGCCGGGCTGGCGGAAGAAAAGCTCTGGGGCAGGATCGTGACCGCAGGAGAATGTGCGGGCGGCCTGTGCCCGGAAATGGCGGAAATATTGGGTCTGGTACCGGGCACACCGGTGGCTGCCTCCCTGCTGGATGCCCACGCATCCGTTCTGGGAAGCGGAGTCTGCCGGAGCGGTGAAGCGGTATCGGTCGTAGGTACATCTGCCTGTCATTTGATCCTGAGCGAAAGATCCGACGGGATCGCCGGGGCCGCGGGAACCGTTTATCACGGGATCGTCAAAGGCTTGTACGGCATCGAATCGGGACAGTCCTGCGTGGGAGACGGCTTTGCCTGTTTTACCGGACAGTTCGTCCCGAAAGAATATACAGAGGAAGGTCAGGCGCGAGGGATGGATATCCATGCGCTCCTTACCGAAAAAGCGGCCGCGCTGCAGCCCGGCCGAAGCGGCCTTCTGGCGCTCGACTGGATGAACGGCGTCCGCTCGCCTCTGGCCGATTTTTCTCTCAGCGGCGCCCTTATGGGCCTTACCCTTCAGACAAAGCCCGAAGAGATCTACCTGGCCCTGCTGGAAGCATCTGCCTACGGGACCCGCTGGATATTGGAGCAGTACGAAAAGGCGGGGATTCCCGTCCGCTCCGTGGTACTGTGCGGAGGGATCCCGCTGAAAAACACCCGACTGGCGCAGATCTACGCGGATGTACTGCACCGTCCGGTCCGGGTGGCAGGTTCCCCGCAGGCCTGCGCTTTGGGCGCGGCCATTTCCGGTGCGCTCGCAGCAGGCAGGGAAGGCGGCGGCTTTTCGGAGATCGAAGAAGCGGTGCGGGTACTCGGTGCCGGTACGGCAGCGTCGTATCAGCCGACAGAGCAGCGCGCATCGGTATATGAACAGTTATACGGCCTCTACCGTGAGCTGGGAGATCTCATGGTGCAGAAGGAAAGCCCCATGCGGCAGCTCCGCGCGATCAAAGAAAGCGCGCAGCGTGAGCAGGGCTGAATACCAAAGGCAAATCGGAGAGCTGTGCTTCAAGGAGCTCGACATATGATACAGCCGGTCATTCCCTCCGGGATGTACCGGAAAAATGAAAAACCGCAGGAGGCAGTATGATGGAAAAAATACTTGTTATCGTCGATATGCAGAACGATTTTACCACGGGTCCGCTCGGAAATGAGCGCTGCGCGGCAGTCACGGACGCGATCATCGAACATCTGAAAACCGTATCCTATGACCGGCTGTTCCTCACCAGAGATACGCATCCTGCCGATTATCTTCAGACCCGAGAGGGCAGAAGCCTCCCTGTGGAACACTGCATCCGGGACAGCCGCGGCTGGGAGATCGAAGCCGCGATCACGGACGAGGTGCGCCGGAGATATCCCGGCGCGCAGATCATCGATAAGCCCAGCTTCGGCAGTGTGGAGCTGGGTGAAACGCTCCGCCGCATCTGCGGCAGCGGCGAAGATGCGGACATCACCTTTGTCGGCGTCTGTACGGGCATCTGCGTTCTCAGCAATGTCAGTCTGGTCAGGGCGTTCTGCCCCGAAGCGGTCATCCGCGTCATCGCGGAATGCTGCGCCTGCGTTACAGAGGAAACACACCAAACGGCACTCAGGGCGATGGAGACCCTGCAGGTCATCATCGAATAAGAGAACAGGTGAGGCACTATGAATTACATAAACAAAGATGTGATCGCGGAAAGTATCCGGCTTCTGGGCGACTCTCTCATCCTCGAAAAGATTGATATTCCCGTATGGCGGACCCGGACCGCGCTCTATACCGAGGACGGGACCTACACCGATTTCAGCCCCTGGGAAGAGATCACGCGCGGTACAGACTGGACCTGCACGTTTGATGAAGCCCGTTTTTTTGAAGCGGAGGTAACGGTCCCCGCTTCCATGGAAGGGCAAAAACTGGTGCTGGAGCTCTCTCTGGGCGGCGAAGGCATGGTCAGTATCAACGGAAAGCCGCGCTGCGGCGCGACCTTCTGGCATAATCCGGCCAAGCTGAAAGTAGAAAACCGTGAACGGATCTTTCTGACGGAAAAAGGGAAAGCCGGCAAGACCTACCGCATCGCTTTCCAGACCAATATGAACTATAAGGATGCTTTCAAGGCCGGACGGATGCTGCAGTATACCAAAGGATTCAGTCAGACCTATTCTTTCCGTTTTGCAAGGCTCTGTGCCGTAGACCGCGTGACCGAGGCGTACTATTTCGACCTGGTCAGCGTCTGGGATGAATATCAGACGCTCCTTTCTCCCACGGAAGACGTTCTTCACACACTGCATACCCGCAAAATGGATCCTGCCCTAGACAAAGAACTGCTCCGGACGAACCGCGACCAGGCCCTGCTTACGGGACTGGGAGACGCTCTGCAACAGTCGATATTGTGCATTCCCTTCTTCGACGGAGCGGAAGCGATCCGCCGCGCAGTGCCGGAAGCGCAGGATATCCTCTGGAAACGGGTCGGTGAGATCACCCGCGGCAAGGAAGGCCGCGTCATCGTGACCGGTTTTTCGCATATCGACATCGTATGGCTGTGGCGGCTTTCCCATACCTTCCGGAAGATCGCGACGACGATGCTGAACGCGCTGGACCTGATGGAGCAATATCCCGAAATGACCTTCACCGCCTCCCAGCCTTACGCTTTCGCACTGCTGAAGGAGCATTACCCGGATATTTTCGAAAGAGTCAGGCAGAAGGTCGCCGAGGGGAGGCTCATTCCCGTCGGAAATCTGTGGATCGAGCTGGACACGAATATGCCCTCCGGCGAATCCGTCGTCCGGCAGCTCCTGTACGGCAGACAGTTTTATCTGGAAAATTTCGGATTCGACTCGGATATTTTCTTCATGCCGGATTCCTTCGGCTACTCTGCCGCCCTGCCGCAGATCCTGGCCCGTTCCGGGATCCGCTACTTCTATTCCGCCAAACTCCCGACCAACGAATACTACCTCTTCCCGCATACGCTCATGCGCTGGCAGGGGATCGACGGGACGACCATCCCCGCCTATCTCCAGAGGGTGCCCTATAACGGCCGGCTGAACGCGGCACGTCTGGAATCCGCCCTCGGCTACGTGGAAAACCGTCATCTGACAGACACGGTCATGATCCCCTTCGGCTACGGCGACGGAGGCGGCGGTCCCCTGTACAGTATGATGGAGCAATACCGCCGGATCCCGAAGCTGCCGGGCATCCCGAACGTGGAAATGGGCACCTATGACTCGTTCTATGAGACCGTATGCCAAAAAGAGGACGAATTCCCCATCTGGAACGATGAGATCTACCTGGACCGTCACCGCGGGGTACTGACCAGCCACGGAGACGTCAAGAAAAACAACCGGCATGCGGAACTGCTGCTGCGTCAGCTGGAAATGGCCGCTTCCCTGCGGGAACTGCTGCTGGGGATCCCGTATCCGGCCGATACGATCCGGGAGCTGTGGAAGCAGATGCTGGTCAACCAGGCGCACGACACCCTGCCCGGCGACTCCGTAACGCCCGTATTCGAAGATGTCGCCGCCGACTATGAAAAATTCTTTGCCAGAGCAGACGCGCTTTTTGCTGAGATCATCGGTGACCTCAGCGCAAACGTCCGGAGAAGCGATCCTGCCCCGGTATATTGGAATTTCCTTTCCTGGCAGCGTAAAGTGCTTCGCGGTCCCGGCGAAAAGGGCTATGCTTCCCTGCCGTCCTTCGGCTGGAATGCGGAGGCCGCGGGCGTCAGTGCGGGTTCATCCGAAGCTGTTGCGTCGCCCTGTGAGCGTTGCCTGGAAAACCGCTTCTTCGTGCTGAAGCTGGCGGAAGACGGCACCGTAGAAAGCATTTATGACAAAACAAATCACCGGCAGGCCCTGCGGCAGCCCGGCAATGTGCTGGAAGTCTACCGTGAGACCGAAAAGAGCTATTTCAGTGCGCACGATATTGAGAAAGTTTCCCTTCTGAACAAAGAAGATCTGCGGGGGGCCGACAGTATCCGGCTGATAGAATGCAGCACAGACCGCGGCGTACTCCGGGTAGAACGCAGCTTCCGCAGCAGCAGGATTGTGCAGGATATCATCCTGTACGCCGAGCTGCCCCGTATCGACTTTGTGACGCATATCGACTGGCAGGAAAGGATGCGGCTGCTGAAAACGGCATTTTATCCGAATGTTCACGCCAACCGTGCGGCTTTTGAGATTCAGTTCGGAGCCATCGAACGCCCGACCCACTGCAACACGGATTACGATTCCGTACGCTTCGAGGCATGCGGACACAAATGGGCCGACCTTTCCCAGCAGGATTTCGGTGTCAGCCTCCTGAACGACTGCAAATACGGCTGCGATATCCACGAGGATGTCATGCGGCTGAGCCTCCTGCGTTCCCCTGTGGAGCCGGATTATAAGTCGGATATCGGCCCGCACGATTTCACCTATTCCCTGTATCCTCACGCAGGGAACTGGGGCAGCGGCTGCACCGTACAGGCAGGATATGAGCTGAACGTGCCTGCCGCGCGCGGCGAAAAGGCTCCTCTTCCGGAAGCCTGCCTGGAATCGCAGCAAAGTTTCCTTTCCGTATCCGGCAGCAATGTGATCCTGGACACCTTCAAAAAGGCAGAGGACGGCCGCGGATATATTCTTCGCTTCTACGAAGCCGTTGGCGGCGGCGGAGAAGCGGAAGTCAGCCTCCTGAAAGCGCCCGTAAGGATCACGGAATGCAATTTGATGGAACAGGACGAAAAACCGCTCGCCTTTGAGGGGAATACGTTCCGTTTTGAAACGGCCCCCTATCGGATCCATTCCTTCCGGGCAGAATTCTGAAAAGGCCGGCATCAGATACCACGCCGCAAATCACAAGGAAAGTGAGAAGAAGCACTATGGTCCCCATCATCGATCTGCACTGCGATACATTCATGCATATCTATTACGATATGCTGCAGAAAAAAGGAGCGGATGCCGCGCATGTCCGCAGCAATACGCTCCATGTCAGTCTCGAAAATATGAAAAAGGCCGGGTATATGGGCCAGGCCTTTGCCATGTTCGTGGATAAAGCGGCCTATCCGAAATATGCCCCGGACCCCTTCGATTATCTGGTCGGCTATTCGGAATGCATGGACCGTGAGATCGCCGCGAACAGGGATCTGGTCCGCTATGCGCTCACCGGTACGGAAATGGAGCAAAATTACCGCGCAGGACTGCTCTCCGCCCTCAAGACCGCTGAAGAAGGGCTTCCCTATCACGGGGACGTGGCCCGGCTGCAGAAGGCCTATGACATGGGCGTCCGCATGTCTACCCTGACCTGGAATTACGAGAATGAGCTCGGCTACCCGAATCCCGAGGGGCCGAAGGATCATTATGATACGGAAAACGGGCTGAAGGAAGCCGGCTTTCGCCTGGTCGAGGCCATGGAGGCGCTGGGGATGATCATCGACATTTCGCATCTGAACGATGCCGGGATCGATGACGTCTTCCGGACCGTCAGACCTTCCACCCCCGTCATTGCCAGCCATTCGAATCCCCGGGGCATATGCCGCCATAAGCGCAACCTTTCGGACGCCATGATCCGGCAGATCGCGGAGCACGGCGGTGTGGCCGGCATCAATTTCTGCCCGTTCTTCCTGACGGAAAAGGACTGGGATGCTGCCCGTTCCGAAGACTGCGAATCACACATCGAAGATATGCTGCGCTGCATGGACTATATGCGAAACCGCGGCGGTATCGATATTCTCGCGCTGGGTTCGGATTTTGACGGCATCGAAGGCATTCTGGAATTGGACAGCTGCGCGAAGATGCAGAGACTCACGGATGCCATGAGCCGCGGCGGTTTTTCGGATGACGAGATCGAGAAAGTGATGTACCGGAATGCCCTGCGCGTGTTCAAGGAGGTTTTGGGCTGAGGACGGAGCCTCAATCATAAAAACAGGACTTCCGAGGCACTTGACGGTACAGAGGAAGTCCTGTTCTCTTTCTTACAGAAGACCTGCGCACAGAGGCGCCGCGATCACGGTCAGCAGACCGCATACCGTAAGGGACAAGCTGCTGACAGCCCCTTCCGTTTCGCCGATCTCCATCGCCTTCGCAGTTCCCAGACCGTGCGAGGAGGTCCCGATGGCGACCCCGACCGCAACCGGATCCGTCAGCCGGAACAGCCGGCAAAGCAGAGGCGCCAGTGTTCCGCCCAGCATCCCCGTCAGCGTAATGACCGCTACCGTCAGTGCCGGGATCCCGCCCAGATCCTCACTGATCCCGATGCCGATGGCCGACGTTACCGATTTCGGCAGCAAAGTCACATATTCCTCATGCGACAGTCCCCAGATCCTGCAGATGGCCCAAACGCTGCCCATCGCGGAAATGACGCCGGAGACAATGCCTGCCGGGATTGCCTTGCGGTAACGCTTCAGAATGGAAAGCCTTTCGTACAGCGGAAGTGCCAGGGAAACGGTCGCCGGCGTCAGGAAATAAGTAATGTATTTTGCGCTTTCGTTATAGGCCTCAAAGCTTGTACCGGAAACCAGCAGCACCAGGATGACCAGAACGATGGAGACCACGGCCGGATTGACGAGCGCGGAGCGCGTTTTCTTTTTCAGGAAGCATCCGATCCCGTAGGTGAAAAGCGTCAGGACCACACCGAAATAAACCGAAGATTCAGGAAAGCTCATCCGTTTCCGCCTCCTTTCCCGCTTTGCTGCCGATCCGCTGCGTTACACGGCCGCTGACGGCAAAAATAAGGATCGTCGTTACTATGAGTACAGTCAGATACGCCGCAAGATGTCTTTTGATGATATCGAAATAGCACATGATCCCCACTGACGCGGGAATAAACAGAAGCGGCATGATCTGAGCCAGAAAAGCTGTCGTTTCTTTGATATTTTCCGGCTTTACGATGCGCAGGCACAGTGCCGCGAACAGCAGGCACAGTCCGTATATGCTGGCAGGCACCGGCAGCGGAATCAGATAATGCAGCAGTTCCCCCAGCAGAGAAAAGCTCAATATGACTGCCAATTGGCGAATAATCTTCATAAAACACCTCCGTCGGAAGCCGTAAAAAACAGCGTCCTCCGACGAATTATACTGTTTTCTCCGCTTTTTGTCCATACGGGATAGGGAGATGCTTCTTTTCCCCCGTCAATTTCAGACGAAAGATTGCATTATTATACCTAAGAGTATACAATACAGGAGGGGGCGGGGCCGATACCGAAAGCGGGCGATGTTTCGGCGGGCAAGTAAAGTTTTCCTCAGTGCTTCTGAAGAGCTGTCGAAAATACTGTCTTTTAGTCAATTTTCACTTTGAAGGGCTATATCCCACAGGAGAAATCAATATGGATCATCAGAAAATCATCTTCCGAAACGAACAGGAAGCGGACTATTCCGCCGTGGAAAATCTGGTCAGGGAAAGCTTCTGGAACGTTTACGCTCCCGGCTGCCGTGAGCACTATGTGCTGAAACGACTGCGCAGCGACCCGGATTTTGTCCCGGAGCTGGACTTTGTCATGGAGCAGGACGGCAAGATCATCGGCCAGAATATTTTTGTCAGGGCAGTGATCCGGACCGATGACGGCCGGGACCTTCCCATTTTGACTATGGGGCCGATCTGCGTCGCCCCCGATCTGAAGCGGCAGGGCTTCGGCAAGCGTCTTCTGGACTATTCTCTGGAAAAGGCGAAGGAATACGGCTGCGGAGCGCTTTGTTTCGAAGGCAATATCCTCTTTTACGGCAAAAGCGGCTTCCGCTATGCCAGTGAATTCGGGATCCGCTATCACGGGCTGCCGGAAGGCGCAGATGCCTCCTTCTTCCTCTGCAAAGAACTGATCCCCGGCTATCTGGACGGGATCACCGGCGAATATGCCACCCCGCAGGGCTATTTTGTCTGCGAAACGGAACCGGAAGCCTTTGCAGCCTACGAAGCAGGCTTTCCCTATAAAGAAAAGCTGATATTGCCCGGACAGCTTCACTGAAAGCCCTGTCCCCTGCGGCGTACGCCGCTGAAAACCAGGAGGTCTCGTCATGAAAAGTATCACCAGTGTATATAAGATCGGCAACGGCCCTTCGAGTTCCCATACCGTCGGGCCCTATCGCGCAGCCAGTCTGTTCCGCGCCCGGTATCCGGAAGCGGATGCTTTCCGGGTCGTTTTCTTCGGTTCCCTCGCTTTCACGGGAGAAGGCCACGGGACCGGAAAAGCCGTCAGATCCGCCATTCCGACCGCGGAACTGGTTTTTGACCGGGAGGAAAAAAATCTTCCTCACCCGAACACGATGGATTTTTACGCATTCCGTGACGGCCGGGAGATCGGTCAGCTGCGGATCATCAGCGTGGGCGGCGGCTCTATCCGGATCATGGGAGAGGACAGTGAAGATGCGGAAATCTACACCGAGAAAAATTTCCGTGAATTCAAGGAAGCCTGCCTGCGCAGCGGGATTGCCCTGCAGGATTACCTGTTTGCCAAAGAAGGCATCCGCTTCCGCGATTACCTGCGGGAGGTCTGGCATACCATGGAAGACTGCGTGCGGCGCGGCCTCGCGGCGGAGGGGATCCTTCCCGGCGGGCTGGAGCTCACACGCAAAGCCAAAATGCTGAACACCCTGCGCTGCCACAATGAATCGCTGGATGTCGCCATGGACCGGACGATCGCATCCTATGCCTACGCGGTCAGTGAGGAAAACGCAGACGAGCATATCGTCGTAACGGCGCCTACCTGCGGCAGCTGCGGAATCATCCCCGCGGTCTTCTACTATATGCGGCATGACCGCGGCTACAGCGAAGACGAGATCCTGGATGCGCTCGCGGTCGCGGGTCTGATCGGCAATATCATCCGCACCAACGCCAGCGTGTCCGGCGCGGAATGCGGCTGCCAGGCAGAGATCGGCAGCGCCTGTGCCATGGCTGCGGCCGGCCTTGCCGCGCTGCAGGGCCTTTCCGTGGAGGAGATCGAATATGCCGCGGAAAATGCGATGGAGCACTATCTGGGGCTTACCTGCGATCCGGTGAAGGGTCTGGTCCAGATCCCCTGTATCGAGCGAAACGCGGTCGCTGCCATGCGGGCAGTCAACGCGGTCAATCTTTCCCGCTTCCTGTATACCACCAGAAGGATCTCCCTGGATGAGGTGATCACGACCATGTACGAGACCGGTCTGGACATGGACGAAAAATACCGTGAGACCGCTCATGGCGGACTCGCACAGATCCACGGTATCTACGAAAAATTCGGCGCGGAGTTCGGCGACAGATTTTTCCGCGAATGACCGGCGGCTTTCCCCGTTTTAGCGGTTTTTACGATCTTTTCTGGAGGTGACGCATGATATCCGTTCGGGATACAAATACCGTGGTCTATCTGGCAGATACGGCTCCGCTGCGGGATCCCGCCGTTTTTGCCGCGCTCCTCTCCTGCGTTTCCGAAGAACGTCGCCGCAAGGTGGAACGGCTGCGCTTTCCTCAGGGCAGATATCTCTCCCTCGGCGCGGAATATCTGCTGATGCGGGCCTGCTGCGATATGGGCATAGAATACACCGGCCTGCAGCTGCAGACAGGAGGCCGCGGTAAGCCGGATTTTGCGGATCTGCTGCTGCATTTTAACCTCTCCCATTCCTGCGAAGCCGTCATGTGCGCCGTGTCCCGGCTGCCGGTCGGCTGCGATATTGAAGCTGTCCGCTCGTATGATCCCTCTCTGGCAAAGCGCTTTTTCCACCCGGAAGAAAGCCTCTTTCTGGAAAACGCATCCCCGGAAAAGCAGCCGGAGCTGTTCACGCGGCTCTGGACACGCAGGGAAAGCTTCATCAAATGCACCGGTGACGGTTTCAGCCGGCCCATCGGCAGTTTTTGTCTCCTTCCGCCGGCAGATCCGGATGTCCGGGATATCCTGACCATGCCGGACGGTGATATGTATGCTTTCCGTGAAATAACGCCTCCTGCCGGATATTGCTGCAGCGTCTGCCTGCGTCTCCCGGAGGCGGGCACGGAGGACATTTCCCTTACGGTACGCCGCGTGACGATCACCGCGCCGTAAAATATCCGCACATATAAAGCAAGTGCCGCCCGGTCCGGACGGCACTTTTTGTCGGCTCTGTTATTTTGTTCCCGATTTCATGATCGGCAGCGGCGCATCGTTGTGAGCGATCGGCACTTCCACAGTCAGCACCGGCGGCATATCTTCGGTCCGGATGAGCCCCTTCGAATGCGTTACGACCGCCGGGACCTCATAGCTCTGCAGCCTTACATTTTTCATATACAGCTCGGACCAGTTCCGGATCTCGGCCACGGCCACCCTTTCGGCCCCCGGCTCCGGTGTGACGGTCACGTTTTCCAGTTCCATTCGCAGCGGCTCGTTTTCGTCGCCGTAGATGTAAAGCGGTTCGGCGACTCCCTCCACATCGCAGTTTTCAAAGCGGATGCCTGTCAGCGGACGGTTGCAGCACCAGACATGCTGCCCGTCATAATTCATCGCAAACAGACGAAAAGGCTTGATGATCCGGCAGTTCCGGATCAGAATATCGCCCGGGGTACGGCGGGGATCCGCCCGGTGATCGCAGTAATAAAGGAAGAACTGAAGCGTCCTGTGGCGGCAGGTCTCATCCGACTCTTCCCCTCTGCGCTTCTTTTCATCCGAAAGCATACCCCGGTGCCCGTGCGGCGTAGGGGAGACCGCGAGGCAGTCTTCGACCAGGATATGATTCCCGCCGAAGCGCAGCGAGGAGCATGCGGAATCCAGCCGACAGCGGCGGATCACCACATCATTATTGTCAAAGCCCGCAATAGAGTCATCTCCGGTCTGCAGCACGCAGTCTTCTATCAGGATATTGTCGCAGCTGCGGAGATCTATCCCATCATGTCCCGCAAACACACTGACTCGCCGGATGGTGATATCCTGTGACCGGCAGATATTATGGCCCCAGTTGCCCCCGCGGGTGACTGTATAGCCCTCCAGACGGATATTGCGGCAGTTATGGAAGCAAATGGGATGCGGGCCGCGGTAGCCCTCCTCTCCCTGTGCATCAAAACAGTTCTGACCGTCGATCAGGGAACCCTCTTCTCCGATAATGGCGATATCCTCCGCGCCCAGTGCTCGGATGATCGCGTTGTTCCAGCGGCTGAAGGGATATACGGAACGCTTGACTCCCTCATGCGGATATTCCTCGATCGGTTCGACAGTATCGAGGAGGCAGCCCGTATAGTCCTCCGGGTCACGGCTCCCGCGAAGGACGGCCCCCGCCAGCAGCCGCAGCGTCACATGTGAACGCAGCCGCAGTCCTCCCGTAAGGAACGTCCCCTGCGGAACAGTCACCTCACCGCCCCCCTGCAGGAAACAGCTGTCGATTGCCCGCTGGATCGCTTCTGTCTGCAGACTTCCGTCACATACCGCACCGAAATCCGAAATGCTGCATTTCATAAAGAACCTCCTTTTTTACCGGGTAACACGCCGGCCCTTCCGGCAAAACAGATCCGCCGTGCAGATCAAACGGCAAGATGCGTCGCAAGATATACCATGACCGGTGACGTGATCATGGAAAGCAAAGTCGAAAGCACCACGCATTTTGTGGCAAATACCGCGTCACTGTCGTATTTGGCGGCCAGGATAGCCGTGGTGGCACCGCCGGGCATCCCCGTCAGCAGCACCGTCACACCGGTGCTTACGGGATCCATACGTACCAGCAGGCAGAATCCCCAGATCAGTGCCGGCAGCACAATCAGGCGGATAAAGCTGTAAAACAGGGTGGTCTTGCTGACGATGGTCGTCAGTTTCACATCCGCAAGGATCATCCCGACGATGAGCATGGTCACAGCCGTATTGCAGCTGCCGATATATCGGATGGGACGCCCAATAACGGAAGGGAGCTGGATCTGAAAAATCATCAGCACCAGACCGATATACACAGCCACCAGGCAGGGATGAGTCAGTACCTTCTTCACCAGCTTTTTTTATCGGTCTCTTCGGACACAAAATACCCCGTACCGACCGACCACATCATAATACGCTGCGGGATCAGGTAAAAATTCGTATACAGGACCCCGATGCCCCCGTAAATGCCCTCGGCGATGGGATTGCCCAGAAATCCGCCGTTCGAGACCAGCGTGGCATATTGGAGCACCTTTTTCTGACGGTCCGGGTACTTGTTGTACATGGTACGGTTGATCAGCTGGCTGAACAGCTGCACGGCAGCTGCTGCCAGCAGGGTCATACCGCAGTTTTTCAGGATACTGATATCGAATTCGATCAGACAGCCCTGAATGATATTGCAGGGCAGGATCAAAAAAATACACAGATCGGTCAGCGTAGTTTTTCCGTTCGAATCCAAAAGGCCTATCTTCTTCAGCAAAAGTCCCACCAGCATCATGACGAACATGGAACACTGCATACTGATCAGTTCAAAAAAGCTCATATCCCGTTCCGGCTCCGCTTTCCGGCAGTACGGAACCCCTCCGTCTTTTTTCCGCAGCCGGACCGATACCTCCGGCAGCCCCGTTTTATATTTCCGGTTCCGCATCATTATAGCAAAACAGTGCCTGATTGCAACTGCCTATTTCCCTTCGGACAGCGCTGTTTCCCGGCAGTACAAAAAACGCTGTTTCCCGGCAGTACAAAAAATCACTTGACGAATCGGTGATCATACCGTATGATCGCAGTAACTCTTTGCACTGCAAGACATTTTCGCAAGATGAAATGCAGCCGGGCAGTACAATCTGAACAGGCAGCGGCCTCAGGCCGGAAGCCGGGTTACCCTTGCGTAACAACAGAGTGAGCAGATGCACACCTTCTGTGGGACAGACGTATTTCCGCGGAAAAGGTGTGTTTTTCTTTTTCGCCTAAGTGCCAGAGAACAAAAATACTCACTTCTGAGGTTTCCGTAATGAATGAATCTAAAGTCGTCCGCCGCCTGTCCGCCGTCGGCATTCTGGGCAATATTTTCCTCGTCGTCTTCAAGCTGTACGCCGGTATCGCCGGGCATTCCGATGCCATGGTCTCCGATGCCATCCATTCCCTTTCGGATGTTTTTGCCACGCTGATCGCCGCGCTCGGTGTACGCATCGCCGGCAAAAAGCCCGATGAAGAGCATCCCTACGGGCATGACCGTTTTGAATGCCTCGCTTCTCTTCTGCTGGGACTGGTCCTGATCGGCACCGGTCTGGGCATCGGCTGGGGAGGCATCCGCTCGATCTTTTCCGGGCAGACAGCTGCCGTTCCCTCAGGGATCGCGCTCGCGGCGGCCATCATTTCCATCGTATCCAAGGAAGCCATGTTCCGCTACACCCGGTACTACGCAAAGAAGCTGCACTCCTCTGCTTTTATGGCGGATGCCTGGCACCATCGCTCAGACGCATTTTCCTCTGTCGGCTCCCTGATCGGTATCGCAGGAGCTATGCTGGGCCTGCCGATGCTGGACAGCATCGCCTGCGTGGTCATCTGCCTGTTTATCCTGAAGGTCGGCTGGGATATCATGAAGGAAGCCTTCAGCAATATGCTTGATACTTCCTGCGGCAGCACGTATGACAACGAGCTGAAGTCTTTCATGGAACAGCAGCCCGGCGTCATATCGGTCGATCTGGTCCTCAGCCGCAAATTCGGCAACAAGATCTATATCGACGCGGAAATATCCGTGGACGGCAGTCTGCGTCTGGATGAGGCGCATGAGATCGCGGAGCACGTGCATGACGCCGTAGAAACACATTCTGACGAGATCAAGCATATCATGATCCACGTCAATCCGGCCTGAATCCAGGCTGTGCCCCGCTGATTCCCGGCCCACGTTATCCGTCAGATATTGATCGTCCGTCAGATATTGATCGGCAGTTCTCACTTGAAGGACTGCCGTTTTTTTGTTATAGTAGTGGCTCACAGCGGCCGCGTATGTCTGCAGCAGACAAATCCCGGCGGCCGTCAAAGGATGATCCGTCATGTTGACTCAGGCAATCGAAAAGCTTCTGGCCTACGCCAATGAAACGGGACTGATGCCCGTCTGCGAAAATATCTACGCTGCCAACCGTCTGCTGGCACTTTTCCGTGAAAACAGCTTTGAAGGATCTTTCACGCCCGCACCCTCGGGGGAACCGCTGGAGGGCATTTTGAAGGAGCTTCTGGACGAAGCAGATGCCCGCGGCTTACTGCAGGAAAATACCGTTACCTACCGCGATCTTTTTGATGCGGAGATTATGAATATCCTGACGCCCCACCCTTCGCAAGTGATCGGTACATTTGAAGCGCTCTACCGGGAAAAGCCCGAAAAAGCCACGGATTGGTTTTACAAATTCAGCCAGGATACCGATTATATCCGCCGCTACCGCCTCTGCCGGGATGTGCGCTATGCCGTAGATTCCGCCTACGGCCCCATCGAGATCACGATCAATCTTTCCAAGCCGGAAAAAGACCCGAAGGATATCGCGGCAGCCAAGCTGGCTCCGCAGAGCGGCTACCCCAAGTGCCTCCTGTGCATGGAAAACGAAGGCTATGCCGGCAGAGCCAACCACCCCGGCAGAGCCAATCACAGGATCATTCCCATGCAGCTGTCCGGAGAAGACTGGGGCTTTCAGTATTCTCCCTACGGCTATTATAACGAGCATTGCATCCTGCTCAATAAAAAGCATATCCCCATGAAGATCGAAGAAGCGACCTTCCGGAAGCTGCTGGATTTTGTCGAGATCATGCCCCACTATATGCTCGGTTCCAATGCGGACCTGCCCATCGTGGGGGGCTCCATATTGAGCCATGACCACTACCAGGGCGGCCGGCACGACTTTCCGATGGCACTGGCTCCGATCGAGGAAAGCTTCGATATCCCCGGCAGTGAGGACGTCCGCTGCAGTCTGGTCCATTGGCCGCTCACCTGCCTGCGCCTGAATGGCAGCAATAAGCAGGACATCATCCATCTGGCCGTGCGCATTCTGGATGCATGGCGGACTTATTCGGATCCTTCCCTCTTCATCTTCGCCGAAACAGACGGAGAAAGGCACAATACGATCACCCCTATCGCGCGGATGCATAACGGCGAATTCGAGCTGGATCTGGTACTCCGCAACAATATCACCACACCGGAACGGCCGCTGGGCGTATATCATCCCCGTCCCGCCTATCACCACATCAAAAAAGAGAACATCGGTCTGATCGAGGTCATGGGCCTTGCGGTCCTGCCCGCCCGTTTGAAGACTGAATTGAAGGCGCTGGAGGAAGCGATCCTGTCCGGAAAGGATCTGCATGAGGATCCCGCCGCTGCCGCGCACGCCGCATGGGCGGAAAGCTGGCTTCCTCATTATCAGATCACCGCGGAAAACGCGGAACAGATCATCCGCGAAGAGGTCGGCAAGGTCTTTGTCGGTGTCCTGGAGGATGCGGGCGTATACAAGACCGACGCTGCGGGCCGCGCGGGTGTCCGCCGTTTCATTGCCTCTCTTTAACAGTCATACTTCTCCCGTCATATAACGGAAAAAGGAGCGCTCCCCTGCTTCGGCAGGCAGAACGCTCCTTTTTTGATGATTCTTTGAGCGGGTCGCTGTCAGATGGCACGTCCCATGGTTATCAAGGTATGACGTCCCTGGGGCTCTTCCTTGCCGGTCGGCTGGAAGCCCTGCGCCGTCCAGAATTCCACGGCGTCGGTATTTTCCTTGACGGTCGTCAGCCGCAGCGCATCGAAGCCCATGGCTTTCATGGCGGCACGCACATCCGCGAACAGCTGCGAACCGATGCCCTGTCCCTGCTTCTCCGCATCGACCATGAACCAGCCGATGAACGCATCATCCGGCTCCGGGTAGCCCGTGATCAGATCCAGGATCGCCACCAGGGCTCCATCCTTATCATAAAAGCCGACAAAATGCTTCTGTTCGGGGCTCGTTCCTTCCGGCATCTCACTGATCACGGCGGTCAGATTGCGCCGCGTAGGCTCCACACGCGCAAAGCGGTAATAGCGGCGGTTGCCCCTGCACAGGCGGTATACATCGGAGATCTCCGCCTCGCTGATAGTCCGGACTTCATATTCGGAAGAGAGCATTTCCAGCGGCAGCTTCTTCTCTTCCCCGCTGTTTTCATATTCAATGGCAACGCGGAACTGGGTTTCATACAGCTCACGGTATACGCCGTTCATCGCCAGCAGTTCCTCATGCGTACCCTGCTCGGCGATCACGCCGTCCGAAACGACCAGGATCTTGTCTGCCTTGAGGATAGTCGAAAGCCGGTGGGCGATGACGATGGAAGTGCGGCCCTGCATCATGTTTTCCAGAGCTTCCTGGATAGCGCTTTCCGAGATCGAATCCAGCGCACTCGTTGCCTCGTCCAGGATCAGGATCTTCGGATTCTTCAATATGACGCGCGCGATGGAGATCCGCTGTTTCTCGCCGCCGGACAGCTTCAGTCCGCGGTTGCCCACCTGAGTATCCAGCCCCCTCGGCTGGTTCTGAATAAATTCGTAAATACTGGCCTTGCGGCAGGCTTCGATGATCTCTTCTTCGGTCGCATCTTCCTTCGCATAGAGCAGATTATCGCGGATGGTCCCGTTGAACAGATAGGTATCCTGGGTTACAACGCCGATATTCGAACGCAGATAGCTCAAGTCGATATCCTTTACGTCCACGCCGCCCACGCTCACGCTGCCGCTGACGGCATCGTACAGACGGGGGATCATGTTGACTACCGTGGATTTGCCGGAGCCGGACGGTCCCACGATGGCGTACATTTTTCCGCCGGGCACCGTAAAGTTCACGTCCGTGAGCAGCGGCTTATCTTCGGCATAATAGAATTCCACATGATCGTATACGATATCCTGCTTTTCCATTTCCGGCTTCTGACCGTTTTCCGGGGAAGAAATGGTGATCGGACGGTCCAGATAATCAAAGATACGGGTAAAGAGCGCCAGGGAACGGGTAAAAGAAACACCCAGATCGAGCAAACTTTCCACCGGCCGGTACAGACGGTTGATCAAAGCCACAGTGGCGGTAATGGTACCGACGGACAAAGCCGGATTGATATTTTTGATCAGAAAATAGCCGCCTGCCAGATAGATCAGCAGCGGTCCCAGCTGGGTGAACATCCCCATCACCACACGGAACCATTTGCCGGAACGGGCTTCCTTCAGAGAGATCGCCGTCACTTCGCCGTTCAGTTTGACGAAATTATCGTACTCCTTCTGCTCCCGCGTGAACAGCTTCACCAGGACGGAGCCGGATACACTCAGGGTCTCGTTGATTACCTGGTTCAGTTCATCGTTCTTTTTCTGGCTTTCCGTGAGCAGTTTGAAGCGGGCATTTCCCACGCTGCGGGAGGGAATGATCAGCAGCGGGATCACGAGCATCCCGACGATGGCCAGTTCCCAGCTCATGGAAAAGAGAGCAACCACCGTGGTCACGACCGTCGCGATATTGCTGACAACGCTTGTCAGTGTACCGCTGATGACCGAGCTCACACCGGAAATATCCGTATTCATGCGCGTGATGATATCGCCCTGCTTTTCCGTGGTGAAAAACGCATGCGGCATATGCTCCAGATGGTCATACATCTGGTTTTTCATATCGAAAATGATCCGCTGCGAGATCCAGGAATTGATATAGCTCTCCAATACGCCGATCACCTGGCTGACTGCCACGGCGCCGAACGCGGCCAGGCAGAGCTGGATCAGCTGGGCCATATCCCGGTTCACCAGGGCTTTATCGACGATCTTTCCGGTAATCACCGAAGGGAGCAGACCCACAACGGCACTCAGCAATATCGCGATAAATACGAATGTGAACTGCAGCCAATACGGCTTCAGATATCCCAGAATCCGAAGCAGCAGCTCTTTAGTGACTTTCGGCCGGTTGGCCTTTTCCTCTTCTGTCAGATGTCCCCGCATCCCGGGGCCCATTCCTCCTGCCATATTTCCTTCTTTCTCCGCCTGCGGCGGACCTCCCCTTCGGGAGGATAATATCCTGCTGCAGCTGCGGCAGGTCAAATACTGTTATAGGGGTCTGGTCGCCTCACGAAGCCACTCCCGTTCCTCCCGGCTGAACGCGGGCTCGTCCTTCAGCGCTTCGTATACCTCTGCATGGTAGCGGTTGAGTTCCGCGATCTCCGAGGCGTCCATGGCTTCCCGCAGCACGGGCTCCGTATCGATGGGGCACAGTGTCAGCGGCTCGAAGCCGTAAAAGCAGCCCCAGGGCGTCGTTTCCTTTTCCACACAAAGCAATTCGTTCTCGATGCGGACCCCGTAGGCACCTTCCTCATAGTAGCCGGGTTCATCGGTCGTTACCGTGCCGGGCACGATCGCGGGGCCTGTGCCCTGCCAGCGGAAGGCATTGGGGCCCTCATGTACATTCAGCTGAAAACCGACGCCGTGACCCGTACCGTGGCGGAAATCCATGCCCAGCTTCCACAGGGGCTCTCTGGCAAGCACATCCAGATTCTGGCCTGTCACCCCCTTCGGAAAACGAGCCATCTGCAGCCGCAGATGGCCGCGCAGCACGGCGGTATAAGCCTGCTTTTCCGCATCGGAAAGCGGTCCCAGCACGATCGTCCGGGTGATGTCCGTGGTGCCTGTATCATACAGTCCGCCGCTGTCTACGAGCAGAAAACCGCGGGGCGCCAAAGCCGCGCAGCAGCCCGGTTCGGGACGGTAATGGCAGAGCGCGGCATTTTCTCCAAAAGCCGCAATGGTCTCGAAGGAAAGATCGTACGCGCCCGCTTCACGCCGCAGGCCGTCCAGCTTCGCAGCGGCATCCGTCTCCGAAAGGGAAGCGATATCGGCCTTTTTCTTCAGCCAATACAGGAATTTCACCATCGCGATCCCGTCGCGCCGGTGCGATTCACGGAGTGCCAGGCATTCCGCGCTGTCCTTGACCATTTTGCGCAGCGTCGTGGGATTGGCCGCCTTGATGCAGCGGACCGTATCCGGCAGCGCGGCAAATGCGCCGCAGCTCACCCGGGAAGGGTCCAGCAGCAGGCTTTTTGCCTGCAATGCCCCGATAGCTGTCTGAAAATCTTCATAAGGCCGCAGAGCAAAGCCCTGCGATTCCCAAAGCTTCCGTGCCTCTTCCGGAACGGCTTCTTCCCGGCAGAACAGTTCGGCCTTCTCTTCCGTAACGAGAAGGAACGCAAAAAACACGGGGCTGAACGCCACATCGCTGCCGCGCGCATTCATCAGCCAGGCAATATCGTCCAGAGAGGTCAGAATGTGCGCCTCCGCACCGGCCTCCCTCATATCCGCCCGCAGCATCCGCAGCTTTTCGGCCGAATCCGCGGCATACAGCGCCGGCTGCAGGAGCCGCAGCGGATGAAAGACCTGCGGGGGCCTGTCAGTCCACATCTCTCCGGCCAGATCCTGCTCCGTTCGGAACGAGATATGTTTATCTTTCAGGGCTTTCTGCCAGCGCTCCGCCTCCTGTACGGTCACGACCGCGCCGTCAAAGCCCACTGCAGCACCCTCCGGGAGCTCCTCCCGCAGAAAAGCCTCCAATGTCGGCGTCTGAGGAAGTCCCGCGGGCATCATGGTGATCCCGCTGCCCTCCAGCTCCGCCGCAGCCTGGATATAATAGCGGCCGTCCGTCCAGAAGCCTGCCCGGTCCTTCGTCACTGCCAGCGTTCCCGCAGAGCCCGTAAAGCCGGTCAAAAAGCGGATCGTCCTGAAATACGGGCTCAGATATTCCGAGCCGTGGAAATCGCCCATCGGGACAATCCAGGCATCCAGGCCGGCTGCAAACATCTTTTCCCGCAGCGGCAGCAGATATCCTTTTGTTATTCGCACTTATCCTTCTCCCTTCGGCTGTTATTCTTTCAATAAATACCAAAAAACGGCTCTTGTCAAGGACAAAAACCGTTTTAATCCCGCAGGCGATACTATTCCCGGATATGTTCCGTCCCCTGACTGAGAATCGAAGAAATATGGCTGTCCGCCAACGAATAATATACTGTCTTCCCGTCGCGGCGGGCCTTGACCAGAGACATCTGCTTCAGGATCCGCAGCTGATGTGAGATCGCCGGCTGTGTCATTCCCAGCAGACGAGCGATATCGCACACACAGGTCTCCGAGCAAAGCAGCACATACAGGATACGGATGCGGGTCGCATCTCCGAATACCTTAAAAAAGTCCGCAAGATCGGTGAGCTCCGCCTCCGCAGGCATCGCCTGCCTGACTTTTTCCGCCAATTCTTCGTGAACGTGCAGAAAACCGCACAGTTCTACAGGACTGTAATCCTTCCGCATAGTCTGTAACCCGCCCCGTCAGGCCAAAATCCTGATTTCACCGGCAGCTGCCTTTTCCACGGTGCCGGGTTCCACACGGGTATGTTTTTCCACGATGCAGTTTTCCAATACCACGCCGTCGTCGATATAGGCGTCGTCCAGCAGGATGCAGTTCTTCACATGGCTGCCGTAGCCGATATAGACCTTCTTGAACAGCACCGAATCCTCCACGATACCATTCACGATACTGCCTCCGGCACACAGGCTGTTGTGCATCATGGCGTTCTCGTTGAACTTCGCAGGCGGGTTGTCGTCTACGCGGGTATGAATGGTCGGATAATCCGCAAAAAACTCTTTGCGCAGCGCCGGATCCAGGAAATCCATATTACAGGAATAGTAAGATTCCACGGAAGCGATATTGTTCCAATATCCGGCATGGCGGTAAGCCATGATGCGCTTCGAATCCACGTTCTTCATCAGGACGTCACGCACAAAATCCAGGCCGCCTTCCCGCCGGCACTCCTCCAGCAGACGGATCAGATGCCTCCTGCGCACAACATAAATGCCGCAGTTGATATATTCGCCGCTTGCTTCCTCGCTCTTTTCATGCCAGGCCCGGATGCGCCCATCCTCATCAAATTCCACGATACCGAAACGCTTGCAGTCATCGTCCTTTCTGACGGGGCGGCACACGACCGTGATCTCCGCCTCATTGGCCACATGCGCATCCAGGACCGCGTTGAAATCCATTTTATACACACCGTCGCCCGACGCGATCACTACATAGGATTCGTGGCGCTCCTGCAGGAAATCCAGATTCTGCGCCAATGCGTCGGCGGTGCCTCTGTACCAGTTGCTGTTTTCCGGCGTGATGGTCGGGTTGAACAGATACAGTCCGCCCTGTTTTCTGCCGATGCCCCACCAGGTAGAGGAGCTGAGGTGCTGGTTCAGGGAACGGGAACTGTACTGCGTGATGACAGCCACGGTCTTGATGCCGGAGTTTGACATATTGCTGAGCGCAAAATCCACACTGCGGTACGAACCGGCAAGGGGCATGGCTGCAATGGCTCGCTTCTGCGTCAAAGCAGACATCCGATCGTTATTGCCGCCGGCAAGGATGATACCTACTGCTTTCATTTCCCGGCCTCCCTTTTCAAAATATAGCCGCCGGAGGGCAAAGCCCCGCCGGGATAATCGCTTTCCTCCGTGATGCCGGATACGGCCGCGTTCCGCCCGACGGTCACAACGGCAGGAATCACGCTGTCCGAGGCGACCACGGTCAGCTCACAGTTATATACTTTTCCGTCCAGCTTGCTGGGAGCAAATGTCCCCGCGCCGATCTTCGCGTTTTTGCCGATCACGGTATTCTCCGCAATGATGGCCCGGTTGATCTCGGCACCCTCTTCGACCACGACACCGTTCATCAATACGGATTCGATGACCTTCGCGCCCTCCTTCACGGTCACGCGGGAACCGACCACGGAATGGCGCACGCGCCCTTCGACCTCGCTCCCGTCGCCGATGATACTGCACGCCACCGTCGCCTTGCTGCCGATAAATGCAGGCGGCAGGGACTCATTGGCCGTATAGATCTGCCAAAAATCTTCATAGAAATTGAACTCGGGCTCATTTTCCAGCAATTCCATATTGCTGTCCCAATAGGAGCTCAATGTGCCGACATCTTTCCAATAACCGGTAAACTCGTAGGTGTACAGCTTATCGGTCTCGCGGAAGCAGTAGGGAATGACATGCTTGCCGAAATCGCAGCCATCCACATCGGAAAGCTTGAGCAGCGCATTTTTCAGCACGGGCCAATCAAAGATATAGATGCCCATGGAGGCGAGATTGCTCTTCGGCTGCTTGGGTTTTTCCTCAAATTCGGTCACTTTTCCGCTTGCGTCCGCCACAACGATCCCGTAGCGGCAGGCTTCCTCCCACGGAACGGGCATAACGGCAACGGTCACCGCCGCGCCGGCCGCCTGATGGCGCTCCAGCATATCGGCGTAGTCCATTTTATAAATATGATCCCCCGACAGGATCAAAACATAATCCGGATTATATTGCTCAATAAAATGAATATTCTGATAGATGGCATTGGCTGTTCCCGTGTACCATTCACTGTCACCGCTGTGCTCATAGGGCGGCAGGATAGATACGCCGCCGACCTGCCTGTCCAGATCCCACGGAATGCCGATACCGATGTGAGAATTCAGTTTTAAGGGACTGTACTGCGTGAGCACACCGATCGTGTCCACGCCGGAATTCACGCAGTTGCTGAGAGGGAAATCGATGATCCTGTATTTTCCTCCGAAAGCGACCGCGGGCTTAGCCATGCCCTCCGTCAATACGCCCAGCCGCGAACCCTGTCCGCCGGCCAGAAGCATGGCGATCATTTGTTTTTTGATCATAAGCGCCTCCCGTAAGAACTTTCTCTTATTTTACCATAGCCGATACAGAATGGAAAGTCCTTCTTTAATTTTGCATAACGCGAAAACGTTTTATGCAGTCTTCGCAGGAGCTCCGCCGCCCCGGGGTCCGATATTATCCTTTTCCGCAACAGGGCCGTTTTCATTCATTTTTATCCGGGAAGCCCGTACCCCCGCTCTTCCGGCTGTTTACGCCGGCCATACCATCCGGGCAATACGGGCCATACGATAAAACGGCTGCCGATCATGCTGACACGGACCACTTTCTGTAAAAAATAATCATCCGGGTCCATTATACCATTCAAACGCAAAAATCTCAATATGCGTTTATTCAGATGCCGGAGGCGGCGTCAATTCTATGAATTCCGAGCAGGAAACCGCCCTGACCCCGCCGATCTCTGCCGTGACCTCGATATAATAGGCGGCTGCTTCCGCAGGCACCGTTCCCGTGACCGTACATTCCGCCGCGTCATAGTCCAGGGGCAGGATCTCCCATGTCTGATCCATGAAGGTATCCGTCAAACTGTACTTTTTGTAACGGCTGAAGGTCTGCGGTTCGGTGATATAAAACAGTCTTGTGCCGCAAATATCGGTCCCGGCGTCCTTCTGCAGTCTGACACGGATGCTGCGCCCTGCAGGCTGCCGGGCAAATCCCGCCAAAGCTGGAGCCCCGCGCACGACGGAATCCGCAAAAAGCAGGCTCTCGGCAGGGCTCCAGCCTTTGGTATGGCTGTGCCCCATCCGGTGCAGGAAGGACAGGCGAACAGCCCGGTTGTTCCGGACCGTGTCGGCATAGCTCGCGGTATTGGCATTGATGGAAAAGCAGTGGTCATCGTTCCATGCAAGCCAAAGCACCGGCAAATTGACTCTGCCGAAGCGGTCCGCCGCAGACCATAAGGCTTTGACAGCCTCCCCGGAGAAGTGGTCCTTCATCCAGGTGCGCGACCTTTCCAGATAACCGGAGCCGTAAACCGGGATCGCAAAGGCAAAACGACTGTCCCAGCCGATGGCAAGGGAGGCAATGACACCGCCCCAGCTGATGCCCATAATACCGATCTCTTCCTTATCCACGCGCTTATCGCCGCGGAGGACATTATGCGCGATGATGACCTGCCCGACGGCGTGGTACATCCACATTTCTTCGATCTCCCCCTCGGAGCTGTCCATCCCGTCATTATCGGGGGCGTCTACATAGCCTTCTTCGCAAAAAATGCCCGATAGGCCGTAGGAAAAGCCTTTCGTCTCTTCGCAGTCGCCCGCATTGACCTCATGCGGGAAATAGCCCGTGTGATCCATGGCGATGGCCGCGTAGCCGCGGTCGTTCCACATTTTCACCCACGGCAGATACGCATGACCGTCACCCCCGTGGACCAATACGACGCCGGGCACCGGCGCGTCCTCCGATGCGCCCTTCGGGAAACCGATATAGGCAAATACCTTTGTTTTCCCGCCTTTTCTTTCCGGTCCGCGGCAGGTAACGGCCCTGATATGCCGGAAGGGTTCCTCCGTGGGAAAAAACGCAGGGATCTCCTGCACTTCGGGGGACGATACCGCCAGATCGGCATATGCCTTTTCGATGGCTCTTTTTTTCTCTTCTGTCGTCATTCCTGCCTTTCCTTTCCGGGGCAGCCCATCCGGCCGCTGCGGCCTTCAAAGATCTTTTTCAAACACATGATATCCCGCGCCGACGGTGGATACTTTCCCGTCAAACACGACATCGGCCGTCATTCCGAAGGGCGTCTGAACGAAGAGCAGCAGCTTTCCGTAGCGTTTGGCCCAGCGAACGGACACCTCTCCCATGACGGTATCGGCTACCGCATGGACTGACAGCAGTTTTTCGGGGAAATACGGCTCGATCCGCACGCGGGCAAAGCCCGGCTCGGTCGGCGTTATCCCGCCCAGATACCGGTAAAAGAAAGCGCCGACAGCCCCGTACATGGGATGATTATGAGAATTCATGCCGGGGTGCTTCTTGAGCTCCAGGCGCTCCCAAAACGTAGTCGCTTCATTTTGGATCATATATCCGAAGGAAGGATAAGTCTCCTTCGTCAGCAGTTCATAAGCCTCGTCCGCATAGCCGTATTTGGCCAGCATATCCACCAGATAACGGGTGGTCAGATTGCCTGTCGTGAACTGATAGTTCTGACCGACAAGATCATCCCGCATCACACGGGCAGCCGCCTGTTCGTACTCCGGCGGCAGGATCCCCAGCCACAGCGCAAACGCCTGCGCGCCCATGGAGCCGCCTGCCACGGCTGCGTCTGCGGGGTCAAACCATTTTTTCAGGAATGCGGCACGGACTTTTTCCGCCTTTTCCGTAAATTCGGCTGCGGCCGCGGTGCGGCCGGTGCGGTGCGCAAAATCAGCCAGCGTCACACAGTTGAAATAGGAATAGCCGGTAGACATCATCTCGCCCGGGATCACGCGGCTGACGCCCCCATGTGCGCCCCCGCTGCAGGCATACCGCGGCCCGGCCCAGTCGCCGTAGTAGGAATAGTCCACCGTGCCCTCCGGGGAACGGGACAGAAGATAATTTTCCCAGGCTGCCATTGCGTCGAACATTTCATCCACCGCATTCAGTTCGCCGCAGTGCATCAATGAGGCCTTTGCTGCCATCAGGAAAGAGGAGCTGACCGGATCTGCCGGGATATGTCCGAATACGAACGGTGCCGTGCAGGAGCACGCGCCGTCGCTGCGCTGCTCGCTGCGGATATCCTGCATCACCTTCGGGAACAGGCGGGATATATCGAAATTGTAAGGTGTTTCTTCAAAGCGTACGGTCCCGTCGTTCATCCACCCCATGCGCTCGTCGCGCTGCGGACAATCCGTCAGGATCGAATGCAGGTTGTCCTTTTCCGTCATTACCAGATTCTTCTGGAGCGCATTGATGACCGCACTGCCGCAGGAAAACGAAGACAGGTTCCGGATATCGGTATACAGTGCGACTGCGGTGATATCATCTCGCTCCGGCAGCATCGGCCCGGTGATCTCCGCATAGCGGAAGCCGTGGTAAGTAAATTCGGGCATCCATTCGCGCAGATCGCGGTCATCCCCCGCGGCGATATATGTATCCAGCTGCTTTGCCCCGCGCAGCGTATCGGTAAAAAGAGTGCCGTCCTCGTTCAGTTCTTCCGCATGACGCAGCGTGAACGTCTGTCCCGCCTTCATTCCGGCAGGCAGGGTCAGCTTGACCGCACCGGCGATATTCTGCCCGAAATCGACCACATACATGCCGGGCTTCGGAGAAGTGATCTCCGTCGGCCGGTAGGTTTCCTGCTGCCGGATCGGCGGCAGGAGCATCGGACGCAGCACGCCGCCGGGACCGCCGCATACTTCCGCAGGCTGAGGTTCCAAACGGTCCGAAGGGAGATTTCTTTCCGCCAGGAAAGTTTCCCCGTAAAAAAGATGCGAAGACTGTGCGCCTGCCGCCCGGAACCAGTCCGGCCCGGTCACGATATCCCGCACCGTACCGTCTTCCGTGGTGATCCGCAGCAGAGCCCACAGCATACTGTCGCCGAAAAATTCGATATCCCGGTCCAGCAATTTGGAAAATGTCGGTTCCGAACGGTTGCTGCGCCAGCCCGGCGCCACCTTGATCTCCAGCCGGTTCAGGCCTTCCCGCAGCATTTCCGCCGCATTCAGGTCGACCCGGTAATAGCAGACCTTGGCATAATTGCTGTGCGCGGGATCCAGCACCGCATCATTCAGCTCCGTCCGGTTCAGATATGCCTTGTGATATCCCAGCCCGCAGGTATAAAGCACCGCGGAGGCAGCCCGCCTGTCCAGCATAAAATCCGTATAGAAATGCCAGACTCTGTTTTCTCCGTCCGGCCCGCCGGTGATCCATTGCCCCGGGAACGTGTCGAGAGCCCCGTTGAACAGAAGCCGCTCATCCGCCGCCTCGCAGCCGTCGGCGGAAGCCGCTTTCAGACTGACAAGGATACTGATACCGGCAGGAAAACCGGAGACATCCACAGACGCGCTCTGGCGCTCCGTTTCGACCCTGCCGCTCTCAAAAAGGCGCTTCCCCGTTTTCTGCTCCGTCAGGCAAAGCTCGTACCAGGCCTGCTTTCCATCCGGCAGATCGGAGCTGACAGCCCAAGATATGGCCGCCAACGGGTGAAAAGCGGAAAACTCCGCCACCGTGCAGGCCTTGTCCAGGGCAGTCCCATCCAGATATATATTCCTGATCTTTATCATATGCGGCTCCTTTCGGATGCGTGATGGATACACAAATCGTGCATGTATCTCTTTCGCTCCTGCTATCATACCATCAGACGAAACAGAAGTCAAAAATTCATCTTTTTTATTCCGAAATAGTACCGTTTCTGCGGCCTACGGGAGCTCTTTTGCTTTACTAATCTTCCGGGAACGAGTATACTGACAGGGATGGCTGCGCTTTTCATTTTCTGCGCCGCCGGGAGGTTTTCCGTGCGATTTTTACATACTGCTGATATACATATCGGGGCCGCGCCGGATGCGGGACATCCGTGGAGCGAGGAAAGAGCCGAGGCGATCGCCCGCGTTCCGGAAAAGCTGGCGGAGATCTGCCGCCGCGAGAAGATCGACCTGCTGCTTCTGGCCGGGGATATTTTCCATTTCCCACCCACGGAAGCACAACTCACCGACCTTCGTGACGTGTTCGATACCATGCCGGAAACGCGTGTCGTCATGATCGCCGGGGAGCATGATTTCGTGCGCCCCGCTTCCGCTTATGCCCGCTTCATTTTCGGAGAACGCGTCACTTTTCTCTCTTTTCCCTGTCTGTCCTCCGTTGTCTTCCCGCAGTGGAATCTGGAGGTCCACGGTTTCAGCTATTCCCGCCGTACCTTAAAGGAAAACCGTTTGGATAATCTGACCGTGCCCGCCGACGGCAAAAGACATATTTTGCTGGCACACGGCGGCGACGAAGATCATCTGCCGATCGACACGGACATGCTTCTGGCGCAGGGCTGGACCTATGTAGCGCTGGGACACTGCCATAAGCCGGGCATCTCCACCGAGGGACGGCTGGCCTATCCCGGCTCCCCGGAGCCGGTCAGCGCGGATGAGACCGGCACGCACGGCTATTATCTGGGCGAATTGACCGGAAAATCCTTATCCGTGACCTGGAAGCCGTTTTCGGCCTGCAGCTACGAAACGCTGCGCCTGACATTAAATACATCTTCCACGCAGAAAGACCTGGAGCAGCGCATATTGCGGCAGCTGAGCAATGCCCCGGAGCACATTTTTTCCGTGACCCTCACCGGTGAATCGGCGCCGGATTTCCGCCCCGACTGCGAGGCTTTGGCCCGCCTCGGACGGATCCGCTCCGTGCGGGACGACTCTGTTCCGGCACTGGAGGGTCTGGAACGGGAAGCTTTCTTGGCAGAGCGCCGTGAAAAGCTGCTGGCACAGTGCCGGGAGATCGATGCGCAGGAAAAGGAAGATCTGCTGCACGCAGCTGCTGTTCTGGAAGACAGGCCGCTGCCTGCGCCCCGGGAAGATTTCGATGCATTAAGCGCCGGCAGGGCCGAGCTGACCGCCGCTCTGGATACCCTGGAACAGAAGCAGAACGCCATTTCCTCAAAGCTGGAGCGCAAAAAAGAGCTGCTGAAAGAATTTAAGATTCCCGCAAAGGACACCGTGCAGAAGGACCTGAAAAAGCTGGCCGATCTGAAGGAATATCTGATTTATTACGATGAACATTACGATAAGCCCCACAAACTGCCTGCACAAGTCCGCGAAGTATTGTCATGTCTGTGCCTGATCAGCGGATTTTTGCTGTTTGTTCCGCTGATCAAAGGACTGCGGGGAGAACTGCCTCCGCTGTCCATGCTCGCACTGCCTGTCTCGATCTTCCTGTTTGCCGTCTACACGCGGCTGGGACGCGATCTGGATTCCGTCCGTGTCCAGAAACATAATCTGGAAGTCCTCGATGCGCTGAAAGAGCGGTATCTTCCGACCGGAAAGAAGGAAGAGACGCACGATGAAAAGCCTGCGGGGGGCAAAACAAAGAAGTCGAAAGATGAAGCAAAGAAGCCTGCGGAAGACGAAGCCAAGAAGCCGAGCGAACCCCCGGCGGAGCTGGCGGCCACGCTGGAAGGCTATTTGAAAAAGCTGTTGGATCTGTACGGTTTTCTGGCCCGATCCGAGCAGCGTCTTTCTGCCATTGACGAAGAAAAAAAGCCGCTGCTTTCGCAGATCGAAAAGCTGGACGGCCGCATCCGGGAGGTCCGCAACGTAAAGAATCTGCGCGATCAATGGGAGCTGAAGGTCCGCGCCGTATTGACCCGGTTGGAAGAGATCCGGGCTGCGGAGGAGGAAAATGCGAGTCTGCGGGAGAGGGCGGATGAAGTTTGACGAACCTCTGCGGTTCGCGCTCTCTTGCGGCGGCGCAGGGGCTGGGGCGGCTGCCCCTATCCCTCACCAACCTCGCCGGGGCTGGGGCGACTGCCCCTTTCCCTCATCAACCTCTCCGGGGCTGGGGCGACTGCCCCTTTCCCTCACCAACCTCGCAGGGGCTGGGGCGACTGCCCCTTCCCTCACCAACCGCCGGGGCGTGGCTAAACACTATTTTTCCCTCATAATCTAGTTTTCCGGGAGGCCAGGGAGGGGACCGAGTTGCGAGGCCGCCCCCTCCCTGCCTCCCGGTCCCTCCCACTCTTCCCTGCACGCCTTGAAAGCGATTTTCGCCGGGGGGGCTTTTTTTGTGGCTGAAAGCCTCGCCGCTGCGTGCCCTGCCGACCGCTCGCGACTCTGCGGAAACGCCTGATGCGTTTCCGTTCGGCGCTTCGCTGAATGCGCGGTGTTCGTTGACACCGCGCAGTTCTCGGCGGCACTTGCGGCTTACATTGGAAAAGGGGCGGGAGCAGGGGCGGCACTTGCGGCTGACGTTAAAGAGGGGCAAAGAAGGCTCTCACGGCTGACGTTAGAAAAGGGGTGGACCAGGGGCGGTGTTTGCAGCTGACAAAGAAAAAAGAACGTATTTATAGTCGACACCTTCGGCTGACGAACCTCTGCGGTTTGTGATCTCTTGCAGCTGCGCAGATGCAACAAAAAAGGACCCCTCAGGGTCCTCTT